>JACQGE010000054.1 GCA_016199675.1 Acidobacteriota bacterium | reverse complement strand
GTCCGAGGGCGCGCTCCTTCATCTCGGCCGCCGCCTTGTTGGTGAAGGTGACTGCGAGGATGCGCTCGGGCCGGACACCCTTGCGCACCAGATTGGCGATGCGGTAGGTGATGACGCGGGTCTTGCCGCTGCCCGCTCCCGCCAGGATCAGCAGCGGCCCCTCGGTCGCTTCCACGGCCTCCCGCTGCTGCGGGTTCAGTTTGTCTAGGAGGGTCATTGGGGGATTTATACGATTCCCAGTTCATTGTAAACCGATCGTGAGGTTTGTGGGATTAGAGATGCGTTCGCCGTGGCCACCCCTCATAACAATTCGCGGAACTGTTCGACACTGAGGCGAGCTTGTTTCAAAATGTGGGACAATGTGGAACGCTTAATGGGCCGGTGAGCAGGTACGATCAGCTTCAAGGTTTCGCCGGGTGTATGCTTCTGGAGTCGAATGTGGCTGCCGCGCTGCCGTAGAACTATCCAGCCATCCCGACGGAGCGCCCGAACTACTTGTTCGTAGTTCAGGCTCGGGACTTTTGTCATAGAGCGATCTCGACCACCTCGGCATGGGGCGAGAGGGCTTCGTCGTCTTCCACCGGCTCCAAGTACAGTCGAATCGCTTCCTGAACGTTGGACAAGGCTTCCTCGCGCGTATCTCCCTCGCTGATGCATCCCGGAAGCGCCGGGACTATCGCCGTGTACCCGCCCTCGTCGCTCGGCTCCAAAACCACACGCAGCTTCATTCTTATTCTCCTATGCCCAGCCTATACCCGAAGGGGGGTGAGGGCAACATCCATGCCCAGGCGAGATAAAACTTTCGCCGTAGCTGCCCGCTCCGGCCAGATCAGCAGCGGCCCCTCGGTCGCTTCTACGGCCTCCCGCTGCTGCGGGTTCAATTTGTCCAGTAGGGTCATTTAAAAAAAGCCGGCAAATTCGGTTTGGTATCCCGAAGGATCTCCAAGACGGCGCGGCGATCCTCCGCCGACAGATGCGCGAGCTTTTGGTTGGTGTCTTTGCCGGTCAATGCCTCATAGAGCTTTCGGTAAATTTCATTCCTGGCAATATCGGGGAGGCTGTCAAACGCCGGGCTATAAATCATGTAGCTGAGGGGATAGCGGAACAATCTCTTCCGAAGATCGAAATCGCGAAGCGAGCGGCTTTGCTTGTCCCGGGGACCAGACTGCGGGAACGATTTCGTGAACGAAGAGACGCCCTGAATCGGCGAGGAAAGCGGCGCTTCGTCCGCGAAAAGCATGTAAGTCACCAATTCGTCTATATCGGAGTCGAGTTGCGTCTGAAATTCCTTCAGGTTCTTATCGGCGATGGCGACGCGCGTCTCCCAACCAATCCGCGTAATCAGGTTTGTCATGCGGGTCTGATGCTCGAAGGTCATCAGCGCGACGATATCGCTCGTAGGGGCCAGATAGGCGGACGTGTTCAGCCTCTCGTCCAAGCGGGTGAGGTTCTGGCTTTGCCGCAACTCCGACTCGGTCAGACTGTCAAAGCTGTCCACCGGCACGTTGCCCCTGTGTCGAATCGAACCGTGCAATCCGGTTACATACCATCCACCCCAGCGGTCTTCCAGAGGGATGCGATGATCGGTGGCGAAGGAACCGGCGCGTCCATAGGGCGAGTCCTGGTCGGTCGGATATACCGAACTGACCATAATGCCTGGGATGTTTAGCGTTGCAGGGCTCATGTGGCATTTCAGACAATCCATTTCCTGACGGCTGAAGCTGGGTTTGTCGGACTTCTGGACATCGAGGGTATAGAAAATCATCCCCTGATTGGGATCGAGAGAAGCCAACTCCAGGAATTGACCTTGTTGGACATAGCCAACGGAGACAGCGTCATTAAAATAAAGCGCCCGAGGGCGTTGAGGGGAAATCTGAGTCACTTGAGAACTTGTTTTCGAAAACACCAGGACCTGCGAATCTACATGAATGCCGAGATGCTCCAGCACAGCGGGCAAATATCCCCATTTGGGGTGGAATTCCAGTTTAACCTCTCCTTTTTCCACCTGTTTTTGCAGACGAGCGACGGGATCATTTGCGGGACGCTCCGAATATTGAATTGCCTTGTGATCGAACGGGATCGCAGGGAAGTCGGGATTGGCGTCATGGCCCTGGAAAGCCCAAATCGTGCTTGTCAGGATCAGACTGACGATTCCGACCAGTACCCAGCATCGGCTAATCATGCGCTACACCTTCGGCAAGAAATGAGGCAAATTACATTTTAGAGCAAATGAATTTCCATAGCGCTAGAATCTGAGAAAGACGCTAATCCGCGAGAATTAGCGATTACCTAACCATAACAGGCTGTGCTTGATTCAGGGGTTGTGCAAGAGTAAAATAGGCGAAAGTTTATTTAGATCGGTAAGGACTAAGGCGGGATAAAAAGGAGAGGCCATGAGACCGTTTCTGTTTTTCGCTCTAAGTTGTTTTCTATTTGCCAGCGGCGCAAAAGCTGCCACGGATGTAGAGTTGGTGGATTGCCGATTAACGCCGGAAGTAAAAAAAGAACTTCAACTGACCGCTGAGCAAGGACCGAAGGTGGAGAAAGTTTTTGCGGACCTCAGCTCGATTAGCGACCAGATCGCACAGAACCGCGCGAAGCGAGAGGAACTCCGCAAAGCAGGCGCGACGGCAGAAGCCATTGATCCCGTGTCGAAACAGATCGTTGCCGGCGAAAGACAATGCGAGGAACGGATGCATCCCGCGCTGAAAGCGATCCTAACGGAAGCCCAATACAATAAAGTCGCGGAGATGCAAGCCGTCCATCAAAAGAAAATCCGGCAGCCGGAGAGCCAAGAAAAGCCTGCGGAGAGATAACCTTATCCATTCGATTTATGTTGTTCCGAGATGATCTGCTGGGCTTGGCTGGCTTCGGACTCCAGGACGAAAATATCCTGTTGAGCTAGTTCGCCCATTTTCATAGGAAAAATGCCGGGAGGGAACCCGGCATTGATTATGCTTTCAATCCCAGCATTACGGAGCAACTCCTGAATCATGCGGGCTTCCAATTCGTCATCCGTTGAAAATACCCGCGTCAATTTTTGGCGGGACAGATCCGTTGGTTTGCTCATCGTACTTCTATTTTAAGGCACTTTTCCCCCGTTTAGTAATAATCCCCAAACGTGCGAAGCATCCGCAACGCAATCCCGCATTAATAGCCCCAAGAACAGATTCCTGACGGGGCACGGGAATGACAACCGTTTTGGGTTTGATTCCGAGCTTAGACTTCTCCCAACGTGCCGCTCACATGAGCCAGTGTGCGGGCCAGTTCACGCCGGGCTGTTTGAGCGCTGGCTGTCAGGCGTTCTTGATATTTTGCCAGCGAAGCTTCCAACCCTTCCTGAGTCTTTTTCGCTAAGCCTGCCAAAGTTTGTTCGCAGACCTGCTGATGATGGGCAACCGCTTCCATTAGCCGCGTTTCGAATTCCGCCGAGAGAGCGCAGGCTGTCCGGCGAAGATGCTCCTGAGTCTCTTCGATCATGGTTCGCTGTAGATTGTCTAAGATTTCCTCCGCCTGGCGATTCAGTTTTTGAAGGACTTCGCTCTGACTGTGTTCGATGGCGGAGCGCGTCAGTGCTCGCAAAGCAATAACCAGTTTTTCAGAAGAGTCCATATGTGCCTCCGAGGTTGTGGATGACTGAGGGGCAGATGCATCGGAGGCCGTAATCAGTTGATCCAGTTCTTGTCCTGAAGCCTCCCAGGATTTCGTAGCCGCGGAATTTCCGTTCGGTTCCGTCTCAGTGAAGGTGGCGCGAAAGGCCAGGGAATCCTCCGAAAATGGCAGGCTCCAGAAATCTTCGACGTGGCCAAGATCAATGCCAACTTCCCGGTATTCTCCCTGGTTGCCGCCCGACCAGGCTACTTTCGCCGAAGAGGCGCGCTTCAAGTGAGGAATCGCCACTTTCACTTGCGCACCGAGGATGAGCGTGTGCTTGGTCAGTGCTTTAGCTCCCCGGCGGTTGACCATGACCGTCTGTGTTTTTTCAATAAATGACTTTCCCCCTGAATCTACGCCCCAAAGCACAATCGGAATAGCCATCGGTATGCGCTCACTGGAACGCCGGATAGTCGGTGGAGTAACAGTAGCCATTTCAATGATCCCAATTCTTGAATCCGAATTCTATTCTTGCGCAATCTCTTTCCCCTTTATCGGCACTTCCTGGCCATTTATCACGGTGCTTCCTGCCTGCTATTAACTATTTTTGTTCCTTGGGACCGTGTTGATTCTGGCTGGATAGGAGAATATAGGAACTCTGAAAACGGTCTAAATATCGAAATAAACGACTGCTTCCCAGCCGTTGGGGGTTTGGCGGACCGAGATTTGATGGTAGGTGACGGCCTTAACCGACGTGCGAAGGCGGTGAGCCGCTTCCGCGTGGCGTTCGCCCAATGCTTCGCCTTCCAGGAATTCGGATTCCAGACGATGAATTTTGAAATCAGAAAAGATCCAGCCTTCGGCGTCAATGTAATAAAGAATCTCACTGAGCCAGTTTACTAATAGTTCTTCATAGTCCTCTCCGCAAGCCGAGAGGGAAAAGCGCTGGGTCGAACTCGCTTCAGGAAAGCCGGAGGCGAGAGAAATCAATCCGCGAGCCGCGTTGACAAACAATTCCTGCAGAGAGTTGCCGTATGCCTTGATCCCCACATCGGCGGTATGCTCCAAAATTTCAAAAGGAGGTTGGGTCATCAGGGCAAGCTCCGTGCGGCTCGGATTGACGGGTCAGGGGCCGCAAAGCTGAATGCGTTCGATGCTGAGAGCGCGGCCGGTTTCCGGCTGGGCTTGAATCAGGACGGCCAGCAAGCGGGGGTCTTTTTCAGCGGCGTCAAAGCGTTCCGGCATTTGCGTGAGGAACCGTTGCAGAATTTTTTCTTTGGTGACTCCAATCACGGAGTCGTAAGGCCCGGTCATGCCCACATCAGTGATGTAGGCAGTCCCCTGGGGCAGAACTCGTTCGTCCGCCGTAGGGACGTGAGTGTGCGTTCCCACAACGGCTGTGACGCGGCCATCCAAGTACCATCCCATGGACAGTTTCTCCGAAGTGGCCTCGGCGTGTATGTCCACGATTCGAATCTTGCAGGAAGCGGGCAGCTTTTCCAATTCCCGGTCGGCGGTCCGGAAAGGGCAATCGGTATTGGCCATAAATACGCGCCCTTGCAGATTGAGTACCGCGTATTCGATGCCGGTTCGGGTGACGCCTGTATAAACTCCCTGACCAGGGCCACCAGGATAATTGGCGGGTCGCAGCAGGCGAGGCTCATGAGGGAAGAATTCGAGGATCTCCTTGCGGTCCCAGACATGGTTCCCGGTGGTTAAAACTTCAATGCCCATCGCGAGAAATTCTTCCACCAGGGGAGGGGTGATCCCGAAGCCGGCAGCGGCGTTTTCGCCGTTGGCAATGACCAAATCCAGGGCGTAGTGATTTTTCAAATCAGGCAAGCGCGCAGCCACGATGTTCCGTCCGGCTTTGCCGAAAATATCCCCGATAAAAAGGATGTTCACTGGTTGTCTTTCTGCGTCGGTATTGAGATGGTGGATCAGCCCGAAATGCTAGGAGCCAGACCGCTCAGCCGTGTGCGGGCGATTTAATGAACCCGTTAGGATACGGGTTGAAGTCCGCGTGTTCCTTTAGGCGTCTCCATCAAAAAGCCCGATCGCAGCTTCGACGGAGCATGGCACACCAGAACATCTGCAGACCCCATACGAATCAGTGTTAGCTCAAAAAACCGGCCACATTCACCTGCTTCGCAGTTCTGGCTTCCCTTTTATTATACGCCGAATTTGAAAGCAAGAGGGTTTCCGCTGCCGTCGGGTCGTGCTCTCCCGCAAGCTGACCCAACGTGCTGCCGGTTATTTTTCTTCTGCCGAAATGTTTTCCAGGACTTGTCGAAAGGCCAGGCTCTTTTCTGAAACTGCCATGTTCAGCTTCTCATAACGTTCTCGAAGCTGCTCGCATTCATCGGCAAAGTGGAGGGCCGCCAGGACAGCAAGCCGTAAGGAGTCATAGGTATGCGTCTTCTCAGCGAGCGTTCGCATTGTAGCGTCCACCACCTGCGCCAACCGCTGCGTGTAGTCTTTTTCCGAATCGGTTCGCAGGTGATAAACGCGGTCATAAATTTCTACCCGGATTCCCTGAGGCGGTGCGGTCAAGATCCTGCTCCTGAATTCTCCCAGCGTAGCTTTATTATGACTCGGAGGACTGTTTTGTCAACGAATCCACCAGTTCCAATAATTTCTGCACGCGAGCCCGGACTGTCTCCCGCTCCTTTTCCAGCCCCGCTAAACGAGATTCCATTGTCCGGAAGAGATTTTCCTGTTCCTCACGCTCGCGCCGCAGGCGCTCATTTTCCCGGAGCAGTCCCTCCTTTTCCATGCGAGCAGACTTCAGCAAAGCAATCGTCTGATGGATTTTCTCCTCCAGACTCAGCAACTGTTCTAACCCATCGGCGGCCGAGGATGTTACCGGCATGCTTGTCTCTATCGTTTCTCTTTCCACCAAAGCCCCCTGATTACAAGAAATCGAAGCGGATTCCAATTACATTCGGATTTGAGCCCCCAATTTTTGCTCCAAACACTCCATGATCCTGGAACTGTAACTTTGCAATTCGGCTTCCGTCAAAGTCGTCTCCTGGCTCTGCAAAGTCACCCTCAGAAGCAGTCCATACTTTCCCGCCGGGGCGGGAACTTGGGGAGTGCCATGGAAGAGTTCCACCGGAACTACGGCAACCAGTCCCGGAATCTGAAGGGAAGTGATGGCATCCCGAATTGCTGCAAAACGGACTTGCTTCGGCAGCCAAAGAGAGAAATCACGTTCCACCGCCGGAAAGCGCGAGAGCAACTGCGCTTGCCGGGAGCGAAGATTCCATTCATAAAGACTTTCCAAGGAAACTTCGGCGATGTAAACGGGCTGCCGGAACTTCCAGCGAGCGGCGACTTCTGAATCCAGTTCTCCGAGCTGTCCCATGGTCTTTCCTTCCGCTACTAGCCGCGCTCGGCTCCCTCCCCGATAATAGCCCGGCAAATTTTCTGAATCAAAGTCATAAGAGGCAACCGCAAACAATTCTGCTAATTGTTCCAGATCTCCTTTTAAGTCATAGAAATCGAAAGCTCGGGCTGGGTTGCCCAGAGTGGCCTCCACGCGGTCACCCGTAGCCGCGATGCCCAGCACGGCAGGCTCTTGAAAGCCATCACCTTCGCGGCGGTAAACACTGCCGATTTCAAATAGGCGGACTGATTTCTGGCCGCGGTTCAGGTTCCATTGCACGGCGGCGAGCAGATTCGGCATAAGGCTTGTCCGCGCCTGGGAAGCCTCTTCGCTTAACGGGTTTGCCAAAGCCACTGGAATCTCATTACTGAAAGCCTGTGTTTCCTGTCCTACCAGCACCGCAGAGAGGGTTTCATCATAGCCCAAGGCCAACAGTAGGGCGCGCACCCGTTCCTCCTTGGCGGCGCGCGGAACCTTCTGCGCGGGCTGGCCGGCATGGGGGGGGAGGCGGAGCGGGAAGCGGTCATAGCCGTAATGCCGCGCCACTTCTTCCACTAAATCAATCTCGCGGCCGCAATCCACGCGATAAGAAGGGACGGCACACTTCCAGGCATTTCGTCCCTTGGGCTGAGGCGAAAATCCGAGCTGCCGCAGGATTCTCTCAACATCTCCCGTCGGGATTTCCAGTCCCAGATGCCGCGCCAGCTCTGATCGGCGAAGCAGAATATTCCGGGTGGTATGAGGCTTAGAAGATACATCGCTGATATGGCCGTCTACGGTACCCCCTGCAAGCTCCTGGATCATTTCGATGCAGCGGTTGGCAGCAGGCAAAGCCGCTTCAATATCCGCGCCACGCTCGAAGCGGTGAGAAGCCTCGGTGTGCATCCCCTGCCGTTTGGCGGTGCGGCGCACGGCCACCGGATCAAACCAGGCGCTCTCCAACAGCACGTTCCGGGTTGCAAGAGAAATCTCCGTGTCGAATCCGCCCATGACCCCGGCTAGCGCCACAGCCCGCTTCATATCGGCGATAACCAGGTCTTCCGTGCTTAATTTGCGCTCCACGCCATCGAGCGTGGTAAACAATTCTCCGTCGGCTGCCCGCCGGACAATGATCTTGCCGCCAGCCAGACGATTCAGGTCAAAGGCGTGCAAGGGGTGGCCATAAGCCATCAAGATATAGTTGGTGGCGTCGGCTACGTTATTGATGGAGCGCACACCGACCCGTTCCAGACGGCGAGCGAGCCAGTCCGGCGAGGGACCAACCGTTACATCTCGAATGATGCGGGCGCAATAACGGTGGCACAGATCGTCCGCTGCAATCCGCACAATGGGATCGCGGCGCCGGATGCGCGGCTTGCCGGTTGCTGTTTCGGCAAAGGAGGTTAACGGCGCGCCGTAATAAGCAGCCAGCTCACGCGCCACGCCGTAATGACTCAGGCAATCGGGCCGGTTGGTGGTGATGTCCAGTTCCAGGATGGTTTCTCCGTCCTCCGTCGAGACGGCGTCGACTGGAAATCCCAGCATGGACAGTTCATCGGCTAACTGCCGGGTGTCTGCGGTTGGCAGAGAAACGAATTCTTGAAGCCAGGAAAGAAGGATCTTCATTGGCTGGGTATAGCAGCGCAACCTACCGCTGCAATCCAATAGTTCGGTCTAGTCCGCTGATAGTAAGCTACAAACTACGAGCAAGCTGGAAGCCTTCACTGGTGAGCATATAACGATTGCCC
>JACQGE010000056.1 GCA_016199675.1 Acidobacteriota bacterium | reverse complement strand
GTTCTTTCTGAGCGGCGTGGTTTTCGCTCAGGTAACTACGGGGACAGTATCGGGAACGGTATCCGACAGCACAGGAGCGGTGATACCGGGCGCGAACGTGACTTTGCGGAACGTCGAGACAGGAATTACGCGGACGACAATGACAGATGCTGCGGGCCGGTATAGGGTTCCGCAGTTGGGGTTGGGGAGCTACGAAGTCACGGCGGAAGCGGCAGGTTTTCAGACCTCGGTTCGGACCGGGATCACCCTAACGGTAGGCCGCGAGGCAACTGTAGATTTTTCGATGCAAATCGGCGCGGTGGCCGAGCGGATCACCGTAACGGGAGAAGCACCCTTAATTGAGACTACAAGCGCCACGGTGGCTAGTCTGGTCAGTGAACGCGAGGTGCGGGACCTGCCCCTCAGTGGGCGCAGCTTCGCGGACCTCACCGCCATTCAGCCCGGCGTAGTGAGTGATCTTGGGGTCGGCCAAAGTGTGAATAACGGCGTGGGCACCAGGGTGTCCATCAATGGAGCCCGCCCGCAACAGAGCAGCTATCTTATGGACGGCATTGATATTGTCAGTCCCGCCTATAACATCCCGCCAGCCAGCGTGCTGGGCCAATTGCTGGGAGTGGAGACGGTCCGGGAGTTCAATCTTCTAGCCAACAACTACGGGGCACAGTATGGCCGCGCCAGTGGCGGGGTGATCAACGCTGTCACTCGGTCGGGTACCAATGAGCTGCACGGGAGCGCATTTGAGTTTTTGCGCAACGAAAAGATGGACGCCAAGAACTATTTCGCCCCCGCAGGTCCCATTCCGACCTATAAGCGAAACCAGTTTGGGGCTGCTGCCGGTGGGCCGATCGTTAAGGACAAGACTTTTTTCTTCCTGGCCTATGAAGGTGTGCGAGAACGAATTGGGACCAACGATGTAGGATTTGTGCCCACGTCGCTGGCTCGACAGGGCATCTTGCCGGGAAGCGCGCCCATTCCCGTCAAGAATGCGGGCTCCATTGCCGTTCTGAATCTGATGCCTTGCCCGGACAGCAAGACCGGTAACTTCAGCCCGCCAATGGTCTCCGTTCCGGGACTGAGGCCTTGCCCGGACGTAGATCCGGATAAAGACCGGGGTGGGGGAATTGGCACCTATACGGGCACCCGGACCCAACAAGGGACGGAAGACTACGGCATGATCCGGATTGATCAGCAATTCACCGACAAGGATTCGATTTTCGGGCGATTGACGGTGGACAACAGCGCCTCCCAGGTCCCCCTGGTCCAGCTAGTTCCGGGAGGTATGCAGAGCGTATCTGAAGGTGGGTACCGATTTGCGGCGCTGGAGTATACGAGGCTGGTTTCCCCTTCCATTGTCAACATCGCTCGCACCGGCTTTACCCGCAATAACACCCGATTTGAGGAAGTTTATTCTATTTCCGATCTGGCTCCGGAGCTCTCGTCGCTTCCCGGGCGTCCCCTGCTGTCTGGCATCGGCGCTAGCGGAGTTAGCGTCCCCGGCGGTTTGGGCACCCAACTCTGCTCGCCCATCCAGTGGCTCGACAACACCTTCGACCACAGTGATTCCCTGCTTTACAACCCTGGGGCCCACGCGTTCGCCTTTGGGGTTAACGTTCGACGCTACCAGATGAACGAAATTCCCGGATGTTGGTTTACTGGTTCAATGCGTTTCACCAACCTCGCCAGTTTACTGTCCGGCAACCCCAATAATTACACATTTACGCGAGACCTGGCAGGCGGTTTGGCAGACCTCTACCGGGGGTGGCGACAAACCTACGTGGCGGCCTTTATTCAGGATGATTTCACGTGGAGACCGAACCTCACCGTGAACCTAGGACTACGATGGGAAACTGTGAGCAATCCTTCTGAGGTCAACAATAAAGTAGCTAATGTAGTGGACATCTTTCGGGACCGGGGCTACACGCAGGGAAAATTTATGGATATCCGCGATTCGCTCAAAGGTCTCTCTCCTCGGGTCGGACTGGCATGGAGTCCGTTTCATGACCAGAAAACGGTGGTGCGAGCCGGCTTTGGAATCTTTAAGGAGCCCCCTTTGGTGTATATGTACCAGCTTGCGGTCTACGTCCCCCCGTGGGCAGAAAGGTTGAGTATTCCAAGTCCAACCTGGCCCTTTCCGCTCAAAAGTCCCATTCTTGCGGCAGGAAATGTGCCAGGAGATCCTGTGATTGCTGCGCTTGACTTTAAGACGCCTTATAGCCTGCAATACAACTTTGGGATCGAACGACAAATCGGCGAAACGCTTACTGCGGAAGTCACCTATGTGGGAACTCGAGGTCTGGATCTGGCCAATGTATACGACCCCCTGCAACCCAAACCGGAACTCGTCAACGGAAGGCTATCCATCCCGAAAAATGCTCCTTTTACCAACCCCAGCTTCACCGCTAGCCGGTACACTGCCAATGTAGGCGATGCCTGGTATAACGGACTTCAGCTTGTTTTGAAAAAGAGGTTCGGGGCAGGTTTAGGCTTCAATTCTTCCTATACATTCGCCAAGAACATGGGTACCACAGGAATTGGCCTGCGGTCGGCGGAGAATCCCTCAGGGACGAACTATCTCCCTCTCAATAGCTGGGACATTGCTAGTGAGAAGGGCCTTGCTGCCATTGATACCCGGCACAATTTCCGCTTCAGTTTCAGCTATGAGCTTCCCTTCGGGGCGGGCCAAAAATTTGCGGGAAATTTGTCAAGACTGCCCAACGCGTTGCTGGGCGGCTGGCAAATCAATAGCATTATCAGTGCTCGCGGCGGATTGCCAGCGACATTAAAGTTATCTTACAACAATTCCAATACCCGGCCCGCGAGCGGGATCTTCGATCGGCCGGACCTAAAACCCGGTGCCAGTAACAATCCCGTTCTAGGGGGGCCAGATCGGTACTATGATGTAAATGCTTTTCTGGCGCCGCCCCCAGACACTTTTGGCAACTTGGGCCAGAACACACTGATTGGTCCGAGCCTGTTCAATCTCGACTTTTCCTTGTTCAAGGAAGTGGGTCTGGGAGAGACAAAGAAGGTGCAATTTCGGGCGGAATTTTTCAATCTGTTCAACCATCCCAATTTCAGCCAGCCCAATACAACTGTATTCACTAGCCCGACCCGAATAAACCCGACAGCAGGCCGGATTTCCGGAACGATTACCGACCCGCGGAAGATTCAGCTTGCCTTGAAGTTTGAATTTTGAAAAAGTGAGTTCCATGGACTCGGCGGATACCCTACTGCTTTGTAGCTTGCACCACGGCATCGTGCACAGCAGGGCGGATGGCCTGGATGGCTTCGTTATCGCGGGAAGGATGCACCCGGTTGGTCAGCAGGATGACAAACAGAGATTTTTCCGGCTCAGGAGTGCTTGACAAAGGGGAAGAGGGTGAATATAATGCGTCCACTCTCTGAGGGGAGGCCCAAATGCGACTTGGGTCGTTGTCTTCAACTTCCAGCCTATTTAGTCCTCTATACCATTTTCACAATTACCGTAGACTAACCAGCCGCCGAGGACGTCATTCTGGGGGCCGCCGTTTTCTTGTCGGACCGAAGAATCTGCTTTTGTCTCACACACGAGACGAGCAGATCCTTCGCTTCGCTCAGGATGACAGCCACCCC
>JACQGE010000055.1 GCA_016199675.1 Acidobacteriota bacterium | reverse complement strand
ACGAAAGGCAAAGCGCCAGCGCATCCGCGAGGTGACTGGAACGGAGAGAACACTTTGAAAAGCATCCCAACTCAATCGCGTTTGGATAGGGCTTTTCCGGTCGCGCCGCAACTGGTAACCTGTTTCGAAAAAGGGGCGCTGGGCCTGGCGAATCTGTTCCTCCACCTGCTGGGAATCATCGGGAGCCAAGCCTGCCAATTGGTTGGCCCGCTCGCGGGCCAAATCATATTGGCCGAGGTCTATTTCCGTCTCTGCCAGCGCCCGAAGTACTTGGGGATTGCTGGGGGCCGCGCGGATGGCTTGCAACAAAAGGTCGTGAGCCGTGAAAAGTCGCATCTCCCATCGCGCAATTTGGGACTTCCCTAAAAGGGCCTGGGGATTGTTTGACTCTTGGCGCAGGACTGTATCATAAGTCTGCTCGGCCTGGCTCGTCAGCCCGCTCCAGGCCTGCGCTTGCGCCAGCCCTAACTGTGCCGAGACGGACTCCGGCCACTGCTGTAAAATTCTCTGATACCGACTAAGACTCTCCTGGCGTCTGCTGGGGTTCCAGCTCAGCACCTCTGCATAGGCCAGCTCGATCTCCAGGTTGTTCGGATTCAACAATAGGGCCTTCTCAAAAGACTCATAGGCTGTTTCTCGTTCCCCTTGCCAGCTCTGAACCCGCCCGAGGGCAAACCAAGTCCCGGCATCGTTCGGCTCTACTGCCACCGCCTGGCGGTAAGACGCCACAGCCTCGGGGAAATGCCCCAGCCATTCCTGCGCCTTTCCCATTCCGCGAAGAGCATCTGCGTCTCGGGGGTTTTCGGAAAGCGCTCGCTGGAACAAGGCTACTGCTTCCGCCGGCTTGCTTTCCTCCAGCAACTTATTTCCTTGTTGAGTTGCGTCGGAGGCCACCTGA
Source organism: Acidobacteriota bacterium (assembly GCA_016199675.1). Taxonomy (GTDB): domain Bacteria; phylum Acidobacteriota; class Terriglobia; order 2-12-FULL-54-10; family 2-12-FULL-54-10; genus JACQGE01. Next base: position 11,140 of record JACQGE010000055.1, on the reverse strand, counting down.
GCAAATGCCGCCAGAGCCACCAGGAAAAGCGCGGTCAAGGAACTCCCAGCACGAATACCGTTTCCCAGGATCATACGCATAAGCTGTCATTCTTCTTGATTTGCGAATTCGCCTTCTCGCCTTCGGGAGATTCCCCTCCGGCCTGTGTTGCGGTGGTGAGGCGAAGCAACTTTCCCTGCTGGGAAGCTATGTCGGTGAACAAATATTTGGAAATCTCGTCCTGCGCTTTCGAAGCGATCTGCTCGAACTTTACTCCATTCATGACCCGCGTGTCCTTCTTTCCCACCTTGAATTCATCAGTGCGCACAACCCTCCCAAGGGCTGTAACTGTGTAATGAGGAAGCGCGATCTCCAGCTCCAATAACGTCGCGACGGGAATCGGTTCCGCCCGAGTAATCGAGAGTCCGTGGCGATTCAGGTTCCGGGCGTATCCTCGTTCAGCCTGAGAAGAGTCACCATTGGCAGGGGAGAAAACCAGTGGCACATCCACGCGGCCCCCAAAGCGGTAGGCGATGCGCGCTTCCCGCTTTCTTAACGCGCGTCGGATCACCGGCAGGGTAATCGAAAGAAAGTAGAAAGCCCAGAAGAGGTTCACGGTGTTCGCCCAGAGATCAAATCCGGAGAGCCGGGGGAGGCGGTAGAAGCCGACCAGCAGCGCCCCGATGGTGAATGTGGCAATGGTCGCTTGAGGCCACACATCGAGAAGTCGGGAAGCCCGACCTTGCGCTTTCGGGGTCACTCCGAACGTCCGATCTTTCTTTCGGAAGCCTGATACGCCTTTCGCCAGAAGGGGCAACTTGATTATAGAGAATTGCTCGCCTAACAGCCAAGCCCGGATACCTCCGTGAGCCCAGGCGCAAGCGGCAAGGTTGAACAAGAAATAGGGGCCGTAATAATTCCAGAAAGTTGAAACCTCGGTGTACAGTGGCCAAATCCCAGTGGACAGAGCAAAGATTGGCGTAAAAAGGTAGAGAATCTTCTGGTAGCCCATCCAGTAAAAATAGATGATGGAGAAGTCGGACAGCCTCTGTGCCCAACTAAGACCCCGCACAAACAAAGGATTCTCTTGCAGCAGGCCTTGCATGGTGGCCCGGCCCCAGCGGACCCACTGTCCGGCAAAAAATTCAAAGGTTTGCGGCGCAAGCCCGCGGGCTAACGTCCGGTTATAGTACAGGATGCGGTAGCCATTGGCTTGCAGCCGAAAGGTGGTGGGGATATCTTCCACCGCGCATCCGGTTACGAACCCTCCAATGGCCTCCAGCGCGGAGCGGCGGGCCACTGCCGGTGTGCCGCAGAAAAGAGTGGCGTTCCAATAATCCTTGCCTGGCTGGATTATGGCAAAAAACAGCTCTTGTTGCTCCCAGACATATTCATTCTTCCAGTCCGTCTGGTGTTGGAACGAATCCAGATTGTAAAAACACTGCGGCATTTGGACGATGGCCACTCGCTCATCCGCAAAGAAGCCGATCGTCTCCTCGATCAAATCCGGTTGGGGCACGAAGTCGGCATCCAAAAGCACAATAAACTCACCCGTGGTTCCTTCAAACAAGGCGCTATTCAAGTTGCCCGCCTTGCCATGTTCTCGGGTGGTTCGGCTAAAGTAGCCGCATCCCAACTCTTTGGCCAGTTGTCGCATCTCGGGGCGGTTGCCGTCATCGAGGATGTAAGTTTTGTGGGGGTAGCGCATGTAAATGGCCCCAACGGCTGTCTCCCGGACGATGTGAACCGGCTCGTTATAGGTGGTTATAAAAACGTCCACGGCGCGGTCGGGAAGAGCCGGAAGAGGTTTGTGACGCGTAGGTTTCCAAAGATTGAAATAGAAAAGAGTAGTCTCCAAGAAAGCAAGAAGCTCCGCTGTCAAGAAGAGCACGAAGAACCAGACCGCCTGCGGATTCAATGTATAGCCAGTCCGCCAGATCAGATACCGCACCGAAAAGACGGTAGCGAGGAGAAAAAGAAACTGGCGGAAAAAACTCGGTGGCCTGGGGAAAAGAACGCTGAAATCCTTGCCACGCTCTTGTGCTGAGATCATTCCTCCTACTATTTTCAGTTTGGAGGAGAACTAAATCGAAGTCAACCGTACAGATGGCTGAGTTTCGGCAGGACGAACGTACCATTTTCAGTATCAGGAGGCTCTCCGGCTCGGCGCGCAAACTTCTTTCCAGAAACCGACTAATCTTGTATTGGAAAACTGGCGAGGATTCCAAAAGGTGGGGAGTAACCGGATCAGGGAGTATTGCCGGGGGAAGGGCCGTAATCGAGGCGGACGGGGCTTTGGGGATCGAGGTTAATTTTGCCCTCGGGCTGTAGGCGATAAGGCTGACATAGTTCGGTTCAATATTATAGCGATATGGGTGAATCTGCGAATATTCACAGAGCTCAAACCGTACACAAGGACAAGCTACAATAAAGCCGTGACTAAACGTCTTCACGCACCCTTGGGACAGGTTTTTCTGACAGACCGGCGCGTGGCCGACCGTATCCTCCAAGTTGAGAACCTCCAGCCGAGCGATGCAGTGATGGAAATTGGGGCTGGGCCGGGGAACATGACGGCGCGGCTGGCTTCGACCGGAGCGCGAGTCTGGGCTGTGGAAATTGACCCGGCACTGGCCCAGGGCTTGCACGAGAAGTTCGCAGACAATCCTCGGGTGGAGGTGCTGGAATCGGACATTCTGCAAGTTTCGATTGAAGATCTGGTTTGCTCGGCTCGCCGCCAGCGAATCAAAGTCTTTGGCAATTTGCCGTATTACATCACTTCGCCCTGCCTGCTGCACTTGTTTCACCACCATCGCTGGCTTGAAGAAATCGTAGTCATGGTGCAGCAAGAAGTCGCCCTACGGATCATAGCTGTGCCAGGTTCTGCCGACTACGGGCTGTTCTCCGTGACCTGCCAATACTACACGCGCCCAGCCTTGCTCTTCACGATTCCGCCAAGCGCTTTCCGGCCCGCGCCGCAGGTGCATTCGGCTCTGGTGCGAATGGAGATCGCCCCCCAAAAAGAGGCTCTGGGGATTCAGGACGAAGAAACGTTCTGGCGCTGGATGAAGGCGGCCTTTGCACAAAAAAGGAAAACGCTGGTCAACAACTGGAAGCAGCTTTGCCAGCCGGAGCGGCTTAGGCGCGCCATGGAGCAGTTTGGAATTGACCGGCGGGCGCGAGCCGAGGCCCTCTCGCTGGTCCAACTGGCCGCTCTGCAGAAAGCTCTGGTTGGGCCGGGGGACGGCTTTACAAGAGCGCGGATTGCCCATAAGATGGCCGAAGATTCATAAGAGGAGCAGGATTCATGAGCCAATACGACGTCATCATTGTGGGAGGAGGCCCGACCGGCCTAGCTTGCGCCATCGAGGCCAAGCGGCAGGGCTTGAACTACTTGGTCATTGAAAAGGGTTGTGTCGTGAATTCTCTATATCACTACCCAACCAACATGGTTTTTTTTACCACCCCTGACTTGCTGGAAATTGGCGAAATTCCCATGGTGAGCGTGCGGGAAAAACCGACCCGGTCAGAAGCATTGAAATATTACCGGCTGGTGTCCAAGCACTTCGATCTGGCGGTTCACGTTTATGAAGAGGTCTTGAAGATTCAGGGCTCGGATGGAAATTTTAAAGTGCAGACCCGCCAACGAACAGGCCAAGAGGGAAACTACTCCGCACGAAAGCTGATTCTGGCCACGGGGTACTATGACAAGCCGAACCCGTTGGGAATTCCTGGAGAGGACCTCCCGAAAGTCTCGCATTATTACCGGGAGGCGCACCCCTACTTTGACTGCGACGTGGCAGTGATCGGGGGAAGAAACTCTGCAGCGGAGGCTTCTTTGGACCTTTATCGCCATGGCGCCCGCGTCACGTTGATCCATCGCAGCGCCCGCGTATCGGATAAGGTGAAGTATTGGTTGCGGCCAGACCTGGAAAATCGCATTGCGAATGGAGAGATTCAAGCCCTATTTGATACGCGGGTAGTGGAAATTCTACCCGATTGCCTGCGGGTGGCTCCTTCCCATGCAACAGACGGAGAAGGGGACGTGCGAACCATCAAGAATGATTTCGTCTTTGCTCTGACCGGTTATCATCCTGATACGGAGTTTCTCCAACGAGCAGGGGTTCAGGTGGAGCCGCGCCGCATGCGCCCCGTCTGCAATCCGGAGACACGGGAGAGCAATATGCCAGGACTTTATCTAGCGGGTGTGATTATTGCCGGACTCGACACCAATGAAATCTTCATCGAGAATGGCCGCCACCATGGCAAACAAATCCTGGCCGACTTGGTTGCCAAATTAAAGGTTTGATTCCTAGCCCTTGTCCACTCCGCATGGCAGTGCAAAAAGCTCACATAAAGTTCTTAGTATGGTGAGCCGAAAGCCGTACGGCTTCCTCGGCGCTAAATCCCAGCGCTTGCAGGCGCTCGCTGCGGGCGCGATCCATTTCCCGATGCAAAACAGCCACCCGACGCGCCCCTTCCCGTACCTGCTCCGGCGATAGGCCGCCGCCGGCTAGGATCACCAGCGCGTCATGGACATAGGGGCTAAGGCCTGAGATGGAAGCCAACAAACGGCTGCGGCGCTCGACGGCTGCCGCCAGTGCAGGTCTTCGTTCCGGTTCTCGCTGCAACACATAGCGCAGGTGAGAAACGCCGAAAGCTACGTGCCGCGCTTCATCCCTATGGGCGTAGCGCATCAAGGCAGCCGTCACCGGGTCCGGAGCATTCTCCTCCAGGAATTGAAGCAAGGTTAGGAAGGTCCCCTCTCCCATCACGCAAAGCAGAAAGACTGCGGTCGTGAATTCTGATTCCTCCAACAAAGTATGCAGGGAAAGCTGCCCGCTGTTGGCAGTGGTTCCCAGACCTGTGCCGCCGGCTTCCGCTCGGCGCGTGAAAGCCTCGGCGTGGCGAGCTTCATCGGTCACCTGAAACGCGAGTACTTCCAAGACTTCCCGATAATGCGGATGAATTCGGGCTAGGAAACGCGCCGGGATGTAAAGCGCCGCGAATTCGTTTTCTGTCAAGAAGGTCATCGCTTGGGAAACTGCTATTTCCAATTCCGGGGCCAGTCGCGGCAGGGCGTTCCAGGAGATGTCCCGGATCAGCGACCATTGGTTGTTAGCAGCTTGTTGGCGGATGGCGTCTAGTTCTTCCGCCCAAACTTCCCGCTTTCGGCGGAGAGGGAAAGAAAAGGCAGGCCCACCAGCCTCGACGGTCGCTCCGCGAGGAGCCAGTCCCCAGGCTGGCTCTGCTGTTTCGGCGAGTTCCTGTGCAGGCCGAATGAGCGGAGGATCGGAAGCGCCCCGCTCAATCCAGTGGAAGCCCGCCCCCTTGTTGAGAGGCAGATACCGATGGCCTTGCTGGCGGCACCAGGCAGGAAGCTGCTCGACCAATTCCGAAGAGCCGCCACAAATTTCCAGTAGATCGCCCTCTCGAAGCGGCGCAATAGCTCGCCGCAGTAGCATCGCGCCTCCCTCGTGTAACGCAAGGTCGCCGAGGTCCGCTTGAGCTTTGGGAATCCGGTTAGGCATAAAACCTGAATTTCTCTACTGCGCGCTTTAGTTGCTCGTAACCAGTCGTACGACCGGGAAGCCAGCGCTTCAGCCCTTCCATTTCCATTAACGTACGCACCAAGGGGTCTTGAAAAGACATTTCTAACAAAGCGGTTACGAATCGCTGCGTCCGTTCCTCAGGAAGGTCGCCGCGAGCCGTGAAGTTGCAGTGATCGTAGGGAGGCGTAGTCGCCAGCACTCGCGTGGTGTCCGGGTCTAAAGTGCCTTCGTTGAGGAATAGCAAGTAGTTGCTGTCGAGCACGCAAGCGGCGTCGGCCTTGCCTGCGGCCAGCGCATACGCGGCCTCCCGTTCTCCGCCCACGTGATCGCCGTGCTTGCCCACCATCACGTCATGATATAGAACCCGGCAGCCTTGACCGGGGGAGATGCCTGCTTCGTCCAGCAGGGAAAGCGGGATCAGCGTCGCTTGGGGTGAATCCGAAGCGCCCACCGCAACAACTTTTCCCCGCAGATCGGCCAAAGTGGCAATCTCAGCGCTCTGTCGAACGATGATTTTGGTGGTGAGGTCGCGGTCCGTATCGCGCATGACGAGCGTCCGGCAGGCGCCGCGAGTTTCTATTTGAGTCTTCACCCAAGCCAGTGGAGAATTCCACGCCACGTCAACTTCGGCCTCAAGGTGAGCTTGAACTTGAGCATCATAGTGGGAGTACAAGACAAAATCCATTTCCACTCCCTGCCGCTCAAAGTAAGTCTTGAAGCCCTCCCAGATAGTGACTACCTTAGGATCATAAGCGACTGCGCCTACGCGCAGAGGCTGTATTCGTGACGGACGAACAGATGCAGAACCCATAGCGATAAGCTCTATATTGAAGCAGAAAAATTAGCGTCCCTAAAACAGCGCCAGTCCCAGGCAAGCCTTGCCCAAGAAATCTTTGAGCACATCGGCGGAAGGCGCCATCACAGCGGCGGCCTGCGTGTCCCGGAACATGCGTTCCAAGCCTCCCCGCTGTCCGAAGGCTTTTCCGCCTCCCAACATCATGGCGCGGCTAACCACTGACTGGCAAGCTTCAGCGGCACGGGCCTTAATTCCTAGAACATCCAGCATTGCCTCTGGATCGTTAGCGGCTATCCGCCGAATCGTTCCCTCCAAATAGGCCCGCGCGGAACGCAGTTCCAACGCCATTTCAGCGATCAGAAACTGGACCCGTGGAAGCTGCGCCAGCGTGGGGTTGTCGGCGGCGTGTTCGTATTTCCTGGCTAAGACGTGTTCTTTCGTCCTTTCCATGGCTGCGCTGGCGATTCCCAACGAGATGGAAGCTACGCCAATCTGGAAATGCGGCAAGACTACTTCCAGCATGGTCTGGAAGCCGCTGCCCTCTTCCCCCAGCAGATTCTTATCCTCTAGCGGCACTTCGGCAAGGCGCATCGCAGCACTCGCATTGCCGGCCAGGCCCATTCCCTCAAACGGTTTCTCCACCGTAAAACCGGGAGTCCCTTTGGACAGAAGATAGAGATTCACTTGGTTGGGGAGGGAAGCCCAGGCAGGCCGGGCCGACACCACATAACTGTCGGCTTCTCCGGCACTGGTGACAAAACTCTTTCGCGCGCTCAAACGTTTTTCCCCGTCAACGTTTTGTACTTCGCTGACGGGAAAATAAAAGTGCCCGCCGGAACCCGGTTCACTGAAAGCCAAGGTTGTCAGGTGTCGTCCCTGGGCAATCAGCGGAAGCAGACTCTCTTTCAATGACGCGCTCCCTTTGGCCATGATAACGGCTGTCCCACAGTAGTGCATCAGGACCACCATGGCCGTGGAAGCGCAAGACTGTCCCATTCGTTCGACCACTTGGGACATCTCGGCGATGCTGCCACCTGCGCCTCCGTATTGTGTGGGAATCAAAAGTCCAAGCACGCCGCTGCGGCCCAGCGCCTCCAAGTTCTCCCGGGGAAATTCCCGCTCGCGGTCCACGCGATCGGCGGAAGCTGCTAACACCTCTCGGGCCAATTTCTCGTTCTGTGTTAAGAGTTCATGAATTTCTGGCATAACAAACTTACCTCTCGATTACCCGACCAGAAAGCATTCCGGTTTTGGAAATGCCAGGTATTTCTTTTTTTGTGCTGACCACGACCCTTTCGCGTCAATTAAAAAGGGGTCTGAAGGCCGGCTATGTTTACTCGTTTTGCAATTAAAGGGAAAACGGCCGCCGGACGCTTAATGGTTGGAGGTTCAAGTGAACCCGGAAGGCATCAATAGAAGAGCAAATTCACGAGAATGTGGGCATTCAGACTTCATTCAGAAATCTCCCGCCTTGCAATGAGAAGCAGTATACACGGAAGGTAAATGTGCTGACAAGTTTTTAACAGCGCGCGGGCCTAGTGATAAATGCGGGCACAGAGACACGGAATCGGCAAAATCCGCGTTGATCTGCTGAATTGAGCCGACTCGCTTAACCCTGGCTGAGAAAACAGGCCGGTCCTGTATCAAAAAACGAAACTCGCATGTGCCCTATTTAGGAGGAGAGAAAGAGCCGCTTAGTAGATTAATATGGTGTCATGCAACTGGCGGATTCCTTAATCCGAGAATTGGCCTTTTCAATCTTGCCAGAGGTGAAACTGCTGCGGCGAATCACATTCTGGATGCTCTCTTTGATTTTCTTAGTGCAGCCTTCCGGAAATGCTGCCCAAGCTGACTGGGCACCGATTGGCCCGTTCGGCGGGGACGTGCGCTCGCTGGCAGCCGATCCCCGCGATCCGGATCGTATGTTCCTCGGCACGCGCACGGGGCAGATCTATCTCTCGACCGATGGCGGAAAACAGTGGAACCGGTTGACGGGCTTGCAGGCTCCGGCGGATTGGGTCGTAGATGATTTACTGGTGGACCCGACAGACTCTCGCATTCTCTATGCCGGAATGTGGAGCGTTCTGGACAATATGGGAGGCATCTTCAAGAGCACAGACGGCGGAAGTTCCTGGCAGTTGCTGGAAGGCCTCTCTGGCCAATTCGTCCGCGCCCTGGCGTTGTCGCCTTCCAATCCTAAAATTCTGGTTGCAGGAACCCGCGAAGGAGTTTTTCGCAGCGAGGACGCCGGTCTCCATTGGCGTCGGATTTCCCCGCCCGGCCATCCCGAAATCCGAAATCTCGAATCCGTGGCCCTGGATCCGCTTCATCCGGAAATCATCTATGTCGGCACCTGGCACCTTCCCTGGAAAACTGCGGACGGAGGTGCTGCCTGGGTCTCCATTAAGAAGGGGATGATTGACGATTCCGACGTTTTCAGTGTCATCGTGGACCCTTCCAATCGCCGCACGCTCTACGCCACCGCTTGTACCGGCATTTATCGGAGCGATTCGGCGGGCACGGAGTGGAGGAAAATTCAGGGGATCCCTACGAGCGCCCGCCGCACTCATACTCTGGTATTAGACCCTTCGGACCCCCGAGTCCTTTATGCCGGAACAACTGAGGGTCTGTGGCGCACAAAAGACGGCGGGCAATCCTGGCAACTCCTCACTTCTTCTGCCTGGATCATCAATGCCGTGGTAATAGACCCGCGCAATACAAACCATATCTACCTGGGCATGGATCATGCCGGGGTTATGGAAAGTCGCGATGGCGGCAAAACATTCCAACCGGCAAATACCGGCTTCGCCCAGCGGCAAATTTCCCGTATCGTGGCTGATCCCAATAAAAACGGCCATTTTTATGTGGCGCTGCTCCACGACCGGCAATTCGGAGGAGTTTACAGGACCGAGAATTACGGAGCCAGTTGGCAGCAATTGAGCGACGGTTTAGAGGGGCGCGACGTGCTGAGCCTTGTCGCGGTCAACCGCCCAGTCTGGAAACTATTGGCCGGAACCATGGAGGGAGTTTTCGAGTATTCGGCAGAGAGGCCGCGCTGGCAGAACAAAAGCCGTTGGGAAGTTGGGATCAATAAAATCTTGAAACCAACGGATCCTGTGATCGTCCGAGATCTCTACCAGCGTGATCCAGCGGAACCGACTTATGCGGCAACCTCCGCAGGCTTGTTCGCAAGCGCGGATGGAGAGCTTTGGAAGCGACTTCCAATCCACACCGACACTGGTGGTTTTTATACCGTTCGCATAGCGGGCGAAGGCGGGAAAACAATCCTGGCAGCTACTTCGGCGGCACTGGAAATCTCTTCCGATGGCGGGCAAAATTGGAACCGATTGAAATTGGAGGAAAATGGAAGGGTCCAAGTCCTCAGCATTGCCGTTCATCCTAAGAGACCCGGTGTAATTTTTGTTGGGACGAAAACAGGTCTTTTCCGATCTGCAGACGGAGGCCGCCTCTGGGAAAAGTTTGGCCGGGGCGTGCCGTTTGCTCCTATCTCAGAGGTGGCGATTGCGCCCGACAATCCTCTGCATATCTTTGTTGCGAACAGTCTCGGCGTCTTCCAATCCTTCGATGGAGGAAACGGTTACCAGCGCTTAGAAGAAGGCTTGGATGGCCTCCTGGTACAACGGATAGCGATCCCGGTCAGTAAAGAAGGCTCAGGCCTTTTGATCAGTTCGGCTCACAATGGAATCTTTTTCAACAGTAATTGGTTTTTGCTAACCCACCTTCAAGCACCTTCCCAATAAGTCTTTTGGTGTTCACAGATTCAATAACTGTACAAATGTTGCATAATCAGTTCGCCAAAAAGCATTTTTATGCTGTTTATTATTAGCTTGAGATATTTTTATGGCAGATATGTAAAAATTTTATGCCATTTATGCAATTTATTCTTGACAGTATATACTTTTACCAATAATCTGCCATTTTGACGATGAATTTAGTCGCTTTTGTCAAATTTCCAGAGGCATTGACTTAAAAAACAAGACGAGGAGACCAATGTTGAAAATTAAATCATTTAAGATCAATAAAATAGTTAGAAATCTTTTACTCGCGAGTTTGTTCTTCAGCTTGGTGGCAGCCAACAGAACGGCGCTGTTCGCTCAAGAAACAGGTGGGGAAGCAATAGAGAAAAGAATTGCAGCGTTAGAAGCGCGGATTCGACAGTTGGAAAACGAATTAGTGGTTGTGAAAAGCGCAGCAACCCTAGGGCAGCCAACAGTAGCAGGAATGGATGTTATCGCAATAGGTGGCAGCGGTATGCGCCCCTCCATCCAACCGGCGGTATTGGTGACTTCCTCGGAAATGGCTGCGGTCGAAGCTCCCGATTCGGCGGTTGCGATGTCGCCGCCGCCAGCTCCTATGCCTCCCGCGCAGCAAGATACTTTGGGCGGCGAACTGGAAGGTCTCAACTTTTTCAAGGGAGTAACGTTTGGCGGCTTTTTGGATGGCTATTATAACTTCAACTTCAACGAGCCATCCGACGCAATAACCACCAATGGAGGAGGAGGTCTGAACCGGAATTTCGACTTCAACCACAACTCATTCACTCTGAGCCAAGTAGATTTTGAGGTCATGAAAGCCGTTAATGAGACGAACCCGTTGGGCTACATGGTGCAAATGGCTTTCGGACCGACCGCTAACTTTGTAAATGGGGGAGATTTCGGGATTGGCAACTCAACCGCTGCTCACTTTATGCAGTATTACTTGAGCAGCAAAGCGGGGGGACTGACACTGGACTTCGGCAAATTCGTCACGCAGCACGGGGCCGAGGTGATTGACACCCGCGCCGATTGGAACTATT
>JACQGE010000001.1 GCA_016199675.1 Acidobacteriota bacterium | reverse complement strand
GGATCGAGCATCGCTGATTCAGCCCGAGTTGAAAGCCAGCCTTTGTGCATACATGGATGGTATTATCCGCGACCTCGAAGGCAAGGCCGTGACGATTAACGGCATGGCGGACCATGTTCATTTACTTCTCTGGATGCCGCCTGCCCTCTCGATTTCGGAGACCTTGCGGATATTGAAAAGCAACTCCTCCCGATGGGTCAACCAGAAACGCGGCGCGGGCCCTGCCTTTGCATGGCAGACAGGCTATGGCGCTTTCAGCGTGAGCCATTCCAATGTACGGTCAGTTGTAAAATACATTCAGGCGCAGGAGAAACATCACAGGCGGGTCTCTTTCCAAGAAGAGTTCGTGACCTTCCTCAAAAGAAACGGCATCCGTTACGACGAACAATATATCTGGGAATGATCGGTATGATCTGCCGCCCCCTCCGGGGCTGGAAAGGTAGCCGATCACGAACCTATATGTATCTGTCCCACCAGAATCCTTAGCCCTCGACATCCAAACTCTCGACGCACGTGCCGTTCTCCCAACGCTCGAAGTAAAGATTCGAACTGCCGAAAGCGGTTCCATAGAAAAACGTTTCTACAATCCAGATCTCGTCAACTTTAGCCAAATCGGGGAACGCAGCCCTCCGCCCCTCGATCTCGTCGAGAATACTTTTCGGGTGGAGGTTCCAATGCTGACGTTCAAGAAGAAGGATGCGCTTAACTGCAACCGTATTTACGAGCTTTGGGACTTTCGTTCTTAGAGCCTTCTCAATAACGTCGCTGAGGTTATCGTCAACTTGCTGTCTACGAACGTGCAACCTAGCGCGACCCCTCAACGGGACCACCGTGATGTAGAGATTGAGGTCAAGGGCCGGCTTGCCAGGAATCACAGGGATCGGGCAACGATGTTCTGAAGAGCCATCGCTAAGTGAAAGCTGATTCGACTTGAGCCAGCTATGGACTCCATTGGCAATTGCGTTTCGCATAGTCTGTGCGTAGCGAGGAGGCAAAGTCCCGACTGGAATGAATACCTCCACTTCCCTGGCACAAGCAGGGACACGTCCTCTTCGATTCCGCGAAAAACACCGTCAAAGAATGCAACATCCTTTTTATCGCCAACAAATGGTTCGATGATCGTGTGCTCAATCGCGAGGGTCTTGCCATCGGACTTTCTTGTCGCAAGTGCTTCGACTGCCCCGTCGGTCCTCATATCGAGCCAATCAATCTTGGCGTCGGCCCATGAGCCATTGGCATAGGCCGCAAGAAACCGCTCGATGAAGGTGTTTTCTCTGCGAGATTTCGTCGGCATAAATCTTACAGTTTGCGTTCGACCTTTGGAAAGCTATCCCACACCCGAACGCCGCAGAAGTGGCTGCCTTCGGTGCAGACCGGGTAAGCCAGCTCGTGGCGGATGAAGCAGGGGGGGCCGATATACCGTGCCAGGCGAGGATGCATCTGGCGCACCTGTTCCAGCTCTTCCATGGAAGCCGTGTAAATCTCTTCCTGAGCGTTAAAGCAGGTCCGCATGGTCCACTTGTGGAGCAGATGCAAAAGGCTGCCCGTTTCCACCAAGCGGATGGCGGTGGCATTGGGCAAAACATAGACGGCAAAAGAAGCTGGCACGCCCATCTCCAGCAAGCGATTCTTTGCGGCCCAAGCCTCCTCCATAGCTTGCTTATAGATTGGCTCCGCCTCGGGGTTGTCCCGAATCAGCATGGGAGTGAGGTAGTCCGGTTCCGGGCAGTCCGTGGAGGCCAGCAACGGACGCGAGCCAGGCACCATCCGATGTCGCTGGTCCTGGGAGTCCGCCGTATGGCTCAGCTTCTTGAGGAAGGTGTAAGAGACGTGCTGCAAGGCGCGCATCATGGGCGAATGAACCCCCACGTTGAGCGTTTCCAGGCGATACCGGTTGCGTGCCGGATTGAGCAGAGCGTCCAGGGCTTGCTCTTCATCCATCTCTTTTTCGCTCAGCCCCAGCACGTACCGGAATGATCGGGCCAAAAGGGACTCCGCGTCCGGCGTAGCGGCAATCAAGCGAGAAGTTCGCCCTGCCAGTTCACGGTCAAATTCCTCTCGGGCCAGAGAGGATTGAGCGGGGCCGCGCTCGGATAGGAGCTTGTGCTCGGGAACCAGTTCTTCCTCCAAGGGGCCGTGGCCGATGCGCTCGAAGAATTGCGGATCAATCTCCTTGACCCGCTCGACCATCTGGTCTATCACCAGGCCTGTCTCATAGGGTGTGTCGCCGGAATTGCGCATTCGGTAAAGCCGGTGGAGGACGATGCCAGAAACAGTATGGACCATGGAAGTGAAGGCAGCGACGGGCAACACGTAGCGTGCGACCTCAATGGCCTTCTTTTCGACCTGCCGATCAATCCGCAGGCGGCGCTTCTCGGAGGTCTGGCTAGTAACTTTCCATACTTCGTACAGCACCTCGCGCGTGCGCGCCGAGAGCTTCTCCGTCAGGAGTCGGTAATACTCCCACGCTTTTTCCAGAGCACTCCCATAGATCGCCAGCGCCTCCTCCGACAGCGGCGGAACGAACGCCTGCACCTGGTCCATGCGCACGTAGCGCTGGCTCTGCTGCTCGGAATTGTAAAAAGGGTGGCTGTGGAGGAAGTTCCAGACAAAGTGGCGGGAAACATTTTCCAGGCCGAACTCAAAATGGGCGTGCTGATAAACGGTGTGGTGTCCGCCATCAAAGGTGGTTGGCCCAATGGCGACCCGCTGCTTCTCCGTGATTTCTTCCGAGGAAATGACGCGGGAGGAATAACAGGTCCGCGCCGCTGCGATGGCCGAATCGAAGGGCTTCTCAAAATAGTTTCGCAGCGTAACCCGGGGCCCGGTCGCCTGCAAAATTTTCACCGCATCCGTCACACTCATGGGGTGATTGTAACCGAAAATGAATTGACGCGAAAAGCGCAGCAGGAAAGGCTAGAGAAGAAGTCTCACGAAGTGCTTTCTTTCGCAGCCGGGGCAGCCTTGCCAGACCGCTTGCCCTGGTATCTCTTCTGGAAACGCTCCACGCGCCCGGCTGTGTCTATCAGCTTTTGCTTGCCGGTAAAAAACGGATGGCAGTTGGAGCAAATTTCCAGGCGAATCTCGCCCTTGCGCGTGGAGCCGGTCTTGAAGACGTTCCCGCACGCACAGATCACGGTGACTTCGTGGTATTCGGGATGGATGCCTGCTTTCATAATCAATTAAGTATACACAAGATTCGCTCAGTCGAGCAAGATCGTCCCATCACCTTCCGCAAAAGCCTAAATTTATTGCTTCCTGGTTGATTTGCGTTGGTAGCGCGCCTCAATGGTGCTCCGCATTCCGCCGCGGGTGTTGAACTCTCCCGTCACCGTTACCCAGATAGGGCGGCACGCCTTGACCAAATCTTGCAGGATGTGGTTGATGGCGTTCTCGTAAAAAATCCCCAGGTTCCGGTAGCCCAGGATGTAGTACTTCAGCGACTTCAGCTCCACACACAATTTATCCGGGACATAGCGGATCGTTACCGTACCAAAATCCGGCAGGCCAGTCTTGGGACAGATGGACGTATATTCGGGGATCGTGATGGTGATCTCGTAGTTCGGGAACTGGTTGGGCCAGGTTGCCAGGGGAGGGAGCTTGGCGTCCAGACCGGAGCGAGCGTGTTCCGCAGTGTATTTGGTCGGCATCGCCATAACTTTCTTCGGTTCCCTGGTGGTTCTATTCCAAAACCTAACGCGAGTTTACTTGACAAACTCGGAAGCTGCCCGCGGATCAGACACGCCCATGACGACCATGGCCCGATCCGTGCCGCGCTCGATAGTCGCGTAGCAATAGAGGATGTCAATCCCCTTCTCGGTCAATTTGCGGGTCAGCTTGCCAAGCGCCCCAGGACGATCCGGCAGGTGCGCGGTGAGCACCGCTTCCTCCCGGTACTGGTAACCCATCTTCTCCAGAATTTTCTTAGCCGTATCCACGGGAGTGGCGACAATGCGAATGGAAGCGCGCCCCGGCTCATCCGGAACCTGGATTCCGGTGATGTTTACCGCCACCTTGGCCAACTCGCTACAAAGCGTCGCTAGCGCGCCGCGCTCGTTTTTCATTTGAAATGTCAGTTGAGTCGCCAAACTCATCGGGCTCTCCTCATTGCTCCAGATTCGAAATCAAACAGGACCAACAATCCGATCAATGTCTTCCCGTCCCGAAGTTTGCCTTGGCGAATCAGGGTTTGCAATTCGCGGACTTCAAAAAAGCGGGCCTGGATGCGTTCGTCGGCTTCCGGGGTGGCGATGCCGGGGCGAATATCCTGCGCCAGAAAAATCGTCATCTTCTCATCCAGGAATCCGGGGCTGGCAAAAAACTCCACCAGTTTCCGCCACTTCGTGGCGCGATACCCCGTCTCCTCCGCCAACTCCCGGCGCGCTGTTTGCAACGGCGTTTCTCCAGGATCCAGAGAACCCGCAGGCAACTCCCACAAGAAACGTCCTGCCGGAAAACGAAACTGGCGGACCAGCAGGATACGGCCATCGCTCATGCGCGGCAGAACAACGGCCGAACCGCGATGATGGACCACTTCGCGCCGGACGGGCACGCCTCCAGGTTCGATCGCCGCGTGGTGGCGAACCGTGAAGATTTTACCCTGGTACATCAACTGAGATGAGCTTTGCTTGGCGCGTGAAATCAACTTGTGAGCGGGAATGGCTGGCCCCTCCTTTGCGCTGTTCGATGCCCCGGCGCGGCGGGCTAAACGCGGATTATAGCATGGCAGGATGATTGAAGGCGGAAGACATCCGAACTCAGCAATGACTCAGAAATTGGAGGAGAAAAGGAGATGCTGTTATACTTTTTCCGGGTTGGAGGCTTGACATGAAAGAGCCACTTAAAAACGAGCATCACGGTACTCTGACGAGCGCCATCAGCGCCATCGTGGTGGATGACGAACCGCTGGCGCGGGAGGAACTGGCCTTTCTGCTCAAAGCGCATTCGGACGTTCACGTCGTTGCGGAGGCTCGAAACGGGCTGGAGGCTTTGCAATTAATTAAAGAGCACGAACCAGACATGATCTTCGTGGACGTGGCGATGCCGGGACTGGACGGGTTGGGGTTGGTGCGCAAGCTCCTCGAGAAAAAGGGCAAACTCAAGATGCCGCACGTGGTCTTCGCCACCGCCTACGATCAATATGCGGTGCAGGCTTTTGAGCTGAACGCGATTGACTATCTCCTGAAACCCATTGACAAGGGGAGACTGGCGCAGTCCGTGCAAAGGGTCCGGCGCTTGATGGAAACCCCGGCTCCCAGCGCGCCTAGCTCTACCGATGCGCTCGAAGACCTCCTCCGCACATTGAAGGAACGCGCGCCACAACAAAGCAAGTTGTTGCTTCGCGCCAGCAACCGGCTATTCCTGATTGACGCTCAGGAATTGATCTATGCCACCATCGAAGGCGGGCTGATAACGCTGGTTACCAAGGAAATGGAAGGGGAGACTAACTACCGCACTCTCGAAGACCTGCAAGCCAACCTCGACCCCAACACTTTCTGGCGCGTCCACCGCTCCTATCTGGTCAACATCAATCACATCAAAGAAGTGGTGCCCTGGTTCAAGAGTTCCTATCAATTGCGGATGAACGATAAGAAAAACACAGAAATCCCCGTCAGCCGCGCACAGACCAAGCGGTTGAGGGAGTTGCTGAAACTGTAAGAGAGCCTACGGCGAGGAAAGCGCTCGCTGTCGCTGCACTCAATTGCTCAAGGCAGCAGATTGGCACATGAGTTAATAGGGAGTCATGAATAATTTGTGGAGTGCGCTGTGTCTTGGTGGAATTCCATAGAATCGGTTGACCGCTTCGTTTTCTGGACAAGCGTCGCCGTCCTCGCCTTGGGAGGATGTGCTGGTGTTGCATCCGTTCTTAGTTTCATCGGCACACGCCGAGCAGAAACGCTCAGGACTGAAGAGAACATCAAGCTGCGCCAACAACTCAAAGGCGCAAGCGAATCGGCACGTGAAGCCAATCGACAACTTGCGGCCGAACAGCAAGCTAAGAAAGAAGCGGAGGAAAGGCGGCGCACCCCACCCAAGTTCGACGCGGTTCTGGAGCCGGATGGGAACGGCAAATTCCGGGTTCGGATTACATCCAATAACTTGATCCCTTTTGAATTCTGGTACGTTATCACCACGAAAAACGGCCGATTGGTCAGCGGATTTCCCCTCGAAGCTACGAAACTCTTTCCGACCGCCGAAAGATACGTCTTCTTTGGTAGCGCGGACATAGAACTAGACAAAGTAGTAGATGGCTATCTTGAATTCAGTTTCAAGTTCAAGTCCTTGAGCGCTGACGAACTAAACCTGCCGCAGCATGCTGGCGAAATTATTCGGAAATATAAGGTGTCTGCGGACGGCGCATCGCTACAAGCGCTACCATGATTTAATTGAATATGCTGCAGAGTCGCTGCGCCTGTGGCTGCGCTCCGGCCTGCGGCAGCAAGGAAGTGATTCTTGATTAAGGTTCTTCGGCACGGTTAAAACCGTGCCCTGACAGACCCCCACACTAGAGCTTGGTTCCCTTGGCCGGCTGGCCGGGAAGGAGAAACGTCTTCGGGAATTTCCCTTCGCCGCATATCTTAAAAGACCCGAAATCCTTATACCGCGGGCCTTCGGGGGCTTCCGGTTCCGATTCGCGCCAAAGCTTCAGTTCGTATAGGTCTTCAGCCTGAATCTTACGCTCCCGTAACCTCTCGAAGAGGTGGTCACGGAGCGAAGGAGGCAGGTTTGTCCATTGAATCTTGGGCATTCACTCGCCGAAGGTCATGCGGGCCAGCTCTGCCTTCAAACGCTGGCGGTCGGCGGAATCGGTGGCGGCACTCAAGCGGTCTGCCAAATCCAGAAAACGGCGTCGCTCGTTTTCTGCGGACTCCAACCCTTCTTGAATGAGGTCAACAATCACACGGTTGGCGCTGGCTTTGCGGCTCCGTGCCAGTGCCTTTACGCGCCTGGCAATCTTGGGCGGCAGAGAAACGCTCTGCCGAACAGGTCTTTCCATAACGGACATAGCTCCATCATACACCATTCAGCACCATGTTGCACCAGAATCAATCCGCTGCCAAAAAGAGCAGATTCCTCGCTGCGCTCGG
>JACQGE010000048.1 GCA_016199675.1 Acidobacteriota bacterium | reverse complement strand
GCCTGAATCATCGAAGCCAGTTCCACCGAGGTGAATGGCTTGCGGAGAAAGAGGAAGCTTGTGTCCATCTCGAATTTCTTATTGATGAAAACTTCTTTGTAGCCGCTTGTGAAGAGGAAACGAACAGAAGGCTTTCGGGTTCGGATTTGTTCGTAGACCTCCCGTGAGCCTTTTTTCGGCAAAATTGCATCCAGCAGAACCAGGTCAATCTGGTCTGCCCAGCGCTTAAATACCCGGATGGCTTCTTCTCCATCGGCGGCTGTGAAGACGCGATAACCCAGTTTCGGCAGCACCTCCAGAACCAGCCGGCGCACGCTCCCGTCGTCTTCGACCACTAGCACGGTGGCCGACCCTCGGGCTGGAATTCTAGTGGATTGGGCCCGGATCGGCTCTGGTTCTCCGCTCGCCGCTGGAAAATAAATGCAAAATTCCGTTCCCTCCCCCACCTGGCTGGCCACCTGAATGAAGCCTTCATGTTGCTCCACGATTCCATAAACCAACGAAAGCCCTAAACCAGTGCCCTTGCCCACGCTTTTGCGAGTGAAAAACGGCTCAAAAATTTGCCGCAAGGTCTCCTCGTCCATGCCTTCGCCCGTGTCCCGCACTGAGAGCAAGACATACTCGCCGGGCGGAACATTTTCTTGTTTATGGCGCCATCTCTCATCCGGCCTCTTAGCTCGAACTTCGAGGCGCAGTTCTCCTCCTTGTGGCATGGCATCCCGCGCGTTGAGGCAGAGATTCAGCAACGCCTGCTCCAGTTGGGACTGATCAGCGCGGATGGGAGGGACGGGCTTTTCGCAGGAAATTTCCAGTCGGATATCCTCGCCAATCAAGCGGGCCACCATCTTGGCCATGTTCTCCACAACCTCTTCCAGCCGGAGGATTCTCATCTGCAGGATCTGTCTGCGGCTGAAGGCCAGCAGGCTGTGCGTGAGGCTGGCGGCGTGGCTGGCCGCCTGATGAATCTCCCGAAGGCTCTCCGAGGTCGGCGGCGCCTGTCCGTTCATCATCGCCTCGGTCAAACCAAGGATTGTGGTGAGGACGTTATTGAAATCGTGAGCGATTCCCCCGGCCAAACGGCCGATCCCCTCCATTTTCTGCGACTGTCGCAATTCGGCCTCCAGTCGCTGGCGCTCGGAGAGGTTGAAAACCAGCAGTAGGAGGAGCGGCTCTCCTTCCGGTGATTCGAGCGGCACGTAATGAAGTTCCACAGGAATTTGCTGGCTGCTTCTTGTTTGCCATTGTGTCGTGCGCGTTTGAGGTTGCCTTGTTGCCAACGCCTGCTCGGCAACTTGCCACTGAGTTTCCCATTCCGAGGGGGCAAAAAGGACAGTGGAGTGCCTTTCCATTAATTCAGCAGGCGAATAGCCGGTCAATCCTTCCAAGACCCGGTTCCACAGCAAAAACCTTCCCTGGCGGTCTATGACGGCAAACGGCTGTGCAATCTCTCGAATCAGGCTGCGCAGGAACTCCGCCGACTGAACCAGACTGGCGGTGAACTCGCCCGGGTTTGTTTCTGGAATGGTCTTCAACATCAGACTATGCTCGCTTCGCAGCGCAAGTCCCTATTGCCGCTGCCCCATGCTCTTCCTGATGGGACATGCGGACTTTGGGGGATAATCCGAGAAGTCCCATTGGTATCTAAGCAGAAAATAGAAAAGGGGATCAACCGTTATGCGACGGAAATCCATCAACGTACAAAAACGGTTATCCCTGTTTTGGGAAGGGAAAAAATGACTTTCCGAGGAGAATAATCCAGCGTCCGAACGCCTAGCGCTGCTCTTCCATGATTTCTTCGAGAACTTCGCGTCCGGGGCGCACCCGCTCCTGAGGAAGAGTCGCCAGGGATTCGTCCGTTAAATGGAGCAAATCAATGAAGTCTTTTCCCTGCGGGTTGACATAAAGAATGCCAGTGAGGACTTCGCCTTTCTTCCGGGCTTCATCAATAGCCTTGAAGGCGCTGATGTGATCCGTGGCATCATAGTTGTGGCCTATTTTGCGCAGCACCAAGTGAGACCCGTCGTGGAGCTGGACTTCCTGAGCTTCACCAGGATCGTAGTCCACTTCAATATTTTCAAAAACAGGGACAAAGTCAATTTCGTGCAGCGGCTCGTCGTGTTCCTTCATGTAATCGTAGCTCTTGGTGGAACCCTCATGGTCGTTGAAGGTTACGCAGGGAGAAATCACATCGAGCATGGCGGTTCCCCGGTGAGCGATAGCCGCTTTGAGGATACCCGACAACTGTTTCTTGTCTCCCGAAAAGGAACGGGCAACAAACGTAGCGCCCAGTTCGATGGCGAGCAAGCAGGTGTCAATCGGCTGCAAGTCGTTCACGACGCCGGTCTTCAGTTTGGAGCCGATGTCCGCCGTGGCAGAAAACTGGCCTTTCGTCAGACCGTAGCAGCCGTTATCCTCAATGACATAAATGATCGGAAGGTTCCTCCGCATCAAGTGCACAAATTGCCCGATGCCAATCGAGGCCGTATCTCCATCCCCGCTGATCCCAAGGGTAATCAGATGGCGGTTAGCCAGAATCGCTCCCGTGGCCACCGAGGGCATGCGGCCGTGGACGGCGTTAAAGCCATGCGACGGTCCCAAAAAGTAAGCCGGAGCCTTGCTGGAACAACCAATCCCCGACATCTTGATGACCTGGGCGGGATTGACCCCCATTTCCCAGAACGCTTCAATGATACGCTCGCTGATCGCATTGTGGCCGCATCCGGCGCAAAGCGTGCTTTTGCCGCCGCGGTAGGTGACGACCTCCAAACCAATGCGATTTACTTTTTTGGGGGATGCTGGAGACTCGACTACAGTGCTCATCGTGATTCAAACTCCTGAGAAAGAATTCCGTCGGTGACGGTTCGGGCGTCAATCGGAAAGCCGGTGTAGTGGCGGATGCTGCGGACCTTGTTACAATCTCGCCAGACTGTTAATCGCACCAGGTCGCACATCTGCCCGTCGCGGTTCTGTTCCACTACGTATACGCGCTTCATGCGTTTCACGAAATTAAAAATATCGTCATTGAACGGGAAAGAGCGAATTCGCAAATAGGCGGTCGGAATATTTGCTTCCTTTTGCAACTGATCGCGGCTCTCGACAATTGCCCAGTGACTGGTTCCGAATGCGATGATTCCCACCTCCGCTCCTGGGTCCTCTTCGATAACCGGGGGTGGGACTAGTTTTCGGGCCGTTTCAAACTTCCGCCGCAAGCGGTCCACGTTGTTCTTGTAATCTTCCGGCTTTTCGCTGTAGCCGGCTTTTTCGTTGTGTCCGCTCCCTCGCGTGAAATAACCGGCCAGCGGATGATCGGTCCCGGGGAGCGTGCGGTAACCTACGCCGTCACCATCCACATCCCGGTACCGCTCAAACTTTCCGAGCCTTTGCAAATCTTCGGCCGTGAGCACCTTGCCCCGCTGGATTGGCTTTTCGGGATAAGGGAAAGGATCCGCCATCCAATTGTTCATCCCCAAATCCAGGTCGCTCAGCACGAAGACAGGGGTCTGAATCTCCTCGGCCAGATCAAAAGCCTCCATCGCCATGGAATAGCACTCCTCTACCGAGGAGGGGAACAGGAGGATATGAGCCGTATCCCCGTGCGAGAGAAACGCGGTGGAGAGGATATCGCCCTGCATGGTTCGAGTCGGCAGTCCGGTGGAAGGCCCTGTGCGCTGGATGTCGAAAATCACCGCTGGGATTTCAGCATAGTAGGCCAGACCCGTAAACTCCGCCATTAAAGAAATACCGGGCCCCGACGTGCTGGTCATGGCACGCGCGCCTGCCCAGCCAGCCCCGACGACCATTCCCAGAGCCGCCAGTTCGTCTTCGGCCTGGACAATGGCAAAAGTGGCTTTCCCCGTTTTCGGATCAATCCGATAGCGGTTCATGTACCCAATCAAAGATTCCGCCAGCGAAGAAGAGGGAGTGATAGGGTACCAGCACACCACGGTCACTCCGGCAAACATGCATCCAATGGCCGCTGCCGCGTTGCCGTCAATCAAGAGTTTCCCCTGAGTCTTGTCCATGCGCTCGATGCGATAGTTGTCCGCTTTGGGCAAATGGTTCTCGGCATAGTTGAAGCCCGCCTGCACGGCGTTCCAGTTCAAGTCCGCCGCCTTTTTCTTTTTGCCGAATTGCTTGCGCAGGGCCTGCTCGATTTCCGGCATCTCGATCTCCAGCAAGCGAGCCAGAATTCCGACATAGATCATGTTGCGAACCAACTTGCGAAGCTTCGCATCCGGGCACACCGGCACCACGAGCTTGTCAAACGGGACCGGATAAAAGAGGAGATCGTTGCGCAGTTCCCGCAGGCGTAACGGCTCGTCATAAACGACCGCCGCCCCTGGAGATAGGCCGAGCACGTCTTCGCGGGCCGTTTCCGGATTCATTGCTACCAAAAAATCAATTTCTTTTTTCCGCGCAATATAGCCATCGCGATTAGCGCGGATCGTGTACCACGTCGGCAAACCCGCAATATTGGAAGGGAAAATGTTCT
>JACQGE010000046.1 GCA_016199675.1 Acidobacteriota bacterium | reverse complement strand
GGACCTCTTGCACCCCAAGCAAGCGCGCTACCAGGCTGCGCCACGTCCCGTCCTCTCACAGGTATCACGTTTTCTCGAGGATGGTCAAGATTTCATTCAATCCCTGGCGAATACGTCCCAGAGCCGAGGAAGGCGAGGCAGAAAAGGGGAGTCCTCGTTGTTTTTCTGTGCTCGAAGCAGAAGCTTCCCCAGAACGGTTCGTCTTCTGGAGTTGAGTGCGGGCTCCGGCAATCGTAAAGCCTTGCTCATAGAGGAGCCGTTTTATTTTCAAAACGGCTTCGATGTCCTTGCGCCGATAACGGCGGTGCCCAGACTCTCCTTTCGCGGGACGCAACGCCGGAAACTCCCGTTCCCAGAAGCGGAGCACATAAGACTCCACACCCGTAATTTGGGCTACCTCCCGAATCGGGAAGTACAATTTGTCAGGAATTTCCTTCTTGGAGAGTTCTTTGCCCATAGCACCCACGAGAAAAATCCGGCAAGCGGCGAAGCCTCATCTTAGCAACTGGCAAGGCAGGGTGCAACGAAGCGGAGTCTGAAAAAATCGCAAAGGATTTGAAATCCGATCCAGGGTATGAAATAATTCAGCTATGGCAACTGCGGAAATTCCAGCGCGCGTCAAGATGTACCCGAAATCCGAGGGG
Organism: Acidobacteriota bacterium; assembly: GCA_016199675.1. Lineage (GTDB taxonomy): Bacteria > Acidobacteriota > Terriglobia > 2-12-FULL-54-10 > 2-12-FULL-54-10 > JACQGE01. The sequence continues at coordinate 24,798 of JACQGE010000046.1, read as the reverse complement.
ATCGCAACCCCGCGGAAAAAGAAGCCCAAAATCCTTGCTGTAATCAACGACAACTGTACTGGATGCGCCGGGTCGCCCGTGTGCGTGGGGTACTGTCCTGTTCAGGATTGCATGTATTGGATTCCTGACGAAGAACACCCGCCCTTTGGGCGCATAGAGGTGGACCCGCAGCTGTGCATTGGATGCAAGCTCTGCACCTCGAAAGGCCCTGACGGAACCTTCCTGGACGGCTGTCCATGGGATGCCATTGACATGATTCCAACCGAGCAGGTAGAAAAGAAACTCGGGGCTACCCTGTCTTACTAAGCCGCCTTCGATCGGTTCGACAAGTTTTGATAATAGGCCCGGCCGCGTTCATAGCCACGTCGAAAAGGTTCTTCGACGTCTGAGTCCGGATATCGCCGACGCAGTTCTTCCAGATGGCTCGCCATTTCCGAGAGGACCTGATCGTATTCTTTGCGCCGGCTTCCGGCGTGCAGGGCCGCTTCGAATCCCATCCGATAGAACTTCTCGTCCTGTTCAAAATCCCCGCCTCCAACCGAATAGTGCTCTTTTTCCGCACTGCGCAGCCCGATCCACCATTGCTTGCGCGCCGAATCAATGCTTTCTGCCCCTTCCGCATCCATGGCCTGCCGGGCGGAATCAGCGGCGCTGTCATCCTCAGGAAAAGCAAGCACAACGCTACGTCCCTTGCGAAGAGCGTCCTCGTAGACAAACACCTCGTCCGTGGGCAGTCCTTGCGCAAGATCCTCCTCCAGGACATTGCCAACAGCTGCTCCTAGACCTGCTCCTGCAATACCCAAAACAGCAGCGCCCAGCAGGCCTAAGGCCATCACGGGGCCTACTCCAGGAATAGCAGCGCTCGCTATGGCGCCCCCTTCAAACCCACCGGCTATACCCACCGCCCCCCCGATGACACTTCCCACCGCCTTGCCCATGCCTGGTTGCTCTCCCTCAACAGTCGGAACCGGAGGGTTCAATTCCGCTCCCGGCTTACCCGGCATGAGCAAAACGATCTTATCAGTAGAAAAACCGGCTGATTTTAGCCTGTTCACAGCCTGCTCGGCATCGGTTTGTGATGCAAAGACCCCTGCTACGGTGCTCATTTTCTATACCTCCCGGGGATTAATTAAGAAAACACAAACTTACCCTTCCCGTGCGTGGCCGCACTTCGAGTGCCAAACGGGAGGGGAAGTATCCGGTCAATTATCCTATTGAGAAAGCTCAGGATTACCTTGAGACGATGATCTCCAGTGCTAGGTACGGCTCATTACCGAGTTCCATGGAATTCCACGGGTGGGAATTTCGGGTAACACGACGTAATAGCTCTTTCTGGAATGAAATATGGCTTTCCTTCTTACCTCAAGATAGTTTGATAATGCCAGGAGGCAGCATGATTACTCATGTGAAGACAGTCACAATTTACGTTTCTGATCAGCAGGAAGCGCTGCGATTCTACACGGATAAACTGGGATTCGAGGTGCGTCGAAGCGAAGCGATGGGGCCAAACTGGATCATTCACCGATCCGGACGGTAACGAGTTTGTACTGACGGAATGATTGTAGGCAAAAGACTTACGGTGAAATCCCGTGGGAAAACGGGCCTCGCTTAGCCCTTCAAAAAAAATTCCTGAACATCAGATATGTCGTGCCGATATATAAGAATTGGGAGAAACCTATCAACATGAAATCGTCTCAGATGAGGAAACCTGCACGCCGGAGCGACCGAGTCTCTTTACAACTCCAGGTTCGAGTTTCGGGGACCTTTGCGATGGGCAGAGAATTCACAACGAATACGCGAACCCTTCTCATTAGCCGGCATGGAGCAAAGATTCTTCTAGGCCACGAGATTATTCCCTACTCAACGCTGAATATCGGCTGTCTGGAAACTCAAAAGGAAGCGGATGCGCGCCTGGTGGGATTCATGGGTGAGGAACCGGATGGCCCTTCTTATGGAATCGAATTTCTGGATAAGAACGTGAACCTCTGGAATATCGCATTCCCGCCCCTGACCGAATCCGCGAAGGCAGTGGCTCGTCTGCTGCTGGAATGCCCTCGGTGCCATGCTATTGAATTAGCTTACTTGAATGAAATTGAGGCTCTGGTTTTTCAGGTGAATCACTATGTTCCGCGAACCTGCGGAAACTGCAATGACCTGAGTTTGTGGAAACAAGCAGAGAGTATGGTTTCAAGGACGCCAATCCCATCCCCTGCTCAACCAGTTTCAAAACGGCAATCCAATGCGGAGACGCCGATAAGAACCCGAAATGAGCGTAAGGAAATTCGCTTCAGCTTACAATTCACCGCCTGCGTCCGTAGCCTGCGACTGGGGGAAGAAGTTGTGGCGACCGAAAAATTGTCGCGGGGAGGGTTTAGCTTCCAAAGTGAACGATGCTATGCAGTGGATGACTTGGTGGAGGTTGCTGTCCCTTACAATCGCGATTCCGGCAACATTTTCGTCCTTGGGTCGCATTGCTCATCGCGAGGGCCATCCAGGGCAAGGACTGACCCGTTACGGCGTGTCGTATGTCAAACCTCATGAAGGATAGCCTGGTAACGCTCTATATTTCCCGCTTTATTTAGATCGAAAACCCGCCCCGATCGTAAGCATCGAAACAACATCCTCGAGCTCCGTTCTACTGAGATTACGAACCTCAGCAGCTGAAGCGAAGGAAGAGAAGATCCCTCGCCCGTTCGAAATGAAACGTAAGGCCAGTTAAGGCACGGTTGAAACCGCGGGCTGACGAGGACATGAGGTTTTCACACAGACTCTTTCCGGTATTCTTCGAGCTCTGGCGATCCAGTTTTTCCGTTATCATGGAAGAACGCAGAAAGTTTTCGAAAGGAGGCCGGGTGGCCCTTTCCATCCGCTGGAGGTACAAGCTGGATCGGTTTCTCCATCGGATTGCTTCTGCTTTTCACTCCGAACCAAAACCTACCCGCCGCCCACGGCTTTGCCCAGCATGCAGCACGCTGGTCGGTTCTACGGCGACGAAGTGCCACGAGTGTGGGGCGAGCCTGACATTTTCCCTCGCTGCCGCCAGCCGGTCTCTGACGAAACTATTGCCCAGCACTTCGCCAGCAACCTACTGTATTGTTGTTCTGAACGGTCTGCTTTTTACAGTCAGCCTGTTGGCCACGGTGCGCTCCCGAGGCCAATTGAATCTATTTGGAGGCATCAGCCCCCAGGTGCTCGAACGGATGGGCGCTTCTCTCCCTCTTCCCTATAACGTCAACCAACCTTGGAGGCTGGTGATGGCTATCTTCTTGCACGGCGGACTGCTGCACATCGCCATGAATTCGTGGGTACTGATGGACATCGGGCACATGGTTGAGGAAGTTTACGGTTCGGCGCGCTATCTGTTTATTTATGTACTTACGGGGATGGCCGGCTTTGTCCTCAGCAGTTTTTGGTTACACTTCAGTGTGGGGGCATCTGGCGCTTTGATGGGTTTGATCGGCGTGATGCTGGCCATAACGACGAGGCGCGGCGGCGCCTATATGCAAATGGTTCGGAGCCAATTGATCCGCTGGGTGATGTACATCTTGTTCTTCGGCCTCCTCATTCCGGGAATTGACAATCTGGCGCACCTGGGAGGGCTGGGCGCGGGTTTTCTTATTGGGCGCGTGATGGAGGACCGCCAGCCCGCCACGATGGAAGAACGCCGCCGAGCCTACACATTGGGTTGGCTGACCGGCTTGGTCATCCTAGGCTGTTTCTTCCTTATGGTGCAGTACCGCTAGCCATCTTTTTTTTACAGTCGGAATAAAGCCAATCTGTTCCGTGGCTGACTACTCATTACCTTCCAGGTCCATCTTCAGCGCCAAGAAGGCCAGCAGGTCTTTCAGCACAACGATGCCCACTAACCGACTACCCTCCACAACCATCAAGCGGCTATTACCACTTTGCTGCATGCGAGAAAGCACATGGATGGCATCCATGTCCGCCGGAACGGTATTTTCCGAAGAGGAAGTGCTTGTCAGTTCCTGCACGGAGTGTTGGGTCCATTCATTGCGAGGGATTTGTTTCACTTGCTGGGCACGAACGCATCCCAGAAGCTTGGAATCCGCCATCACGGGGAACAGTTCGTGATGATATTTGTAAATGTAATCCTCCACCAAGTCTTCGATGGAAAGCGCGGGGGAAATGACGACCGGCTCCGGGGTCATGAAGCGCCGGATGGGTTCGCCTTCCAGGGCTTTCCGGATAAGCAATTGCTGATAGGAAGACTGGGAGGCGCTCCGCAGGAATAGGCCAATCAAAAACCACCACATCCCGCCAAGGATGTTCCCCATCAGGAACAGCAAACCACCAGCAACAATCAACCAAGCGCCGAACGCCGCGCCGATGTTTGACGCGGTACGGGTAGCTTTTCGGAGATTCCCTTTGCGGTTCCAGAGAAAGGCCCGCAGCACTCGCCCTCCGTCCAGGGGAAAGGCCGGTACGAGATTGAAAATCGCTAGGATCCAATTGATCCAGCCGAGATAGAAAAGCAAACCTGTCAGTGGAACTGGCCAGGCAAGCTCTTTCCCCAGTACGCTGAAACCATAGAACCCAGCGCCCAACAAAATGCTGGCGATCGGACCCGCAATCGCCATTCGAAACTCCGCGTCAGGGCTGGCTGGTTCCTCCTCCATCTCGGCCACGCCCCCGAAGATGAACAGAGTGATCCCCTTGATGGGAAGGCCGTATTTCTTTGCCACAAGGGAATGCGCCAATTCGTGAAGGATGATGGAAAGGAACAGGCCCAGGGCGCCGACTGCTCCCATCCACCAGTAAGTGGCAGGAGACAAATTGGGGAAATGAAACGGGAAGAAGCCTTTTGCCAGACTCCAGGCGATCAGCAGGGCGATGATCGCCCAACTGATGTGAAGCTTGACTTCAAAGCCCAGCAGCCGGAAGATCGTAAGACGTTTTTCCAGCATTCAACAATACATCATCCCTTGGGCGCTGTCGCCCGCTCCCTGGCGGCACGTTCCAGCAGTTCGCGGATTTCTTCGTCGGACGTCTGCGGGAATTCCTCGTACCACTGGCTGATGGCGGAAAACGATTCGGGCATCAGAAGGCAAACAACGTCTTCAACTTCCTGCTTCAACTCCTGGACCGTAGAAGGCGGGGCAACGGGGACTGCCACGATCAGGCGGGCGGGGAATTGTTTTCGGAGCGCGGTGATGGCCGCCCGCATCGTGGTTCCGGTCGCGAGTCCATCATCCACCAGAATCACGGTGCGGCCCCGGACATCAAGTGCGGGGGAGTCGTGCCGGTACAGTCGCTCGCGTCGCTCTAACTCCTGCTGTTCCTGAGCTGCAATCCGCTCGATCTCGCTTCCCGAGATGCCCAACCCCTGCACAACCTCATCATAGAGCACACGAACTCCCCCGCTGGCAATGGCACCCATGGCCAGTTCCTCTTGACCAGGTACACCTAGCTTGCGCACTACGAAAACGTCTAGCGGAACGCTAATCGCTTTGGCAATTTCGAAACCCACCGGCACGCCACCTCGCGCCAGCGCCAAGATCAATCGGTCAGGGAGGTTCGAAGTGGCAGCTAGTTTTTTTGCCAGCAAGCGCCCCGCTTCTGCACGGTTGCGGAACACTCGGTTTCCTCAATCCTCCTCTCTGGCTACCCTCTTCCCAACGAAGCTGGCTAGGCAGAGTTCCGGCGATCTGCTTCTCAAGCAGCCACAGCCTGGCGGAGACGGTGCTCGCAAATCGCTGCGAGCGTTTGCGCCACATCCTCATACGAAAGAGCATTACTCCGGTTGGCATTCAATGCGATATCGTTCAGACACAGAATCCCCTGCAATTTTCCATCCCTGTCGGTTACCGGTAGACGACGAACCTTCTGTTCCTGCATAGTCCTGAGAGCTGCATGAATATCCTCTTTCGGAGCGGTGGTAAAAATCTTCTGCGGGATCACTTCGGATATTGGAATTTCAGAAGGGATGCGGTTTCTGGTTCCCACCGCGATGCAGATGTCCCGATCCGTAATCATTCCGATCACTTTGTCTCCGTTATCGAGAACCGGAAGCGCTCCGCAGTCGTTCTTCCACAGGAGTTCGGTAGCCAAAGCCAGATTGGCGTCCTGGCGGCAGGATTTTACGTCTCTGACCATAATGTCTTGAACCTGCATTTTTTCTTTCTCCTTTCGTTGGTAATTTTTTATAGCGAGCGAACCACCCCGTTCCTCAGCGAGCGCGTGGTGGCTTGTTTGACATCGTATTTCCTCCCATTCAAGCGCGATTTTTTCAGGAATGCAATGCAAGAAGCTATGCCACCGCATATTCTAAAGGGAAAGCCGGCAATTTGCCGATCCGCTGCAAAGTGTCCACAATACGCTGGGGTTTTCCCCAATCGCACCAGAGCACACCGCTCATTTCAATAGCCGCCGCCTGTTGCGGAAGGCGCTGAAGCAAGTGCGAGGAAAAATTCCGCGTGGGCAATTTCTGATACACCGCTTCCAGCATAGTCTCCTCTTTCGAGGTTCCGATGGCCGCTGAATATTGTTCAAAGAGTCGTATGAGCTCGGGGAAGCAGCGCCATCCCATCTCCCAAAGCGTTTCGATTCTGGCTGCCAGGATCAGCGTATTCCACATCCCGCGAGACAACATGACCTGGCGGGCTACGGCAGGGGTGGGTTTTTCGACGAAGAGATCCACCTTGTGCAAACCATGTTCGCCGATGCAGCCCAACTGTACTCCGGGCTGAATCCAGCCATACTCCTGCTCAATCCGGTCGGGCGCAACCGCCAGCAGGACCAGATGATCGGTGAGCAAATCGGCCGCTCGGATGGCAGTCTCCACGACTTTCACAAACCGCTCCTCGGGGTACACAAAGTGGTCAGAGGGATACACCACTACGGTTGCCTGGGGATCGCGGGCCCGAACATGAGCAAGCGCCAGGAACACGCCGGCTGCTGTATCCCGATTGATCGGTTGCACCACGATCTTACCGGTGACCCGATCCGCCAGTTGCGCCAGGGCATCGTGACGGTGGGATTTGGCGATCACCGTCACCCGGCGATCCGGCGAAGAGAGCAGATCGGCCCGGTCCACCGTATGCTGGAACATCGAACGCGTCCCGATGAATGTACAGTATTGCTTGGGCTTGGGCTGACCCAGCCACTGCTGGACAAGAGGACGGAGGCGCTCCCCTTCTCCTCCCGCCAGGATAATGGACCAGAAATTATTATTGAGGGGCGCTGCGTCGGCCATCGAGCTCTCCTTCCAGTGCTATGTTTTAAAAGCCTCGGTAAAATGCTCAGACTGGTCTTGGTTTGCTTCTTGTTCCATTTCCAGGCTTCGCCAAAAGATCTGCCAATCTCGCGGTGGCTGGACGAGCCGGGGAGGGCGAAGCGGGAATGGGTCAGGCCAAGACCACGAAATCCGCGCCCCGCATTCGAGGCAGCGCCGGTATTCCCCCATCTCGTCCTTTCGTGGAGTTGTCTGGTTACGATGCCGGCACCAAAAGCCCATGGGGGAACCTTTACGGCTTAAATGACAGCTTATTTCTGACGCGGTAACAAATCGTTTTCCTGCACCCGAAATTTCCAGGACACCGTTGGCTGCTTGATGACAGTGGGAACGACTTGCTCTTCATGGGGAGGAGTCAGCAGCTTCAAGGTGCCCATGTTCAAGCCCTCGGTTCCTGCCTGATCTCTGCAATGCGGTGCAGAACCCTATAAAAGCAGTTCGGAATCAAGAATGCTAAATTGAATCAAGGGGCAGCATACTGCTAGGAGTCGGCTTTGGAGAACTCGTAGAACTACGAGTTTCCACGTTTATTTTTTCCAGACGCCATCTCTTTGGACATTTTGCAAGACGGAATTGTGTTTTGAAGCTCATGATCCGATGTCCCGCAGAGGAGTTCATCGGATCATGAAAAGAGGAGACCTACATCCCGCCTCTGAAGACAATACCGATGCCGATGCGGAAAGTATCCTGGAACCAGTCACCTTTAAAACGCATCGGAAGCCAATCGAACTGGATGATTCGGAAGGCCGTGCCGCCAGACCCGATATTGATATCCACGCCGCCTCCGATACCCATCGCGAGGCCGGTGGCCGAATCGAACTCAACTCCTTCCAATCCGCTTCCTCCAGTATGGGCGCCGCCAATTAGGAAGTGCCCAAAGCCGGTCGCTCTTTCCCCTCGGCCAGAGATGCGGGGGCCGAACATGAATTGATAGTTGTAAAGAAAGAAATCGTCGTCATTCCCCGGCAGTTCAATTTCCAGGTGTTTATATTGGCCGCCGAAATCCGCCACCAAACCGAAGGCGGAATTGAGATTGCCGGCCAGGCTGGCTTGCCAACCCCAACGCTGCTCGCGGTCGAGATCAATGTCTTCGTCTCCCTCGGAGCCAGAGCTCAGGATCGAAAAGCCCGCAAAACCTTCAAAGGCCGGGGTAGTAATTTGCGCCTGGGACACAGCGCCGAACCATAGAACAAATCCAACAATCAATAGGAAATGTTTGATCAATGTTAGACTCCTTTCGTTACTTAGATGTGTTTCCTCGGATTCTTCTTTTGGAAGAATTAACGGGAAACATGAGTGCTGAATTCCTTATTTAGCCGATTCGATTTCTTTAATACCGGAGATTGCAAACGGCAGGCCAAAAAGATGCATTTAAAATAGAGAGCAGGAGGACAGAGCTAAATTCCTGGCAGAAAAAGCAGATACCTGCTTGGGAGTGAATCAATGAGAGCGCGGGTGGTAGGAACTAATTCCAAATATACGTCGTTAAGAAGTCCAACAATACCATCGGGTGGCAATTGAATACTGTTGCTCAAACAGTTGCCGGGTTATTCTTTTCCGGATCGAGACCGAAATCGCGGATTGCTTCCGCCACTTTCGTCGTTGGAATCTTGCCTTGCAAGGAAAGCTTATGGAGCGTCGCCACAGCCATGGACTCTGCATCCACCTCAAAAAACCTCCGCAGATGCGCCCGATTATCGCTGCGCCCAAAGCCATCCGTTCCTAGTGAGACTAGCCTACCGGGCAGCCAGTGATCAATCTGGTCGGGAATAATCTTCATATAGTCTGTTGCCGCTACAATCGGCCCCTCTGTCGGGTCAAGAATCGTGTTCAGGTAGGGGCGGCGCGGCTCTTCCTGCGGGTGCAGGCAGTTCCATCGCTCCACATCCAGCGCTTCCCGGCGAAGCTGATTGTAACTTGTGACACTCCACACATCCGCAGCCACCCCGAACCGTTCGGAAAGGATTTGTTGCGCCCGCAATGCTTCCCGCACCAGGGGGCCGCTGCCGAGCAGTTGCGCCCGCGGACGTCCTTCGGTAGCATCCGCCGCCTTCAGCCGGTAGATTCCTTTGAGAATCCCCTCCTGCACTCTTTCCGGCGCGGGGGGCATGACATAGTTTTCGTTGTACATCGTGATGTAATAGAAAAGGTCTTCCTGCCTTTCGTACATTCGGAAAATCCCGTTCTGGATTACCACCGCTAATTCGTAAGCATAGGCCAGATCATAGGTGACCAGAGTCGGAACAGCGCTGGCCAGAAGATGACTGTGGCCGTCCTGATGCTGCAACCCTTCTCCTGCCAAGGTGGTCCGCCCCGCTGTGCCCCCCATCAGGAACCCTTTGCCGCGGGCGTCGGCGCAACTCCAGATCAGGTCGCCGATTCGCTGGAAACCGAACATGGAATAAAAGCAGAAAAAAGGAATCGTATTGATTCCGTGCGTGGCATAGGCGGTACCCGCCGCAATGAAGGAAGCCATCGAACCGGCCTCGGTAATTCCTTCTTCCAGGATTTGCCCATTTTTTGCTTCCCGATAATACAGAAAAACATCGGCATCCACCGGCTCATAAAGCTGGCCCTGGCTGGCATAAATTCCAAAAGCGCGGAACATCGGTTCCATCCCGAACGTCCGCGCTTCATCCGGGATGATCGGCACAATCAGCTTGCCAATTTCCGGGTTCTTCACCAGCAAGGTCAATAACCGGACAAAGGCCATCGTGGTGGAAACTTCCCGCGTTCCGGACCCTTGGAGAATCTCACTGAATTCTTCTAGTTTCGGCACTGCCAACGGCTTGGCCCGCGCCCGGCGCTCGGGAACAAAACCTCCCAGAGCCTTCCTCCGTTCTCGTAGATAGCGAATCTCCTCGCTATCCTCTGGCGGGCAGTAGAAGGGTGTTTCCACGATCTTCTCTTCCGGAACAGGGATTTCGAACCGGCGGCGGAAGATCAGCAACTCCTCTTCATTAAGTTTTTTCTGCTGGTGAGTCACGTTGCGGCCTTCGCCGGATTCGCCTAGTCCGTATCCCTTGATGGTCTTTGCCAGAATCACCGTCGGGGCGTCCTTGTATTCCACAGCCTCCTTGTAAGCGGCATAAACTTTTTCGGGATCGTGCCCTCCACGCCGGAGTTTCTGGATTTGGTCATCGCTCATGTGCTCGACCATCTTCAACAGCTCGGGATACTTGCCGAAGAACTGCTGCCGGGTCCAACTGCCCGGACGCACCGCATAATTCTGATATTCTCCATCCACCGCCTCTTCCATCCGCCGAACCAGTAACCCGGTCTTGTCCTGAGCCAGCAGCGGGTCCCAGTCTTCGCCCCAGATCACTTTGATCACGTGCCATCCCGCCCCGCGAAAGGCCGCCTCCAACTCCTGAATGATTTTCCCATTGCCCCGCACCGGGCCGTCCAGGCGTTGTAGGTTGCAATTAACGACGAAAATCAAGTTATCTAGTTTCTCGCGGGAAGCCAGCGTCAATGCCCCCAAGCTTTCTGGTTCGTCGGTTTCTCCATCCCCGAGGAAAGCCCACACCTTGCTTTGTCCGCAGGAATGCAGACCCCTGTTTTCCAGATACCGGTTAAAGCGGGCTTGATAAATGGCCGTGATCGCCGCCAGTCCCATCGAAACCGTAGGGAACTCCCAGAAATTCGGCATCAGCCAGGGATGGGGATAGGAACTCAGTCCCGGCTGCCCACGAAGCTCCCGCCGGAACCGCTCCAGATGTCCGGTGTCCAGTCTCCCCTCCATAAAAGCCCGCGCATAGATTCCTGGAGAGGCGTGCCCCTGGAAATACACGAGGTCCCCGCAGTGATTTTCGGTTTTGCCATGAAAGAAATGGTTGAACCCTACTTCAAGCAGCGTCGCCAGGGAAGCATAGGTGGAGATGTGCCCTCCGATGCCGGGGTCTTGGCGATTGGCCCGCACCACCATGGCCAGGGCATTCCACCGGATCAGACTCCGAATGCGCCATTCGATTCGCCCATCGCCGGGATACTGGGGTTGCCGCTCCCGAGGAATCGTGTTGATGTAAGGTGTGTTGGCAGCGAACTGCAAGGGAACTCCCCGGCGATGCAGCACACCCAAAAGCCGCTGGAGAAGATACTGCGCTTTTTCCGGCCCTTCTGTTTCGAGCACTTCCTCCAGGGACTCCACCCACTCCCGGACTTCTCTTTCATCCATTCGTTCAAAACCATCCGGCTTGACAAATTCCTGCGAACGGGAAGCAACCGAATCTGAGTTCATCGCTTACACTCCCTTCTCCTAATAATGGGCTCGAGAAAAGTGTACGCTAAAGCAGCCGGAAGAGCCGCTATTTAATAAGATGCTGAAAGCAATTTCCGAGGAAAACCCTTGCTCTGAAAATCCGGATTCCTGCTCATCAACATTTTAACGAAATTGGATCAATGAGCTTATTGGAATGAGGCAAGAAGAGACGACTTCAATCCTGAAGGGATTTTTTCGGCAGGCGAGTTTTCAGCCATTCCAAAGTTCTCCTGGCCCAGTGGAATTCCCGGCCTAAGAGCATCAAACCCGGAATGACAAACAGCCATCCCGGAATGATCGGCAGCACCCATCCCGCGAGTCCCACAATGAGCATAGTCATCCCCCCAACAACGCGCAAGCCACGTTTCAAGTCGGTGTCTCCCTCCTACATCCTTCATTTCAGTATAGACTATGCAATGCATTCGGAGGAGTTCTGATTCAGGCTTTATCTCGCCGAAAGATCGGCCACACAGACCAGACTGAGAAGGATAAGAAGGTTTGAAGATGTCTTGCCAGAGCAACTCAAATTGCTGTTGTGCAGGGATTGGGGGAGGCGGTGGGCTGATAGCCCCGAGGCTCATAAAGGCAGAACGGTTCTTCCGCCAGGTAATCGCCGGTGCATCCGAAAGCGCGCGCGCGGCAGCCTTCACAGATATTGCGGAATTCGCAGGCCCCGCATTTTCCCTTCAGGTTTTCAAGGTTGCGCAGAGAAGCAAACAAAGGGGAGTGCTCCCAGACCTCGGTGAAGCTTTGGCGGCGGAGATTACCCGCCTCCAGAGGCAGGTAGCCGCACGGATAGACCTCCCCTTTGTGGGACAGGAAACAAACGCCTGTGCCTGCTAAACAGCCCCGGGTCATGGCATTCATGGCGTTGGTAGCGTGCCCGCCATGCCCATGGTTCGTGGGTAATTCCGGCACAGATTCTCCATGGCGCCGTGCCTCGGCTCGACGCTGCCGCACTACCCGGAAAAAGTGCGGCGCGCAAGTGGCTTTCAACTCGATCTTGTTTTCTAATGTGCGGTCGTAGAGCCAGTTTAAGATTTTCTCGTATTCCTCGGCTTCCACCATCTGTTTCTCCGCAATCTGCACGCCACAGCCCACAGGCACTAACAGAAAAAGGTGGAAAGCATCTGCGCCCAAGCGTAACGCCAAGTCGAGCGTTTCCTGCAACCGCGCGGAATTGTGTTTGGCCACGGTCGTATTGATCTGAAGCGACATCCCCCGCTGTTTCAAATGCTGGAACCCTTCTATAGCTCGCTGAAAGGAGCCAGGCAATCCCCGAAAAACGTCATGAGTGGCGGCATCGGGACCATCCAAGCTGATGGCGACGCGCCGGATGCCCGCATCGCAAATCTGCTGGGCCACGCTTTCCGTGATGAGAGTCCCATTGGTAGCCAGAGCCACTCGGATGCCTTTGTCCGTGGCGCGGCGGGCTAACTGGAATATGTCTCGCCGGAACAGCGGCTCTCCTCCGCTCAACACCAGGATGAACGGAGCATAGACAGCCAACTGATCAATCACCTGAGCCGATTCCTCATAATTCAGATCCTCCGGGGAAGAAAGTTCCGTAGCTGTGGCGCGGCAGTGAATGCACCTCAAATTGCAGCCCTTCGTCAGTTCCCAAAAGACCAGTCGGGGGCGATAAGCCAAATTTTCCATTGCACCATCCCTCAAATCTTGATCCCCGCCTCTTAGGGCAGCATAAGAGAACGGCACGATGAGGGCCACACTATCGGCAGTCTCTTGTCTTAATACAACATACTTATTTTTAGTTGGTTAGCTTATTCTTGTCGAAAGAATTTCGATAGCAGGCTGAATCTCGCAAGAAAATCGCTGGGTGTTTATACCCAGATTTCACCCATTAAGAGAAAGTCTCTCGTCTTGGGTGCTTTCACACCTCTAAGGTGAGAGAATTCGCTTCAAGACAAGCGGGAGCAATGCCATCTTTGCAGTTAATTATTTGAAATTAAACAGAAAAATCGAAGCTCCGGCTCTGGCACTAAAAGTGCGCAAATAGGGAGACGAGAAAGAACGTTTCTTATGCGCATAGAGAAAGTTTCTTCCAACGTTCCAGATATTCTGAATGCTTTCCACGTATTGGGGACCAGTCATCAATGCGCTCCCGTTGAGGTGCGCGAGCGATTGGCGCTCAGTTTGCCCGAGGCCGGACTGCGGGCCAAGCGCCTCACGGAAAGTGCCGGCATTCGGGAAGCGGTGGTTCTGTCCACCCGTCTACGGTCCGAGTTTTATGTTTGCGACGCGGCACAGGGGCTGCATTCCAGGATGGATTCATTCCTGCGCGCCCACTGCAAAATCGAGCCGGAACACTTTCAACCTTTTTTCTACTTCTTGAATGGGATTGATGCGGTTCGCCACCTGTTTCGTGTGGCTTCGGGTCTAGACTCGCTTTTTGCAGGGGAGCATCACGCCCGTCAGAGTGTCGGGGAGGCGTTCGAAGCCGCTGTTGCTGCCGGGGCCACAGGAACTACCATTGAGCGAATTTTCGGGGCTGCGCTGGCCTGTGGGAGGCGAGTGCAGACGGAAACCAAACTGGGTCGCAGGAACCTCTCTTTGGGGCGCGCCGTGGTGGAATTGATCGAAAAGATTTTTGGCTCCCTGGATGGTCGGACCATCTTACTGATAGGAACCAGCCCAACCTCTGATCTGGCAGTGCAGGAGTTACAAAAAGTAGCGGCGGAAAGGATTTGGGTGACCAGCCCCGACCCGCAACAAGGTCTTAATCTGGCCCAGAAACTGGCAATGCCTGAATCTTTCGTGCCGTGGGATCATTTTCCCCAGGCAGCCGGCTTGGCGGATGTGATCATCCACGCTTCCACTTCTGAACGCTCGGTCCTCCGCCGCAAAGATTATGAGCGAATCCGCGCCCAGCGGCAGAGGCGGCCTTTGTTCTTGCTCGATTTAACCGTGCCGCGCGGCATTGACCCGGCGTTGCACTCCTACGGCGAGGTCTTTCTTTACAACATTGATGACATGGCCCCCATCGCCGCATGCTATGCCCGGCGCTACGAGGAAGAGATTCGGGAAACAGAGGCGCTGATCTACCGAGAGCTCGAACGATTCCTCCAGGCCCTCCAGAAAGACCCTCTCTCCGATACCCTGCTTGCCTTGGAACGCCAACTGGAACGCATCCGCCAGGAACAACTCGCCAAGAACCGCTCCAGTTTGCGGGATCTCAGTTCCGCCGAATGGGAAGACGTGGAGCGCCTGACCTCCGCCATCACCCGCAAAATCTTCTGCGAAGTCGCCAATGAACTCAAACAGTCTGCGGCCCAAGGCGAGGGGATGAAAATCTCCGAGACCGTTGCGATGGTGCTGGGGTTAATTTAGTCCTACCCCCTTGGTGCTGGCAAGTAGCCTTCCCCTTAGATGAAATTTTCCGAGCTCATGCTGGTTCAATGGGGCAATTTGCGTAAGGATTTGGAAATGCCCTTCTTTACGTCGTCCCCGGCAGTACCGTTTGCGAAGAACAGAATTTCTCCACTGTGTGAATCTACGACTGTTAAGTAATATTCTGTGCTTCGACCGCTTCGTATCAGGCCACCCAATCCTCCGGAAAGGAATCCTTTCGCTTTGGTCGTTTCAACAGCGGACGCACGAAGGATTATCAGGGCCTCCACCGAATCCGAGACCTTCAGGTCTGTCACTTCGTCTCCCAACGAAAAACGCCCTTTCGTTACATCTTTCGGCTTTTTGTACAACTGTGGCGCAAGAGTGTCATAGCGAGTTTGGAATTCGGTCAGCATTCCCTGGAGTTCGGGGTTGCCATTGATAGCCTCCTCACTGAAGGCGTTTTCCAACACGTCAAATCCTTCGCCCTTCAGAGCCTCTGCAATAGCACTTGCAAGTTGAACTGTGAGTTCCTGAGACTCCTGCATCATGGGTTCTGCACCTTTAACCCCGCTCTTGGTGACTTCAGCTTTTACGGGAAGGACGACTAAACTGCGAACCGTCTTCTCCTTAGACTTCAATTTTGGGTGGGCATACTCTCCCGCATAACCTTTGGGCGACAAGAGAGCCCAAGCCAGGAGTAGTAGAACAAGTCGAAATCGCATTTCTTATCTCCCTTCTCAATCCCAGTTGTCCACAAATGATCGGCCTACCTTGGCTTTTCACTCGATGGCCTGAGAGTCTTCTCTACACTGTCAATGCGGCGTTGGATTCGCTCTCGGTCCGGAGCATCGGGGAATTGCTCAAGGTATCTTCGATATTCCGCAACAGCTTCCGCATCCTTCCTGGCTTCCTCAAAAAGAAATCCCAAGCCTCGATGGGCTTTCGCATTGGTGCTGTCCAGCTCTAATGCCTTCTTGTAAGACTCTTCCGCTTTGCGCTGGTTTTCTTGCCACGCCGCCTGCCCCGCAGGTTTCGACAATAGTTTCTTTTCCTGCTCTTCCGGAGTAAAATTCGCCACCAACTTCCTGGCTTCTTTTTTCCCTTTGGAGCTTAACTCTTCGCTGGTTGGTTCTGCCGTGCGGGGACCAAGGGCCCGATAGGTTTCGGCAAGCAAGTAGAAGTTTTCAGAGGAATCCGGACTGTTATTAACCAACTTTTGAGCGTGAGCCAAAGCGGTTCGAGGCCGATTCGCGGAAATCGCCAGCGAAACATCCTGGCGGGACACATTTTCTGTGGCGGGCACAAAGAAGTTCCTTCTCTCACCCAAGGAGCCAGAGGGGGATTTCGCGGGCATGGCTTTAGCCTGAATAGCGGCGTTCACATATCCAACACGCTCCTCTAACTTCGGGTGGTCGCTGTAGAAGATCGTTTCCAGGTTGACATCCTGCTCTCTCTGAAGGAGCTTGAAAACGCTCACCATTTCCCCGGCATCGTATCCCCCTTCTAGGAGCTTGTTGACCGCATAGAGATCAGCTTCCTTTTCCAACTCCCTGCTGTAACCGCTAATCGTCGCAGCCAGGACGGAAGGAACGATGGAACCAATCGTGCCCAGTGTCCAACCCCACGCCCCGCCGGCTCCTTGCGCCCCTCTACCCACGGCTTGCAGGATGTTGATCGCGACCATCTTTTTTCGATAACTTCTGAAAGACAGATAACTGTGCCGATTGAGAACGTGTACCACCTCATGGGCTAACACGCTCGCCAGTTGTTCCTCGCTCTCCAACAGGGCAAGCAGCCCGGTGTTAACGTAAATGGAGCCGTTGGGTAAAGCAAACGCGTTGGCCATGGGGTCTCGAAGAGACCGGAACCGCCATTGCACCCGTTCTGGAGGACCACCCTCGGGCAAAACGGAGTTCCCAACTTGGTTTAGGTATTCCTCAAGAGCAGGGTCGTTATAGACGAGGCCGTCCTTTTGAAACTTCTGATCCAGTAGCTCGACCTGCTCCAGGAGCGAGACGTCCACCTCCGTGAAGGCAAAGGGTGTTTTCTGAACAGTAGGCTGCTGCGCGCTTGCGGTAGCTATCGAAATGAGCGCAATGGAAAGGAGCAAAACTAAGCCGGACAGGAGATGTGTTCGCCTCATGGCTTCCTCCTTGAATCGAGCGTTGGGCGAAATATACTCTGAACTCCGAAACTATTCAAATTTATTTCTTGGAGCGACGCTGGCTAAAGCGGAGAACGTGGTTTTTAAGGAATCGCGTTTGCCCCCCCTCAAAACTGAATTTCTAGCGTGGAGGAAGCGCTTTGGGTGCGGTATGCTCCGGCGCGCGTCAGGCTGGCGGTTCGGAAGAATCCATAACCCAGGTTCAACCGCAGACGCTGCGAGAGCAAAATTTCCGTCCCGACCTGCAAGGTTCCATCCGCGCGGTAAGGGTCGTGGAACTGTTGCTCGGCCCCGAGCGTGCCCGTGAAGCTGTAGCCCAGCCAGGAAGTTGCCCTCCCGGACAGGCGAAGCAAGCTCGCGTGGCGTTGTAACTGGGAAGGATCGAAGTAGCCGTTTCCTAACTGCTTGGAAAAGCCGCTGATCGAATAAAGGTAACCGCCATCCAGAGTCGCTCGCTCCTGCTGAATGAAAGTTCGCGTGGCTGTCAGGTTGGCGCCATGGGCGCGGTTGGTGTCCGAGTAGCGGCTGTGGAAATAGTCCAGGTGCAGCAGCCAACGGTTTGTGGGCTGAAAGTCCCAACCGGCTTGCCAGTTCACACGGGAGATGCCAAGCGCCACCGAGCGAGGAAGATAGTTGATAAACTCTCGCGCAACATTGAAATCAAATCGCACCCGAGGAGCGGGCAGCACAGCAAAACCGCCGCTGCCGATGACGGTGCGCTTTCCTGAAGAAACAGAATTTCTCCCCACCTCTCCCCGGAGAATCAGCCAGGGCGCCGCCCGCACTGTGGTTCCCAATACGGCCTCCCGGCCTTGGGCAATGCCGCTCCCAGGCGTCATCGAAGGTGTGATAGCCGCGCGGACATAGCTGCGGACTCGCGGGGCGGGGCTGAAATACAGCGTGGCGGTGTAAGGGAAGATATGCAAATCATCGGAGTCGAACGATGGATTGAACCCCATAACCAGCACAGGGCGGAGTTGCCTCAGCACCAGGCTGCGCAGCCGTTGCAAGTCCTGGTTGTCCGGGCCAATGGTTTCCGCCTGCTTCAGATTTTCGAAAGCCAGGTCTTGGCGGCCCAGGGCCAGTTGCGTCCCGGCCAGGGCCAGCAGGATTTCCTGGTCCTCTGGATATTGGTTGCGCAGGGGTTCAAGAATTTTATTGGCCTCTTCGACCCGCCCTGCCCATTGCAAGGCTCGTCCCTTGCCCAGGAGCACGTCCCGGTCATTCGGGTAAAGCTCCTGTAAGTCCGCATAAAGTTCCAAAGCCCGGTCGAGATTGCCCTTCCAGGCGTAAATTTTCGCGATCTCCACTCGCGCTTCACGGTTCTTCGGCTCTCGTTCGAGAATCTCTTGATAATTTTGGAGCGCCTCGTCGTAACGACGGGCCCAGCTTAATACCTGCGCCAGCCCGAGGCGCGCCTCGATATTTGCCGGCTGAGCTTGCAAGGCCTGCTGGTAAGCTTGCGCGGATTCTTGGTAACGTCCGCTCCAACTCAGCAGCCGAGCCATCTCGAGGCGCGCCGTGAAGTCTTCAGGCCGTTGTTCGAGGTAGCTTCTCAGGGTATCGGCAGCTTCCGAGTACCGCTGGGCTTCCGCTTGCTCGGCGGCGCTGTCGCGGAGCAGGTCTGCATTATCGGCATTGGGAGATGTGACTTGTCCGGGCGCGGCCTGAATTCCGAAATTCAAAATCAAGACCAGGCCAAAAATTCCGAAGCATTCCTTCCTGCTCATCGCTCCCTCAACTGGCCGACTAGCAGTTTACCTGCTCGACTTTTCTTAATTTCTTATCGGCTAATCGGTGCAGATTCTGGAGGGGGGATTAGAGCATTTCAACAATTCACGGCGCACATGCGCTTTTCCCTGGAACAGGAACGGTACATCATATCCCCCGGTGAGGGATGGTCCGCGCGGCAGTGTGTCGGGAGCCGGGTTGGAATCAAGTGGGGGAAGAAACTGGAAAATCTACAAAAGCGCATGAGCGACAGCAATCCGTATTACCTGGAGCGATAGACTGTGCGATAGGCAGACACGAGTACACCGACTCCGATCCCTATGCCGGCCCCCACGGCTGCCGCTGAAATCTTGCCGTTGTTGCTGCCAGGATCACTGCTGTCTAAGTCGTCCTTATAATCGACAATTGCACCAGCGACTAAGCCAGCCAAAGAACCAATGGTTGCACCGAGCAAAGATGTTTGCAGTCGCCTTCCGCCCCTAAGACCCACGCGGAGTACATCACTGCGCTGAATTATCAATGTGTGTTGTCCTTGCCGCAATGAGATCGCCTGGTCGGAAAAGCCGCTGAATTCTCCCTCCGTAGATTTTAGCTTCTTATCGACGACCTGGATTCTCTGCCCAATACTCAACTGCTTCAAGTCCTCCCAGGATTCTTCAGGGGCTTGGGCAAATGAAACACTCACCAAGCAGAAAAGAATGCACAGAAATGGTCCTGTCCGCAAACTCTCCTCCATACGACCAAGAGCGTACACGAGCCACCCGACTCAGTCGAGAACTCGGCGGGAGACCCTCTCCCATCACGCAAAGACCTTTCCTCGATTACTCCTGCAGCGCGGCCAGCACATCCTGCGGGTGGCCTTCAATGCGGACTTTCGGGAAAATCTTTTTGATCTTCCCGGAGCTATCTATCAGGAAGGTGGTGCGCTCGATACCCAGAAACGTCTTTCCCAGGAAACTCTTCTCTTTCAGCACACCGTAGCTTTGCGCTACTTTGCGCTCCACGTCGCATAACAAAGGAAACGGGAGATTGTATTTTTTCTTGAACCGAGCCTGGGCTGCCGGAGAGTCGGCGCTCATCCCGACCACCGGCACTCCCAATTTTTCGAAATCAGGAAAGGCATCGCGGAACCCGCGCGCTTCCAGGATTCAGCCCGGCGTATTTGCCTTGGGGAAAAAGTACAAGACGAGCGGATGCCCCCGGAAATCTTGCAGGCGAACGGTGCGATTTTGCTCGTCCGGCAGCTCAAACAGCGGCGCGGCTTGCCCCTCTTGTAGAGTCATTTGCTGCCCTTTCCCAGTTCTTCTTTTAGTAGTTCGTTGACCTTTTGAGGATTCGCCTGCCTCTTGGTTTCCTTCATGACCTGCCCCACAAAAAAGCCGAACAGCGCGCTCTTGCCGGTGCGGTATTGTTCCAGCTGTTTGGGATTGGCAGCCATGATCTGGCGGATCAGCGTGCGGATTTGCTCTACGTCGCTAATTTGATGGAGACCCAACTCTTCGACGATCTGCTGGGCGCTCTTGCCGCTCGCAAACATTTTTTCAAACACATCCTTGGCCATCTTGCCGGAGAGGACATCCATTTTTCGAAGTTCGTCATTGAGCTGTCTAATCCGGTCATGTCGGTGCTCGTACTCTTGGAGTTGTTGGATCGTTACTATAGAAGGTTTGTCCACTGGAGCTGCTGTCAATAGAGGTTTTTGCTGGGCCATGAGCTGATCAATTTCTTCTACAATTCGGGCAACTTGTCCATTGGTGATCAATTCTAGTAGTTCGGCTATGCCCTCCGCAGAGACCGGGCATTCGCTGATTTCTTTTCCCGCTGCTTTCAATGCCCCCAACAGCTCGCCCATGACCCAGTTAGCGGCTAACTTTGGTGCAGGAGTTGGCAATTCACTAACTGGAAGGCCCGACTCGATCAGCGGATTCAGTATTTCCAAAAGTTGGTTGGCAAGGATGGGGGAGCTAGCCTTCTCCGCCACCTGCTCAAAGTAGTGGGCCAATTCTTGGGAGGCGGTGAGCACCTCGGCGTCATATTCCTTCAGGCCATACTGCTCCATCAGTCGCCGCCGTTTGGCCTCCGGCAATTCGGGAATGGTTTGGCGAATCTCTTCCTGCCAGGCATTGCTGACCACCATCGGGAGCAAGTCCGGTTCCGGAAAATAGCGGTAGTCGTGGGCGTATTCTTTGCTGCGCATCCCCTCGGTTCGCTGGAGCCGCTGGTTCCACAGGCGAGTTTCCTGGACAACCTGTCCTCCGTTTTCCAGCACCTGTGCTTGCCGCGCAATCTCGTAATCAAGCGCCCGTTGCAGATACCGGAAAGAGTTTAGGTTCTTGACCTCGGCCTTGACGCCGAAGGCCGCTTGCCCGCGCGGCCGCACGCTTACGTTGGCATCGCAGCGCAGGCTCCCTTCCTCCATGTTGCAATCAGAGACGCCCAGGTACAGCAGGATTTGTTTCAACCGCGTCAGGTAATCGTAGGCTTCTTCGGAACTTCTCAATTCCGGCTCGCTAACAATCTCGACCAGAGGAACCCCGCTGCGGTTTAAGTCCACATAAGTCTTCTCATTGGAATCATGGAAGCCGTCGTGGATGCTTTTCCCCGCGTCTTCCTCCAGGTGCAGCCGGGTGATGCCAATACGCTTCTCCTCGCCGCTGGCTCCGTGAATGATGAGCCAGCCATGCTCGGCCAGTGGCTGGTCGTATTGGGAAATCTGATAGCCTTTGGGCAGGTCAGGATAGAAGTAATTCTTCCGGGCAAACCGGGAAAGCTGATTCACCCGGCAATTCAGAGCCAGCGACGCCTTCACCGCCATCGCCACAGCCTCCCGGTTCAGAACCGGCAGCGCTCCGGGCAAGCCCAGGCAGACCGGGCAGGTGTTGGTGTTGGGCGGGTCCCCGAAACGAGTGGAGCAGCCGCAGAAAATCTTAGAGTGCGTCAGCAGTTGGACGTGTACCTCCAGCCCGATGACCGGCTCATACTTTCCCTTCAGCGTTTCCAGGATTTCGAGCGTCGTTTTGGTCGCGCCCATGCTTTCGGATTCTCCTTGAAAAAGATTTTCTCTTGGAAGATCAGTAAGGAGGTTTCAAGGGGAAAAATTCGAATTCGGTCGGATCCAGGTTGCGGTTGCGCAGTTGGGCGGCGCATTCCTCCACGCTCCCACCGGCTGCTTCGATCCGCTGCAACCGCACGTCCACATACTCGATTCCTTCGCGGGTGATCTTTTGCGGAGGCGAATACATTCGAAAAGCCACCCACGTCCCGGCGTATTGCAACCGTTCGGCAAGGCTCAGGTCTTCCACCGCACGGCCGATAAGCGCTTGTCCACTGCCACCTGAGGCAATATTTGATTTTTTACCTGCCATCTCAGTTCTCTGCAGGAGTCCCTCCTTTTCCGTTTGCAACCTAATCCACAAAGAAGCGCCCCTCTTTGTGCCTCCTTTTCAGGAAAGAGCAGGCAAGGGCGTCCTCTAGGCTGGAATGTCCCAGCTAAGAATTATCCTAATCTGCAGAGTTTAGCGCAAGGGGGGTGGAAGAAACACGGTCCGAGCCGCGACTGGAGGGAGCGATTGCGGGGCAGAACTCACCAATCTTGCCGCGTCCCGCTTTGCCGCGATTATTGTGCCTTTCCAGGCCGCCAAACCAAGGGCTGGCTGAAGGAGAACACGACTGGAATGACCGAGCGGACTGGTTTCCCATCGAGCCGTGCGGGCGCAAACTTCCATTTCCGAATGACGCGTTGGGCCTCTTCGTTGAACCCAGCCGCCGCTTGCACGACTTTGACCGCCTCAATTTCCCCTGCTGGATCCAGAGTTACTTCCAGGACGACCGTACCCGGATTCACCACGTTTACGGGGTAAACCGGCTCCTCGGCGGCAATCACTTGCGGAGGCTCGTAGCGCGAATTTTCCTGTCCGGACAGCGCTCCTGCCCAACTAATCGCGACGGCCATGGCGACCATTGCCCAAATCGTGTTCCTAAACATTATCGCCCTCCCAAAGGCAAAGTATTCTCCCTTCAGAGTTAGATGCTTTCGCAACTAAATGTGGCCAGAGGGGGATGGGTGGCCAAAACAGTACGACCGGCGGGTTTGGCCCGATGTGCTTGCACTTGCGGGATATTGTCCCTCAGTGCTCAACGGGACCAGCCGGCCTGGGGAAAACGGAAACTACAAAGTCGAGAATCCACCGCGGCAGCATCCGGCCGCCAAAGGTCGCAATCAACCATCCATAGAACGGCGCATACTCGAGGAAAGTAAAAAATCCATCCTCTCGCCAAAGCCCGAGCGTGTGATAGGGAATCAGAACATGGTAAGAAAGAAACACGGTTACAGTGAACAGCAGCCATGCGGGATTTGGATAAATGACCAGCAGAGGAACGATCCAACTGACGTACCACGGGAAAACGTTGGGCGAGAATAGTAAAATGGCCCCAAGAATCAGATACGAGCCCCGCTCTGGCGATAGCTTCCGGACGAGGCAATAGAGCACGACGGCTGTGACAAGAATGAGGTAGAGTTTTCCGGCCTGCGAGTCATTGGCAGTAATCCAGCGAAGGAGCCGGAAGAGGCTCTCGTTGTTCTTCCAGATATTCGCGTACCGCGAAAGAATCGCAAACAGGCCCTTCCATCCCTCGCCGTAAGGCAGGAAGGCTACGGCTGTTAATGCTGCCGGAATCCAAAAGAGCCGCCAGGAGTTTCGCAGCAGAAATAGCGGAATGAGAAAGCCAGCATAGATTTTCGATAGCGCCGAGACAGACAGGGCAGCAAGCGACAGCTTCCCTTTTCCTTTTTTGTGCCAAAGTAGCGACAAAGCAAGAGCCAGAATGGGCAGCGGGTCGTTATGACCGCTGGCGGCAAACTCTATGATGATCAAGGGGCTCCAAGCATAAATGACGGCGCGCATCGGAGAAATCCCGAGGATTGGCAACAAACGAAAGAGCACGAGCACCACTCCCAGGTCCAATAAAAGGAACAGGAGCTTCATGGCCATCCCGCTGGGCAAAAGAGCGAACGAGATCCAAAAAACTTCTTCCATCACAGGTCCGTAAAGCGTCGAGTATTCTGGGCCGCTGACCGTTGGACTCCCGCCATCCCGGAGAAACTCCAAGCCCTTATCGTCGGGGCGAGCCAAATAGGGGTTGTAGCCCGCATTCTGAGCTTTAGCGTCCCACTGATAGCGGTAAAGGTCGTCAGAAAGCGATGGGGGGAGAGGAAACAGCGTCAGGCGAAAAATTACCGCCGCCGCAAAGACCAGGACGAGATACAAGCGACGCGGCGGCACTCTTTCCGCTATGTAAACGGCGCAAAGATACAGAGCCCCTTGCGCTAGAGCCAGGAGGATGAATGTCTCAACATTTTCCTTGAGATTGCTGAGGGAAAGAATCCCCACATATAGAACTTCCATCGTGGCGCCGACAATCAGAAGTTGCGCGTGCGACCCAGGAATCCGGCGATGGAACATTTGAATCTCTTTGGTGGCAGGGGTGGTCCCCACAAACTTCGGGTGCCTCATACGTGTTGCGCAAGTATGGGGATTCTATCTCTCCGCGAGGTTCTTTGCCAGCACCTGATCTGGCGGAAACATCGCGTTTACTGCTACCGGCTCGGATTCACCGCAGAGATAGTAGCGGAAACTGCTCCACTGCCACAGTTCTGGGCTGGGAACAAGGCCCCGCGTGACCGGATTGCGATGCATGTACCGCAGTTTCTCGATTCGTTTTTTCGCGCTCCACACATTGAAGTCGTAAAATCGCGCATGCCAGAAATGCGGGAGTGGGTTCGAATATGGGTGCCCCACACGAGTCGCGCTCGTGTGGGATTTTGCCCTCCATTCCCTCAAGACTCGCCGCGCAACGCTCTGCTTCAGCGCTTTCAGAGCCACCGAAAGGTTCTGTCTTCTTGGTTCGTCCACCAACAGATGCACATGTTCGGGCATCACCACGTACCCGACCACGACCATCTCATACTTGTTACGCGTGGCTTCCAAAGCATGGAGAAATAGATCGCGCCGCAGAGGATTGGCCAGCAGCGGCAAGCGG
>JACQGE010000051.1 GCA_016199675.1 Acidobacteriota bacterium | reverse complement strand
GAGCGGATGTTGAAATCGTTCTGGATCAGCCCCCGAAACAGAGCACGGAAGCCCGTCATCAGCAGAGCCGAAGGACCACCGTTGCCGGAGGCATCAGCCACCAGGAATCCGTAATGGTTGTCGGGCAGAACGATGAAGTCCAGGAAATCTCCTCCGACGATCTTGGCGGGAATGTTGACACTGGCCACCTCCACCCCGACGATCTCCGGTGCCTTTCGCGGGATCAAGCGAGCCATGATCTCCTGCGCCATCACCAGGTCTTGTTCGACATCCCCGCCGGCTTCCCGCAATAGTCGCTGGTGGATCAAGGCGCTTTCGATGGCTGAAGCAGCCCGCAAAGCGAATTGCGAAAGGATCGCTCCGTCCTCTTTACTGTAGGCATCTGGCTGATGGGACCGCAAGATTAGCGCCCCGCGCACCTTCGGTGAGGCACGAAAGGGAACCACCAACTGCGATTGCGTTGGATTCGATCCCCGCGAAGAGCCTTCCGAAAAACGAGAAATCTCAAAAGAGGCGGTGTTGCGCATGGCGGTGGACAGAGCGCCTTTGCCTCGGCGCAGATCCTGGTCAAACATCTCCGTGATCTGCACCTGAAACGTTCTGGCCTCTTCATCCAACAAGAAAAGGCCCGCCGCGTGTTCCGGAGCCACCTTTTGCAGCAATTTCAGTAAATGTTGCGTGACTTGGAGTAAGTCTAGGGTGAGGTCCTCCGCGCGCAACTCCTGAAGCAAGCGGTTCCAGCGGGGCTTTCGCCCAGCAGTGTTTTTCGGGTCAGGCTGCTTTTTTTCAGCGACTTTGTTGGTGGCCATTCCGGTGTCGAAGCTTCTTCCCTTCTGTTATAGTCTTCATTCTTGCTGTTTGGCTTCGAGGGTTCAGGATTCTGCCGGAACGCGCTTTCGGGGTCGGGGATCAAAAAAGCGAGCCCGGCATTGAGGACAACGATACGCAGAAACCCTCAGGAGTCGCCAGAAAAGGTTGGTGCCAATGAGAGGCACTTTATCCCTTGAAATGTGATGAATCTTCACAGAAAAACATTTCGGGCATTGTGCCCACCAGATTGTTCGGCGCTTTTGATGCCGGACATGGTAGCGATAGTTGCACTCATGGCAGCGGTAGGGGTAGAGACCGACCAAAAACAAAATGAAATCGTTCAAATTGCGGCGGCGAGAGCGGCGGAGGCGCGCCTTGCCGCATTGGGGACACACTTGAGCATCGCCTTGATATGGCTCTGCTTGGATCATCGCTTCTTCCACCCCTGCTCCTGTCGCTCAATATTCCAGACCAGCCGGAAGCCAGATAATGTCCAGGGTTCGATTGCGAAGGCCGCCAAGCTTCCCTCCCAGACCGACCAGGACTTGAATCCTGGATTCCTCCACGCCGTTCTCCAGCAGATAGCGCTTCACCCACTCGGCGCGAGCGGCGGCAAGGCTTTCAGGATTGGCCTCTTCGGGGCCGGCATAGGCTTCAATGGAAATCCGCCCGCTCTGGTCGCTCTGTAAACGATTTAGAACTCGTTGGAGTTGTTCCTGCCCATTGGATTCAAATTGCGGCTGACTTTTGACGAAAACAATCTGAGCGAGGTTGATAGGTTCGGGTGGCGGAGGAGGCAGTGGAAGAACTTCCACTTTCACCGGCAGGACACAGTCAGCGGCTCCGCCCCAGCCATCCTCCACACGCCCCGTAATCGTATATAAGCCTGGAACCAATCCTGCCGTTTCTAGATGAACCTTTGCCCCTTCCCCTTGGATTTTTCCTCCGTTAGAGAACCAAAGATACCGAAGCGTCCGACCCAATTGCTCCCTGGCTTCCGCCTGCAGCAAAACCATCGTACCCGGCTCCGCCGTTGTCGGCTCGGCAGTGCAGGAAACCGCCACAACATTTTGTGGCGGAACTACCTGGAAATGGGCCACGCAACTGGCCGCATGTCCATGGGCATCCTGAGCTTTGGCCAGGACGCTATAGGTCCCGGTATTCATCTCACCGGCATCCACTTCAACTTCCGCACCCTCGCCGATCAGACGGCCTCCGTTGGCTGACCACGCATAAGCGAGCGGATGCCCGCGGGAATCGCTAGCTTCTACCTTCGCCCTCAGTCGTACTTTAGAACCTTGCTCGACTTGCTTCCCATTCAACATGCAATTGGCTGTCACTGTGTCCGGCTTTCTAGCCCAGGGCCAGTCAATGGCCCATAAATTTCTCGGGCACAAGAGAACAAGAGCGACGACGACATAGCTCGCGTGGCGTAGTTTTACCGGGCATGACAACCACCATTTCTTCCAACTCCTGGATGCAACTTTTTTCAATTTTTCGGGTTTCCACAATGTAGACTTTGAAAAACGGGGTACTTGGCAGCTTAAACGCCAGGACTGCATCTTATAGACTCCGAAGATGAAGGAGATAGTACCATGGCCACACTGTCCGATACGCGCTTTCTGAAAATTATCGGCATTCTGATTCTGTTCTTTTTGGTGCTCGGAACCGCTCTGCTGATTTCGCTCCATTTCGAATTACGCCAGAGCGCTCCGTCAGCAAGTCATTCCGAAGAGATGTTATTTCCCTCGGCTCTCCCCTCTCCAGCCGAAACCACCATGGAAGCCGGGCCGGTAACAAAGAGTGCCCCACTTGCATCCCTTAGACAGATTTCTAGCAAACCAGTTACTCCCAATCATTATATGCGAGAGGAGGCAAAAACTCCTCCCCTGAAAGAGGAAATGCCTGCTCCGATAATTGTGCAGGAAGCAGCCTCGCCAGAACCTCTTCTGACTGTTGCGCGCGCCCCGTCTATTTCCATAGCGCAAGAACCAAAAAGGGAGGAAATCGCGATACCGGCGGGAGCGGTCGTAACGGTGCGGCTCCTGGGGACTCTAGATTCGCAAAACAATCGCGCTGGAGATCGCTTTAGCGCGGTCCGGGATGAACCCCTTTATGCCAACGGACGAATAGTTCTTCCGCGTGGTGGAACAGTGGAGGGCCACGTGAAGCAGGTTCAGGAAGCGGGGCGCGTCAGCGGCCTGTCAGAGATCACTCTGGAACTGGACCGATTGCTCCTCAATAATGGACAGTGGATTGAAATAGTCACCGATACGCTGACTAAGCAGGGAGAATCTTCCCGAGGAAAGGATGCGGCCACGGTGGGAGCGGGTGCGGCAATCGGAGCGGCCATCGGCGCCATCGCGGGGGGCCGTCGAGGAGCGGGGATTGGGGCGGCTACCGGCGCTGGTGCCAGCACGGCTCAGGTGCTACTGACTCGCGGCAAGCCGGTGATCCTAAGTCCCGAAACACGGCTTTCCTTTCAACTCCGGGTGCCTCTGCACCTCAGTTTTTCCTCTTCGGAGGAGCAAATCCAGGCTTTGCAACTCCTTCCCGATTCTTCGACAGCCGATTCCAATAATCGTCAATCTGACTGGGAAAGACCGAGGTTAATAAGAAGAAGATAGAGTGTGTTTCCTCCAAGCCGAAGGAACCTCCCAGAAGCGGAACGCGCTGCCTCTCGTCAGACTCCCTGTTCATGGGTGGTGACAAAGCTATGTTCCAATTGCAGCAGGCGAGACTTGATGCGGGTGCCTCCGGCGTAGCCTCCCAGCGTTCCATCACTGGCAATGACGCGATGACAGGGAACCAGAATGGGCACGAGGTTCCAGTGGTTGGCCATCCCCACGGCGCGGGCGGCACGGGGATTGCCAACCTGGCGGGCGATCTCCCGATACGAACATGTCTGTCCGTATGGGATTTTTTGGAGAGCTTCCCAGACTTTTCGTTGAAAAAGCGTGCCGCGCAGGTCCAGGGGGACGGTGAAACGCTTCAGGCGGCCGGCAAGGTATCTGCCAATTTCGGCGGCGGCGCGACGGGCAATTTGGGCTTCCTTCACGGGAATCTTTTGAAGTTTGGTTCCCTCTCGCGGGCTACGAAGTCCGTTTGCCATCGGGATGGTGCCGAAGCGAACTACTCGCACTCCCTTGTTAGAGCATCCCACGGCGATTTTCCCAAAAGGAAATTCAGTCACTTGCCAGTATAATTTTTCCATTTCATTCCTCACATTTGCGATCCCGATATATGCAATGCATTAATCGACCAAGTGCCGCACAGCGAGCACCGGGAACCGCCCGTCCCGAACTACGCCGGAGATTGTCGAACCCCAGACAATTGCTGAGCGGCCCATACCCCGCGCTCCCATGATAATCAAGTCAGCGTGTTTTTCTTCCGCAACTTTTAGAATTTCTTCCTTCGCCTTTCCTTGGCGAACTTCGCAGATGACTTCACAGCGGCGCTGAATTCCTTGGGGAACAAGTTGCTGAATTCTAGTCCAGCTTTCCGCTAGCTGCTTTTCAAAATTGGGATTGTATTCCGGGAGCAGGTCCAGGGTTTCGTTCCTCGCGGGCGGAATCGTCTCAATTACATGAAAGAGGATTACTTTGCCTTCCCATTCCGAGGCCCACCGCAGGGCGTAGGTGAGGGCACGACCTGAGTTCGGAGAGAAATCGGTGGCCAGCAGGATCGTCTTCAATTGTATGGGTTCGTCCGGAAACGAGGGCGCAAAGTCTGTTTGCGGACGAGATATGACTAAAACAGGGCAGATGGCTTCATGGATGATATGCTCGGCTACCGACCCTAGCATGAGGCGATTGAACCCCTTGCGACCATGGGTGCCGATCACGACCAAGTCAATTTTTCGTTCCGCAATCGTTTCTAAAATCCTCTGCCGGATGTCTCCGTCATTGAGGAGTAACGAAATCTCGCCGGGATCCGCTGGCCCTTCTTTCAATAAGTCTTGCAAGTTTTTCTTGGCCTCCTGACGGGCCTTCTGCACTGAAGGACTCCCTGCCATGGGGTCTGTCCCTTCTAAAAATAGCGCCGTGGGGAGTTGCAAGGTGTGCTGCAAGATAAGACGCGCCTGGAAACGCCGCGCTAAGGCCAGCGCATAACGGAAAGCTCTCCGGGAAAAATCGGAGAAATCCACTGGACAAAGGACGTTTTGAATTCTCAGCTTTCCAATCCAGGCTTCTTCCCCCGAAGCTTTCGGTTCGGATCTCTTTGCGAATTCTTCCTGTGTCATATATAGGATTTCCTTCCTAACAATCCTGTCCGTCGTCCTGTTTCCGACTAAGGACTTAACACAGAAATAGACTTAGAGAAAGTAAATTTCTGGAGAGAAGTGAGCAAACCGCCACAGTTCTTTTGCGGAATTCAACCCACGCGTGCACTACAGCGTTCAGGCAGACTGGGGTTGAGATTCTCTTTCAAAACTACAATTACTCATTTATCAATCGGTTACAAGCTGAATGGTGGTCGGGAGGTTTGGTTTATTGCGTGCTGTTTTCATTGCGGGAAAAGGGAAGAGGTTTTTTCGCGTGTCTCAGGGACGATTGAACGTTCTCCTGCTCAGCAGCCAAGAGCCATCCAGCAAGATCCTACAAGAAATACTTGCTCAGCATGTGCTTCTTGCGATCGCTTGGAACCGCGAAGAGTTGTTTTATTTACTGCGGACCGAGCGTTATGATGTGTTCCTTTGTGACAAAGACTTCTGCCAAGGTAATTGCCAAGAATTTTGCAAAGAGATAAAGAAATACGATTCGAACCTCCCAACTATCGTGGCCTCCCGGCTCGCAGACGAACAGGAATGGATTGATGTATTAAAAGCGGGTTGCTTTGACATTCTCGGTGCGCCTTATTCTGATCGATCGATTTTGGCTATTCTGTGGAACATGCGGTGGCCTCTCGCGAGGCTCTCACGTGGCAATCTGTGGCCTAAATGGTTTGGTTTTCATTGCCAACGGAGTTGAACTGTATTTGCTTTGCAGAGAAGACGCTGGGTTATTTCCCCCTAATTCTTGTAAGTAATTTCCCAAGCAAAAGAACATAGAATAGCAACTAATTGATTTATTTATTGTTATCAGTTACTCAAATTGGCATGTGGTTTGCCAGAAGCCATGAGTGATCGTCCTTAACAAAGACAAGATTATCTGCAAAGGTAAGGATGGATGGGCCTAACTAGTGTTGGCAATCAGCCATCTCAGGAGATGAACGATGTTGGGATTAGTGCAAATCTGCCTTCGGGATCATCAATATGCACAGAGGTTAAGCCAATATCTGCGGGCGGACACAACCTTCGAAGATTGTGAAGTTATCAGCGGTGAGCCGGAGGAATTGTTGCTGGAGAGAGGGGACGGAGTTTGTGTGATTGATGTAGCATCTTTGCCTGACCTTCCTAAGCAGTTGAACAATCCGGCAAAAACAGTTTTGATCGTCTCCGGAACTGTGAACCTAGAACAAATCTGGCAAAGCGGAATTGTTTCGATTCTGCAGAGCAATGAGTCCCTGGAATATGTAAAGCTGGCAATTCTTGCCGCTTTGCTTCGTCCTGATACAGGGGTGCCCGTAAAAAAGCTCAAGAGAAATCTCTTGACAGAGGCGAACACGGACAATTTAGGGACCAATACTTCCGAAGCCCGGGAAGGTGAAATGTGAAGAGACCGCGTCGTTGGCTGAAACCTAGGGGAAATGTCCAATGAAAGCGATTCATCCACGACTCTCCTGGCGATGGAAAGCAGTAATTCCCTTGATTGGTTTGACGCTGCTGGGCCTGGCTCTTCTGGTTCGTTATGCTCCTCCTTACGCCTTAAGACAGCACATCCTCATGGTAAGCGGAGTCGTTGCCACCGTACTAGTGGTGATGTTTGCGGTTTTGGTCGTCTTGGTGGATCGTCCTCTCGGTGAGTTGCGACAGACGATGGCCCGTGCCAGTCAAGGGGATCGAACCGTTCGCGTTGGTTTTGCGGTGCGAACCGATGAGATTGGGCAGTTGGGGAACGATTTCAACCGGATGGTGGATCACTTGCAGGAAAACTGCGAGCAATGTGAACGACTGCATCGCGCCGAGATCCGCGAGGCCGAACACTTAGCCACGCTGGGAGAGATTGCCGCCGGCCTGGCGCACGAGATCAAAAATCCTTTGGCGGGCATCAGCGGGGCGATCGAGATTCTGGCCGAAGAATTCTCCCCGGGCAATCCGAACCGGGAGGTTCTTCGGCAGGTACGGGCGGAGTGTGCTCGCATCCAGAAATTGACCAATGATCTGCTGAGTTATGCCAAGCCGAAAGACCCTTCTCTGACATGGGCAGACTTGAACGATACGGTAGAGTCCGCTGGGCAGTTCGGCCGTGGGATGCTAAACACCAAGAGCCTGCGTCTGGATACCAGCTTCGATCCCCTGCTTCCCCCGGTAAGGCACGATCCCCAACTGATTCGGGAAGTGGTCGTGAACCTGTTGCTCAACAGCATCCAAGCTTGCCATCGGGAAGGCCAAGTCCAGCTTCAAACCTGCTACGGCGAACGAAATGGGAGCGTGAAAATTGTCGTGAGGGATAATGGCCGCGGCATTCCTCCAGAGGTATTGCCGCGCATTTTTCAACCGTTTTTCACAACCAAGGGGACGGAGGGAACCGGCTTGGGGTTGAGCCTGACAAAACGGATCGTGGAACAACATGGAGGGGCAATCAGCGTCTCCAGCATACCGGGAAAAGCTACGGAATTTACAGTGCATTTGCCAGTAGGGGTTCGTGAACTGATTGCAAAACAATGAACGAACGCATCCTCATCGTAGATGACGAGCGGCTGGTTCGGTGGTCGCTGCGGAAAAAATTTGGAGAATGGGGCTACTGTATCGCCGAGGCTCAGAGTGCTGCAGAAGCACAAGAGCGATGGCGCGAGTGGCTTCCGGATTTGGTCGTGCTGGACGTCCGGCTGCCGGACGACAGCGGAGTGAACTTGCTCACACAGATGCGATCGGAACTCGAACATACCCCGGTAATTATGATTACGGCGGATCTGCAACTGGAAGATGTGAAAACTGCCTTGCGCACGGGAGCCTATGACTTTTTGACCAAACCGTTCCAATTCGAACAACTCCGCGTCACCTTACATAACGCCCTGGAGGCTTACCAGCTCCGGCAACAGGTCGAGACCTTGCGACAGGAGGTTGAGCGGCATGCGGGCCCTTTGGAAGTTATTGCCGAATCCCCCCTTATGGCCCAATTGATGGAGTTTGTCCATAAAGTGGCCGCCAGCGCCGCAAGCACTCTGTTGATTCTCGGAGAAAGCGGTACTGGCAAGGATTTGATTGCCAAAACGATCCATCAAATTAGCAATCGCAAGAACAAACCATTTGTGGCGATTAATTGCTCCGCCATTCCCGAAACCTTGCTGGAAGCAGAATTGTTTGGACATGAACGAGGGGCCTTCACAGATGCAAAGGCTCTCAAACGGGGATTGCTGGAGATCGCTGACCACGGCACGTTATTTCTAGATGAAATCGGCGAGATGCCTTTAGTCTTGCAGGCCAAACTGTTGCGGGTTTTAGAAGATCAGACTTTCCGGCGGGTCGGGGGGTTACGGGACATTTCCGTGGATATTCGCGTTATTGCCGCTTCCAACCGCGATCTGGAGCAGGCCGTCAAGGAAGGCCGGTTTCGCGAAGACCTTTATTATCGCCTCACCGTCATCCCGATCTTCATTCCGCCGTTGCGGGAAAGGAAAGAGGATATTTTACCGCTGGCGGAGTTCTTTCTCCGCCGCTACAGCCGGCGCTCACAAAAATCTCCTCGGGCGATCAGCCCGGAAGCGCAGGAAGTGCTTCTGCAATACAATTGGCCGGGCAACGTTCGGGAACTCAAAAACGCGATCGAACGCGTTGTGATCCTTGAGGACGGTTCTTCCATTCAAGCTCATTACCTCCCCGTATCCGCAGAGGCCAGTCATTTTCCCGATCCGTTCCGGCCCACCTCGGGTTGGCCTGCGGCTTCTACTAGCCCTGCATGGCAATGCTTACCCAGCGGGCGCTTTCTGCCGGTGTTGGAAATCCCGGAGCCGGGGACTTCCCTCGAGGACATTGAAAAGGAATTAGTGCAAACCGCCCTCCAGCAAACCCGAGGCAATCAAACCCGTGCCGCCCGACTGCTCAACATCAGTCGGGATGCTCTCCGCTACCGGATGAAAAAGTTCTCTCTCCTCGAGGATCATCCAGAAACTTCCGAAACCTCTCTCTGAAACAATAATAAAACAGTCTGCTTCTTGTGGCAGCGCATCCACTTTAGATACTCTGCGAATATTCGCTATAATGGTAGGGACCCTCTTGGAATTAGAAAGGAGGCTTTTGACAATGGCCTACCGGCAAGCCAAATTTTGCATGGACTTGGACAGAGTTCGGTGGACGTTGCTGGAAGGGGTGATTACGCGCAAGAAACAGGATGATGGCCCTCTGGAAGGTCAAGAAGCGCCTATCCAGCGCGTATCCGGTGTCGAAAAGATTACTGTTAAGAGAGTGCATCGTTCCCCTCTCGCTTGGCCCGTAACACTATTCGGCATCGGTTTGCTGGTGCTCTCTTCGATAGTCTTAACCATTGGGTGGGTAGCAGCGATTCTGGGTTCTGTGGTGGGGCTGGCCTGCTTGTTTTGGGGGGTCAAACGAATCTCTCCTAAAACCGAAGTCCTCGATGCACATCAGATCGTGATTCCGGGTACAAACCCCAACGACTGGGTGGTAGTGGGTTCTATTTCCGAAGTTTTAGGATTTATCGAAGGGATAAAAATCGAGCTGCAAGAGAAAGAAAAACAATCCCAGCAAACTCTCAGTGCCTGAAGACAACTCCAGAGAAATATGGCCGGTCAAGCAATTTCCACCGGCCTTCTCACCCTGTTTTGATTCCATTTACAATCCGGGCTGAAGAATGGATTCTCTGCCCCTGACTTTGTTAAGGACAACCGGCAGGGCATAGAGCGATGAATTATGCTCAGAGGCTAGACCATTTTTACAGTTAGTGTATAGCATATCCGCAATGGCGAAACCAGCTACTGGCATCCTGTGAGGTAACGGTCGCCAGGGCCTCAGAGACGGCGGCTTCGAGTCGTTCCAGCGTTCGCGCTTTGGTTTTGCGGAGTTGTTGTTTGATCTTAGACCAGGCTTTTTCAATGGGATTGAAGTCGGGGGAGTAGGGCGGCAGGTAGAGCAGCGTCGCCCCGGCCGCTTCGATCCGCTCCCGCACGCCGTCCACCTTATGGGCCGAGAGATTGTCGG
>JACQGE010000047.1 GCA_016199675.1 Acidobacteriota bacterium | reverse complement strand
CGCAAGTTACAGGAGTTGATTCGGAGGCGGCCTGGTGTGGCAGTTTTCCGTCGCCGTTTTGCTTCGATGCTGTCAGTACTTCTTGAATAGCTTCTTGGGGTGGCTTGGAAAGGATTCGGGAGAACCATCAGGACAGTCGCTGGGGTGACCTGCAACACACTTTTCAAAACTCCTAGTCCCAAGCGTACCGAGATTCAAAGACAGGGGCCGATAATCGTTGGCACTCCGCCGCTAGTGGATCAGCCGGATTCAAATTGGCAAATTCAGCCAACAACCGCTGGGCACGGGGGAAAGGACTGCGGCTCAAGGAAACGAGCGCCGCCCGGCGCACCTGATGAGTTTGGCTCATATCAGATAAGAGCCGCCCAAGTGTGTCTACAGATGCCTCCGAAGGGAGCACGGATAACACTTGTACCACTTTGAGAAGCGTGCCCGTCTTGACGCCCTTGCCTTGGTGAACAAATTCTTCTAACCCTTGGCTTGTCGCTGGGTCCCTGAGCAAGATTAGCTCGTCCAAGGCTGCATCCTGGAGGTGGGCGTAGAGGGAAGGAAGCGAGTTGGCTAGGATTGGACCGCGATCCGGGGGGTGGGCCATGATGATCGCAGTGAACGCCGCTTGCTGCACTCTTGCATCGGGGTGGCTCAGCACCGGAGCTAGCTGCCTGGCAAGTTCCGGATCGCCTATGCTTCCCAAAAGATAGCAGGCGTTGCGAACCACATACCAACGTTCGTCGGTCAACCGCTTTCGCGCCGGCGCGATGGCATGCGATCCTAGCTGTGCTAACATGCGGATCAGTCGCAGCCGATTCGGTGCGGAGTCTTCCTCTTCCAGGCGATGGAACACAAGTTCTGCCCCCTGCGGTCCTACCCACTTCAATAAAGAGACTACGATTTTGAGCCAACCGGTTTCGCCACTTTTCTGAAGATATAGTTCAATCAACTGTTCGACCGAGCGGGGCGTGATCAAACCCCGTAACGACTTGGCACAGCACTCCTGGTGTTGCGTCCTGTCCCTAGCCAGGGAACGTTGCAAATCCAACCCGATCAGGCGGACACATTCGAAGTCTTCATAGATGGCCACTTCCTGGGCGCCGCTCGCGAGACACAGAGCTATTCTGCTGTGGTATTCCCACTCCGCGTCCGGTCCCTCCAACAGTTCTTTCCGGAGCCGCTCGATCACTTTCCGCATAAATTCCAAAGTTTGGGGGCTATTCATCGCATGCAACAGTTCCGGCAGCTTTATCAACTCCTCTGCCCGGACCATTGGCGGGTCTAAATTCAAAGATTCCCAATAGTGTCCGGCGACCTGGATGGCTTCGGCAGGGCGGCCCGCACTTAGCATCTCGGCCACGTAGCTCAGTAGATGACGGAAGTCTTCCGTATTGAACTGTTTCAAAGACAGGAGCTGATTCTGTTTATCCTGTGGGGAAAGCATTACCCACGTTAGCTCTCGTCGGATTCGCTCATAAACCTCTGGAGGGAGGTTTGCTTCCTCGACAAACCGAGCAAACTTTTGGAGTAAACGTTCCGCCGTTTTGGTCGTCTTGATGACGCGGGCAAGAACTTGCGCTATGTCTGCTTCGCGGCCCATCACATCTGACTGCCCAGCAGCCTCAGACAACTGGCCTGCGCTCCACCTAACAGCGACGTCTTCGACTATTTCGACCGCTAGTTCCGC
Organism: Acidobacteriota bacterium; assembly: GCA_016199675.1. Taxonomy (GTDB): domain Bacteria; phylum Acidobacteriota; class Terriglobia; order 2-12-FULL-54-10; family 2-12-FULL-54-10; genus JACQGE01. Next base: position 1,615 of record JACQGE010000047.1, on the reverse strand, counting down.
AGGAGCTCGGCCATGTAACCCTCCTGGTTTGTCGCTGGGAAAGGCGGAAATTAGGAGGTCCGGCGAAACTTCTCCCAGTACGTGCGCTAAAACTGCAACGAATCCGGTTGGATTGCGTTGCGGATCTGTTAGCACAGCTTGGGTGGCCTTCTCAGCCACGCCAAGAAGCTCGTCCGGATTGCCAGTAAAACCCGAGGGCTGTTCCATCCCTGCCGATTTGAGAAGTAATTCCAGATTTGGTAGACCGGGTGCACCTATGGCTGGACCCGGTTCAAGGACAGCTTGTGCCATCAGATAAGACTCGGTGTCCATCTGTAGAACCGTATCCTCGGTCTGTCCCCCGCCTTTCTTCCCGGGCAGCACACGGACGCCCTCAATGGGATTCCGTTCTAGCAAGGCCTTGATGCCGCCGTTCTGTTCAATGATCTCCGGCTTCGCAGTGAGCAGCGCCAATAATCGCTTAAACTCGCCAAAGGTGACCACGGCAGTAAAAGTAATCGCTGCTAAACTCCGCTTCGAAAAGTCCGCTTCTAGAGAGGCAAGAGTGCTGTCAGATGTCAGAATATTGTTCACGAGAACCCGTTGATTCATAAAACCAAAGGTAAACGGACTGCTTTGCTTGAGAAGCAAACTGAGGGAATCATAGGCTTGCTGTAAGGCATTTTGGCTTGCGGAATGGTCCACGGAATATAGGAGCGCGACCTTGAAAGCTCTCAGAAAGGCGCGCCCGAAAGACAGCCCCAAGGCCTTCAGTGGGTCTTCTCTCTTAGCTGGGAGCGATACCAAATACCCATCCTCCTGAAGAACATAAAGCTAGTTGCTTATGAAAGCAAGCAAAAAGGTGTGTAACGGATTCAAATATGGCCAAGACAGGCGGCGTACCCCCAGGGCGGGAAATTCTGCGAGAGCGTTGGCGACCTTGCCCAAACGGGCTCTGCTTCTGATTGCAAATCAGCACCATCAGCCCATTGAGAATAGTCGATCTGACGGATACGATCTGAGCGTGGTGAAAGGCCGGAACTGACGAATAGCATCCCGGGCGCCAGACTAGCTGGAAGGATTTTGATTAGTGCACTCCTTACAGGCTTCCCGAATTGCCTCGAAAACACTCTCCCGTAGATTTTCTGCAATGTCCACAACCGGCAAACGCTCCCCTCCCACGACCCTGGTGGGCAAAGCCGGTTCCGGGAGACCTTCCTTGTATTTCCAAACCGGAAAGTCGTAGATCGTCAAAAGATCGCCCAAACGAATATTGGCGAAGAATGCTGCGTCGCCTCGTCCGGGCAGCACCTCGACAGAAATGGGGAATCTGTTCTGGTTCGAATACTTGGATCGTTCCTGAGCCAAAAAACTCCGTCTCTCGCTCCTAGTAAATTTACCAAAGAAGGAGTTTCTCAGCTCTCTCCTCTCAACTATTCGTGACTCCCCCAAGGATCGGAAGATTCGAATCAGAGTGAGTCCAATGTTCCTACTGTTCGATTCCCGTCGCTCCCTGCACGAGGTGCTCATGTGGCGGATCGCCAGCGGTTCCACTATAGAAGCTGATTCCATGCGTATGCCCAGCGTTCGCTTTCCCGGCCAGGAGACTGTCCACCTGAGCCTTGGTGTACACGCT
>JACQGE010000052.1 GCA_016199675.1 Acidobacteriota bacterium | reverse complement strand
TCCCAAGGCGCGCCAGCTGGCGCGCCTTAGGAACCTTCCCTGATTTGATTTGCATTTTGACACTCTACACCGAGTGTCACCAATCATTCTGAACGAGAACACGGGACTGCAACTAGAGGCGCCCATTGGCTCGTTCGGGCACGTCTTCCATGGGTCCCCGGCGAGAGCAGAGGCTTTGTGGGCCCGGAACAGGCGCTACATACAGAGGTCAGATTCTCGGAAAACGAGTCATAACTGAAAATGAAGCGACAGGCGCTAATACGGGATGGGGAGTCGCCCCTGCCCGGGCAGGGGGAAGGTAGTGCCGCGACGGGAAGAGCCGCTGCCAGCGGGAGGTGAAGAAGGAAGCGGGGAGGGGGAAGCAGTTCCCAGGAAGTTGATTTCCTCGGTGGTGAATTCCAGGTCGCGGTCGAGTTGCATCTCCAGGGCGGTGCCGCGCAACAACTGGACTTCGGAGCCACGGGTCAGCAGCACCGTCCCCAGGCCCACCGCCGCGCCCACGCCTGCGCCAATCGCTGCACCTTTGCCCTCGCCCGCAATGGCTCCAATCGTGGCCCCGCTGGCGGCGGGGGCGGCAATGGTGCTGGCATCCTCGCCTTTCGTGGCTTCCCCTTCCAGCTTCCCTTCCTTCTCCTTCATGCTTTCTTGGGCGCCGTCCGCAGCGCTCACCGTTCCCCGAAAATCTCGCGACACGCCGTTGCGCAGCATGAGCGTGTCAAAGCGAAGGTATAATTCCCCTTTGCCTTTGATGCGTCCCGGACGCTTGACCTGGGTAATGGTTCCGGTCACGTAGCTGCCCTCGGGAATCACAATGTGGCTGTTGACGGCAATCGGGAAAGACGTTTGCAGATAAACGCGGTCCCCAATTTCGGCAGTCTTCGTGCTGACGCTGTTGACCAGCACCAAAGGAATGCGTGTACCTGCCTTCACCACATATTCCTCCGGCTTCGTTTGCTCCTGCGCTTGCAGCCAGCCGCTGCACAGAAGAACTCCCGCAACAAAATATGGGACTGCGCTTTTCATAGCACCTCCTACAAACTGCTTTTTTTATTATAAACCCTAGTCCTGCCTTGAAGTTGCTCAGCCCCCGAGAAAAATCTTTACGCAGAAACAGTCCAGGAATAACTGGAATGCGGTGCTATAATCGCCCTTCAACAAGACATGACCCCAGAAGAAGAACAAGTCCTTGAAGCCAATCAGCATTTTTATACGGCTCTTCAAAAATTAAGTCTGGAGGAAATGGAAACAGTGTGGCTCCAGGAAGACTGGGTACGCTGCGTGCATCCAGGCTGGGAAATATTGGAAGGATGGGAGGCCATTCGGGGAAGCTGGCAGCAAATTTTTGGAAGCACGCAGTTCATGCACATTGTGATGGCTGTGCAGTCCATCCGGGTGGAAAATTCCCTTGCCTGGGTCTGCTGTACGGAAAAGATTTCTAGCGCCGCTGCCGGACGGTTCGATTCTGACTTCATCCAGACAACGAACATTTTCAAGCGGCAAAATGGAGCCTGGTATTTAGTCCACCATCATGCTTCTTCTCGGCCAACATCCCAGGCTGAAGAAGAAAAGACCGAGTTAGTACAGTAGACCGTCCTCTGTGTCTTTTTTCCTTACCGAAAAAAACCGAGAAATCTGAAGCTTTCAAATCGGCTGGCGCAAAGAAGGTAATTCGATTTGGTTCACACCGGAAAGTATTTCCTGAAAAACTCCAATTAACTGATTGTGCAATAATCCATTACTGGCAACAATGCTAGGGCTGTCGAGGTGATGGGGTTGTCCGAGCAAATCAGTAACGCAGCCACCCGCTTCCTGCACCAGTAACTTCCCGGCCGCCAAATCCCATGGCTTCAGATGGATTTCCCAAAAACCATCCATGCGCCCTGCGGCCACATAAGCCAAGTCCAAGGCCGCTGAACCGGGCCGGCGCACACCGTGGGAGCGCATGTTGAGTTGATGATAGAGGTGGATGTTGGGATTGCTATGCCGTTTCCGACTAGGAAAGCCAGTGGTTACCAGAGCTTCTTCCAATCGAGCTACCCGCGAGACGTGCAGTGGCTCTTCGTTCAGACGCGCCCCACTCCCCTTTTCCGCCGCGAAAAGCTCATCTCGCGTTGGATCATAAATAACCCCCAAAACAATTTCGTCCTCCTGCTCCAGCGCCATAGAGACCGCAAAAACGGGAAAGCCGTGGGCAAAGTTCGTCGTCCCATCTAATGGATCCACATACCAGCGATAGACGGAGTTTCCGGAATAACCTCCGCTTTCTTCCGCAACCACGGCATGATCAGGGAAATTGGCGCGAAGTTTCCCCAGAATGAAGGTTTCAGAGGCCCGGTCCGCTTCCGTTACCAGGTCCACGTCATCTTTATACTCCACTGTCACTCGACGACGGAAATAGGGAAGCAACAGGGCTCCAGCCTGACGAGCAATTTGAATCGCAGTCCCCGGAAATTCTTTCATCGGCGGTCTTCTGCTCCGTGCTCGTCTTCTTCCTCGTACAAATACTTGATTTCGTGTTTGAAGATGAAGAGGTTTGGTTCCCCGCGCCGTGTCAAACGAATGAAACGCCGATCATAGTATTCAATATAACCTCGAAATGTATCTCCCCCGAGCAAATGCACCACGACGGGCGTTTTGTTCTCTGCTAATCGGCGCAGATACTGCACCTCGGGCGATGCTTTCTGCGGCCTATGGCGGTCTGATCCGGCATTCTGGCTATGTGCAAAAGGCAAAGAGCAACTCCCTTCTGTGAACGCCGCTGTCCGAGTTTTTCTCCTGGGCAGGTTGTGGCAGGCGGTCCCAATTGAATGCGGAGACGCGGCCAGATTCCTTTATGGGCTAACTTCGATGCAACGATCCTGCTCGCTTTCCACCCAAACCGCTCCGTCGGCAAAAAATTCTTTCTTCCAAATTGGGACAATCCGCTTCAAGTGGTCAATCGCATAGTGGCAGGCTTCAAAAGCTGGTCCGCGATGCGCGGAGGTTATCACGATCACTATGCTGGCTTCACCGATCTCCAGCCGGCCCAGACGATGCACCATGCCCACTCGATCCACGTCAAACTTATGTTTCACTTCTGCTAGAATCTCCCGCATTTTGAGGAGAGCCATCGGCTCATACGCCTCATACTCGAGGAACAGGGTTGCTCGCCCGCCGGATTGATTGCGGACAATTCCCTCAAAGACCACTACCGCACCATCCGTGCCTTGTTTCAATTCTTCCACCAAGGTCTGGGCGGAAATGACCTGCCGAGTCAGCCAGCATGCATAGTCTGTCCCGGGAGTCTCGTCTTGGTCATCGGCGCAGCCCCCACTGACCGGCGGCAAAAAGGCTACTTCATCGCCTTCCTGCAGGAGTTCGCTCCGGCTGGCGAATTCCCGGTTGCGGGAAAAAAGGAGGGTGGAGGAGTGCTCTGCCAAGCGGGGAAATCGGACGGCATAGAACTGGTACAGCCGCCCAATACTGCTTCCCTCATCCAAGATGAACTCCTCTTCTGGTTTACCAACAATCTCTTTGAGCAATCCAAAAAAGAGAACCTTTACTTTCATGCCAAAACCCTATTGCATCTTCTTACATTGTATCCATTTCCCGGAATACTCGAAAGAACGAGCTTAGATAAGAAATCCTGCAATGGGAACATGTCTTCGCAGCAAAAAATCACATTGGGCGACAAGTATTCCGATCTTCCCTGCGTAGTTTGATAAACAGACAGATTTTCTACGGCTTTACAGGGGACGGAAAAAGTCGCGGGGTGTGATGTTGATAATCTTCCAGCCGCGGTTGGTTAGCTCAAAGTCAATGACAAGTTGCTGCCGGCGCCGTTCTGCCTGCCCGGCAGAATCCTTGCGGGTCATCTCCATTTCGGCTTCCAGGATCGTCTGGGCGCTATTTTCACGAATGGAATTGCTCACCTGCCGAAAAAATACGCGCAACGTATTTTCACGGGTCAGGCGCTCAACCATGTCTTCAAAGCGGGGGTAGTCATCGAATTTGGCAGAATCAATGTTGCCAAGGACACCGCGACTCGAGGAGCCTTCCAGGTCCAGTTGCATCTGCCGGATCATGGTAGTGATAGCCTGTTCCGGATTTTCCCGCTTCACAGGTTCTTCTCTGCCTTGCGAAGCCGGTCTCGCTCTCCCTATAGCTTCTCCTGCCCAAGGAAGCGCAAATACTATCACCAGCGCGGTCAGCAAAATAAATTTTGTCGATCTCATTCTTCACCTTTGTTTACGGTCAGCCGATTTCCGAAGCCCCACTGCTCACTGTTTCGGAATGGTAGTTCGCGGCTGGCGGAATATCGTAGGTTGAGGAGCCCGCCTACTGCCCGTAAAGCCGTAATGGAACTGGTGCGAACCGTTGTCCGAATAGACCCATTGTAAGTCCACAGTAATTCGCGAACGATCTAGCAAATCACCCAGGCGATCTGCGAACAAATCACTCAGCCCCTCCACATTAGGTTCAGCCAGGGAGTTGGAGCCACGAACCAAGCGGGCTAAACGCGGGTCTACGTCGGATTGAATGCTGGCCACATACAGCAAGCTGTACTTGCCGTTGCTCTCCACAGCATATAGATGCCCGCTTTCCAACCATGCCCTGACCGAGTAGCCATTCTCTGGAACAGATAGCTCGCCGGAGATTGGTTGCGGCCCTAAATCTATTATCCCTCCTGTTAGAGACAAAATCTGCACTTGGAGTTGCCCGTCGGCGGTGATGGTTGGATTCAGCTCGAAGTCAGAGCTGCCACCGCAAGAAGTCTGGGACTCGGTGAGGAAGCGGAATCCAGCGCAACCCCCATTGGTTACTTCCAGCAAGGCGCGGCCTTGCAGCAGCGACGATGCCGAAAATGGCTCTACGGAAAGGCCGGGAATTGAAACCAGGACAGCTCCATCTTCACCCTCTATCCCAATGGAAATTGCAGCAGCCAGCCGCGGGGCATATCTGGCTTTCCATGTCAAATCTACAACCTCAGAACCGCCCGCAGAAATATTCACGTTCTTGGTCGCAACGGTCTGGTTGTTGATAACCAAGGAAACCGGGACATCGGAAACATCCGTTTCTCCCTGATTGTTCAAGCGCACTCGAATGGTTACTTGATCTCCTTCCGTGGGCATCAAGGGAGCAACCCGGATGCTGGCCGGAGTAACCGTTGCATTAGAATCGGAACCGACAGATGCTTTGCCAAACTTTTGTTGGGCGTCCTCCGCCGCGCTGCTGATTTGGGTCTGGCCGCCCTGGACAGTAGGGTTACAGGGCGTATTGTTAGCATCCAACAGGCAAACCGGGAACGAAGCAAAGACAGCAGAACCGGGATTAGTAGTTGGGAAAACGCCAAAGGCCTCGATATTCACCGGTGACGTGGAACCATTAGTGCTGGTATTGGTGATCGTACAGGTAATAGTTCCTCCCGGCGACACGTCCTTCCCTTGAGAAGACGGTTCTGGCCCGCAGTCCGAACTGCTGACTCCCGTCGGAAGCGGTTGCTGCACCGGCCCGCTCCGACTGATGAAACTGCCCACGCCCGTCAGGTGCACGTGCACGGGCAGATTAAACCCGTTTACAGCATTCAAGGTGATGTTCGCCCCAACCGAACCGCCCAGAGAGATGTTGAAAGAGGTGGCAGGGGAGGCAGGAGTCACTACCAACTCCGGCACACCGATCTGGAAACTGTAATCGAGATTCACTTCGTGTAACTGTTCGTTCGGGAAAAACCCGGTCACAGCACTACCCTGGATTTCGACAGTGTCTGTGCCTGAATCAATGAAGGTCTCCCCCCCCTGACCCGCAGACATACAAAAGCTCGCCAAGGTGGAATAAGGAGAATCAACGGCAAAGGTAAGCACTCCGCCCGTGTAAGAAAAGAATCCGGGCGGAGTTCCGCAAAGGGGATCAAATTGCATTTGCACCCCGTCGGTAACCGACACTGTAACCGGCTCGGTAAAGCCCGACTGGGGCACTACCTGCACTTGAAGCACCACAGGGACGTTGGCATTCACCTGCACCGGGGATGCTGGTGTAATGGACAGTTGAAATGAGGGCGCCGCAGGATTAATCGTCACGGTAAGAGTGGCCGTTCCGGTTCCGCCAGCGTTGGTGGCGCTAATAGTCACCGGAAACGTGCCCGCCGTTGTGGGTGTCCCGGAAATCTCTCCGGTCGCCGTGTCAACCGCAAGACCCGCTGGCAATCCGCTAGCTCCAAAACTCGTCGGGCTGTTCGTCGCTGTGATCGTGTACAAGAAAGCCGCTCCCACCGTCCCGCTGGCGCTGAGAGAACTGGTGATGACCGGCGGCGGTTGATTGATCGTCAGATTTAACGTGGCCGTGCCGGTTCCACCAGCGTTGGTGGCGCTAATAGTCACCGGGAATGTGCCCGCCGTTGTGGGAGTCCCGGAAATCTCTCCCGTCGCCGTGTTGACCGAAAGCCCTCCTGGAAGTCCGCTCGCCCCAAAACTCGTCGGATTGTTCGTCGCTGTGATTTGATACGAAAAAGCCGTTCCCACAGTCCCGCTGGCGCTGAGAGAACTGGTGATGACCGGCGGCGGCGGGTTAACCGTTAAAGTAAGTGTGACCGTAGTCGTTCCACCAGCATTGGTAGCGCTAATAGTCACATTAAACGTCCCCGTAACCGTAGCGGTTCCAGAGATCACCCCGGTCGCAGTGTCTATCGAAAGACCTGCAGGCAGTCCTGACGCACTGTAACTGGTGGGGCTGTTCGTCCCTGTGATCGTGTATGAAAAAGTAGTTCCCGAAGTCCCGGTGATGCTGAGAGAACTGGTGATGATTGGCGGCGGCGGATTGATCGTCAGATTTAGCGTGGCCGTGCCGGTTCCACCAGCGTTGGTGGCGCTCAATCCGACACTAAACGTCCCCGTGACTGTGGGAGTCCCGGAAATCAATCCCGTCGTCGTGTCAACCGAAAGGCCCGTTGGCAATCCACTCGCCCCAAAACTCGTTGGGTCGTTCGTTGCTGTGATTTGATAGGAGAAAGCCGTTCCCTGCGTTCCGGTAATGCTGAGGGAACTGGTAATGACCGGTGGCGGCGGATTGATCGTCAAGTTGAGTGTGGCCGTGCCGGTTCCGCCAACATTTGAGGCGCTCAATCCGACACTAAACGCACCCATGACTGTGGGAGTCCCGGAAATCAATCCCGTCGTCGTGTCAACCGAAAGGCCCGTTGGCAATCCACTCGCCCCAAAACTCGTCGGGTTGTTCGTCGCTGTAATTTGATAGGAAAAAGCCGTCCCCTGCGTTCCGGTGGCGCTGAGAGAGCTGTTGATGACCGGCGGCAACTGGACTCCCCCCACTTCCTCAGAAGGAGCTGTATTTGTTTGCGAGGGGTCATTAACTCCTGGGATTCCAGGCAACCCTGCCCCTCCTAATGACCCCTGCGGCACATCGGAGATAAGCCAGCCGGAACCGGACTCCATGCGCAAGGTAGCCTGTTCCCGCACCACGATGAGCCGGTTTGGATCGGCCTTGGTACTGAATTGGATTTCAAAATCCAACTGATAGATGGACACCTTCCCCTGCTCAAATATCTGTCCGCTGGCCCGTCGGATATAAACACGGCTTTGCGCCAAATTGCGGAAAGAATTCTCGACGGAGGCTTGAAGGGCCGCATAGCCACTGTATCTTTGAGGATCAAACAGCTTCATGAATTCAGAGGGCTGCAATGTCTCATAAGCCAACTGTAATTGCCGGACGACATCGTCCGGACTGGTGTTGGCCAGGGCGGCCGGCAATATCACAAATCCAAAGTTGACGGAGGCCGTCTGATTATCCGCCGTGGTAATAGTGAGCGTGCCCGTGTAGTTGCCCGGCTGCCAAGTCGTGGTATCGAGCGTCAGATTAGGATCGCTGTTGGATTGGTTATAAATGACCACATTGCCTGCCGCCCGGGTAATAATCCATTGGTAACTGGTGATGCTGGCGGTCGCGAAGGAATCCGCAGCGCTCAAGGTGAACTCTGTTCCCGCTGTGACAAAGCCGGTTCCGATATCAGCGACCGGCTGGGGGCCTGTTCCGCTGGATCCCTCCAGAGCGTCTTGGAGCTCCTGAGCCGTCGCCTGACGAGGCGCGTCGGGCGGCAATCCCTGCTGGACAACTGTCACTTGACCGGGATTCAGAATCACGGAACCGGGCACGTTCGGGTCCACATTACTGACAGTAACGAGGCCGTCAATGCAAAGCACCATTGTGGCGACAGGGCTAAAAGCATCAATGATTTCATCGGTGCCTAAGACTCCGGCTACGGCGGTATTGGTGCGAACCTCGAAACGCGATCCTGGCCGCGTCATCCGAACTACCTGGGCGCGGACCTTGCCGTACTGAAGCTGGAAGGTGGATTGCTGTGTTTGGGCATCATGCTCGATGACTTCGATCCGGGATTGCGGCCCCAAAGCCAGAATGGAACCATCATCCAGGCGTGCCCGCAAACGGCCTCCGATGCCTGTCTCCAGTACATCCTGATAATAAACCGTCATGCCCTTCGTGGCATTGGTTCGGATGATCTGTGGCCCTTTTTGCCGCGCGACGTTGCCGGGGGGCAGAATCACACGAATGTCCCCCGCCTTTTCCTGGGCGAAGCTGTCCTTTCCCAGATAAGAAATCAACATCAACCCCAGCAGAAACCAGACCCGCTTACTCCTCCAGAATAGCCTCTTCATTGCCCCTCTCCGCTGCACATGCTTGGTATCCACCGGCCGCTCCCGCAATCCCACTCTCGCCTTAAGCTGAACTCAATTCTGAATGCAATCCCCCTGCCAGCCCCAATGGTGATCCTGATTAGCCTCCCCTGACAATAGCCCAAGAGTCCTGACTCGTCGGGTCTTGTGTACCATCCTGAATAATGTTCAGGAATTCTTCTCTCCAAACATCGCAAATCTACTTTTTTTGCAGAGCGACAAGGGGCTGCTATGTTTGCCTCGGTCGCAGCAAAACTCATTTCGTGGTCATCGTGTAAACGCCATCCCATGCCCCCACAGGCGCCTCGCGGAGAAAGCGCTGGCAGCGTGCCAAAAGCACCTTCACTGGACCATCTGAAGGGTAGCGGGAGGCCAGTGCCTGGAAAATTTCGTAGGCTTCGTCCCAGTTTCCAGCCTTGTAGGCAGCCAAACCTTGCTGGAAGTCTCCGAGCAATTCCCGATAGCGGTTTTGCTCACTGGCGGGGGCTAAAAGTTCATGGATGGCGACTGGCTTTTTCTTTCCCTTCACGCGAATCAGGTCTAGTTCCCGGGTGACAAATTGATCTCTGACGTATTCGTAGGTAAATTCAGTCAAAATAATCTGTGTGCCATATTCTTTATTGAGACCTTCGACTCGCGAACTCAGGTTCACGTGGTCCCCCATGACCGTGTAGTTGAAACGCCGCTGAGAACCCATGTTGCCAACCATCATTGGCCCTGTGTTGATCCCGATTCCAATGTTCATAGGAGGTCGACCCTGACTTCTCCAAGCTTCGTTCAACGTTTTCAATTGGCTCGACATCTCTAAAGCCGCCCGGCAGGCACAGGCCGCATGGTCGTGCAAATCCAGGAACGGACGGCCCCAAAAAGCCATCACGGCATCACCGATATATTTATCCAGCGTCCCGCGATTCTGGAAGACTACTTCTGTCATTGCGGTCAGATACTCATTCAGCAACTCGACCAGTTCCGGAGGTGTGAGTTTCTCAGAGATCGAGGTGAAGCCGCGAATATCGCTGAACATGACCGTTAGATCGACTTGCTCACCGCCCAGCTTCAGCCTGGCAGGGTCCTTCAAAATCTGGTTGATGAAGCCAGGAGCCACATATTGGCTGAATGCGCCGCGCACCTTGCGCTTCTCTTTTTCCTCGAACAGAACCCGGTAACTGGTGACGCCCAAGTAGTTCAGCGAAAGGGTGGCAGCGGGCAATACCAACGACAACCACCGGCCGTGAGCTGAAAACTGGTAAAAAACAAAGCCTAGCAGACCGAGCAAAGCAATGGCATACAGAAAAGAGGAAACCAGAGGGCGTAATAGCACAAATAGGATACCCATAAGAAACCCGCAAAAGAGCAGGATCCAAAGATCCGCCATCTCCTCGCTGAATCCACGGCGCAGAAAGTTATCATGCAAGAGATTGTCCAAGACATTGGCGTGAATCTCGATCCCCGGATAGCCCTGCTTGGAAAACGGCGTGGGGCGTATGTCACCAATGCCAATTGCGGAAGCTCCGACCAAGACAATTTTGTCCCGGAATGTGCCCTTCGGCGTTAAGCCATCGGCTACGTCGGCAAAAGAATAATAAGGATAGGTTTGCGTTGGTCCGGCAAAATTGATAAGAACTTTTCCCGAGACATCCGGATAGATCTTTTTCGGCCCCAATTCAATCACATCTAATCCGTTCGGATTAAACCACACAATAGTGTCCTGTGGCTGCACCCCCAGATATAGCCTGGCGACTTGAATGTCGAGAGAGGGATAAAAGTTTTCCTCGATGGAGGGGCGGTTTGGATCATTGTAGTGGAAAATAACTGGGGCGCGGCGGTAGGTGCCGTCATTATCCGCCTCAAAATTGAATGCTCCGTAAGTTCGAGCCGCGGAAGCAAAGATTGGCAGATTCGGCTCCACCGCGATCGCATCCGGTGCGTCCAAGTAAAATCGGTAACGCTCCTCGGCCGTTCTCTTCAAAACTTGGGGGTACGCCTGAAAGACGAGGACCTGATCATAAGCCCGGATCTGCTCCGGGTCCATATGCTCGATATCAGCTCGATCTGTAAAAAATAAGTGCCCCAAGACCACGTTGTCCGCTTCCTGGATTGCTTGGGCAAATTGGGCATCACTATCACTTTCCTCCCGCAAGGTTTGCAAACGATTCAGGAAAGTTTCGCTGGTGCCGCGACTCGCTCGGTACTCTTCTTCCAGTTGCGCGAACGCGCTGGCGCTGGCCGCGCTCCGGTCGGGAAAAGGAAAATCAATGTCGAATCCAACAACCTTTGCGCCATCCTGATTCAAGGTGCGCAGCATGTGAGCATAATTCGAACGGGCGAATGGCCATCCCAAGCGATCAATTGTCTTTTGGTCAATCGCCACAATGGCGATTTCCGGCCCCGGCTGCAAAGGGCCTCGGAACTGAAAGCGGGCATCCAGCGATCTTGCCTCCACGTTGTCCACAAAGACAAAGAGCGAACCCAAACTTTTTACCCAATTGATGGAAATGAAAGCAATCAGGCCCAGCAATGTCACGGCCAGACTGATAGCCAAGCTATAGCGGTGCGGGCGAAGCGACGCCGCCAGTTCCTTCCACCCAGAAACTGTCGAAAGCTGGAGAAGTTTGCGAGGCCCCCAAATCATTACGGACTCCGCAACCGCCAGACCAGGGTTGCCTGCATCACGCGTTCCAGGAAATCCTGTCCGGAAACAGCAAACCGGTTATTGTTTTGCTCAAAACTAAGAGTGAGAAAACGATTCTCGTCGTTCATGAATTTAATAGTCACTGCTCCCCGAAAGGCCGGACGCCGAAAGCCGCTCGGTCGGATTCCCTCGAGCGTTTCCTGAAATAGAGTAGCCCCCAGTTGGCGAAACGCTGCCTCGAACGCCAAATACCTCGGAGCGTCCACGAAAATCGAGGCTTGGATCGTGCGGGCATTATTCCCCGTGGTTACCCGGTCAAAAATTTCGCGGTTATGCTGATAGCGCAACAGGGGCGTAAAACTCCAGTTTCCAAGATCGAAAATGCTTCGGAATGCCGCCGCGGCATCGTTCGTAATCGTGTCATTAGTTGGATTTAAATGATCTACGTTGGCACGGCGTTCATAGCTCAGGGTTAAAACACTCGAGGACATCGGAATCCCTACCTCGACAAATGGGGTGCGGGTTACTCGATCGATTAGTAAATCTTGTTCCTGGGCCCGTTGTCGGTAGCCAATGTCGATCAATGTACCGCCCAAGCCGGGCAGATCGTGGAAACTGATCCGCCCCTCCGGCATCTGGAACACAGTTTCGGGATCGGGCTTTTGCCCCCGCAGGTCATCGTTGGTATGTCGGTAGATTCCCTGCAAGGAGACGTGGCTGGAAAGCTCCACACCCACGCGCGCCATGGCATCTTGTAAGTCCGCCACCTGCCGCGCATTGACAGCGGAGAACGAGGGCATGATTCGCGTAAAGTAAAGGTTGATGTTCCAAGATCCCGCGCGAATCACATTGTCAAACCGCAGACCATAGTCTTTGCGGCTTCCTTCCGCATCGCGCGTATCGCGATCGGTAATACTATAGGCGAACTCTCCGTCAAGGCTCCAGATCCTGCCGAACAACATTCGGGTATCGAAGCTCACCACATTATTAGCCACCGGCACAAACGGTTCCCGGCCGGTTAGTGGATCGATGGGAAGGGAACGAACAATATCGTTCCCATAAGCCCAATTCACAGCGATGATCTTGTTCGTGCCCACCGTTTGCTCGGCGCGGGCTCCGCTGACCACGCGCGTATACGGCTTGCCGGGCAAATCCCCTGCGTCAATTATTCCTCCCTTGGCCGCCACGTCCTCACGCCAACCCTTGAATAAAGACCCATAGCGGTCGGTGAAAGTGCCCGCATTGCCGAGCAATCGGAAACCCCGCCCCCAGGTGGTGCTTCGGATAAAGTGGAAACCCTTCAAGTTCTGGTTGTAAGTGAGTCGAGAATAATTCACCAGGTAGTCGCCGAAATTGACTTCCGATCTGGGGCCGTTAATTCGGAGATAGGCCCGCTGCACGCTGTTCCGTTCCGGATCCACGCGCTGGTCATCGGCATAACGTAACACCGAGACCATCTCTATTCGCCGCACTCCCAAGGCGAAATTTTCCAGATAGCTGAGGTCAACGGCATTATTGTTGCCGTCCGTCAAAAAAGACCGGTTTCGTGCCTCGCCTGTGATCCGGGTCAGATTGGAAAATGCGCGAAGCTCTAGAAAGCGCTGGTGTTCTGCGCCGACAGCCGCTCCCGCGGTGACACCTTGCGAAGGTCGTGGAGCTACTGGAGTTGTGGAACCCGGTAGATCAGATGGCGCTTGTTGCTGCGCGAATGCCAACGTTCTTATAAGGAGCAACCAAAAGACGAAAACCAAACACGAGAGCCGATGAGCTGGGAATTTTTTCTTCATTCGCAGTTCCTTCTAAGAGCAAAACTGGTCTTGGCAAACATTAGACTCTGGAAATCCTACCATGCAGGCGGCAGTGTGGGTATGAGAATTTGCATTTCTTGCCACTAAAGGCACTGTGCCTGAAGTTCTCCTCGCAAAATCTGGGGGGATCAAGCTCTTAGGATCAACAGTGAAAGTTAAAGTGCCACAATCGGTAAGCGCTGTCAACTGAATTGACAGGATAGTTCGGTCATACGATCAACCGGTGGCGTTCCCTCTCGTTCTACGGCCGCGACGGGCCTTTTTCTTGGCCTGTTGAAGGATTTCCCGGAGGAGAAGTTCTTCGGGAAACCGGCTGGGTGAACAGGTAACCCGGGCGATGACGGACATGCACATTCGGCCGAAAAACCGTAACTTGAATCAAGTGAAAGCCCGGTTTTTCCAAGTTGTGGGGGCGATAGGTTAATAGATACTGACTATGAAGCTCCTGCCCAATCCGTCCTAAGGCATTCTCCAACTGCGTCGTCCCGCCCGAAGAAAACTCCGTTCCTCCGGTTCCGGCGGCATACAAGCTCAGCGGGTTCCCCCTTGTCCAGGAGCGCGCGGAGCGAACTAGCTCTGTAATCAATTCCAGGAGATTGATATTGGCGGTTCCCCAGCCGGTCTGAGCATCCGGCGTCGGAGGCTGGTTGCCGGGCATGGGTCGGGCTACCACCCCTGGCGGAAATGGAGAAGAAGGCCCTTCCGGCGGTTTATTCAAAAGAGCCTGGAAAGAGCTCAGACCGACAGCGTACACGGAAATTCCTAGTTGCTGCGCTCCACGCAGCACAAGACCCTGAGCATTACTGCTATCCGAGTCCCTGGCCTCGGAGATTACTACGATGACCTTGCGGCGTCCTGGGGGCCGCTGTTTCAGCAAAGAAACCGCGCGGGCTAGTGCGTCACTCAGCCGCACTGCTTCTCCGCCTGTTTTCAGATTTTCCAGAGTCTTTTCTATTTTCTCCGGATCGCTGGTAAAATCCTGAAGCAGCTTGATCTCGCTGTCAAAGGTCAAAATAGCAGCCTCACCACTTTCTCCCAGAATCAACTGTGTGAACAAAATGCCGGAGCGCCGCACGTCAGGCAAAAGCGATTCAATACGGGAGCTGGTCTGCACCACGATCGCCAGTGACAGCGGCTCCCAACTCAGATCAAAATCCGTAATTTGCTGCGGTACGCCATTGTCAAGGATTTGGAAATCCACCTTGTCGAGATCAGTTACGAATTCCCCAGCGGAGTTCGTAACGGTGACAGGCACCGTTACAACCTCAATCTCGACGGCGAAACTGTATTGCTCATCAGATGTAGCGCCAGAACCGGACGGCTGAGGGGTGGGGTCATCTTGTGTCTGGCTGGCGACAAAGATTGGGCAGAAAAACATCCACCCCAGGAAAAAAGCGACCCATCGGTTTACACTCTGGGCGCGCATGACTTCATTCTGTCATAGAAGCTAGTGGGGAACAAGAAGCCAGAACATCGGCTAAAGGCTGAACCTGATTTCATCCATTATCCGGGGCACTACAACGACGACGGTTCTGCGGAGGCGACTTCTTTTTCGGTTTCAACGACCAATAATTGATACTGCAATTCGGCATCGTATACTTCTTCCTCCACCCACAGCAAATCACTCAAGGCCACACCCCCGAATAGATAACTCTGGTACATTTTGCCAAGCAGCTCATGAGCCTGCGGCAATAATTCCTTCCCCATCCGAGACTGAAGTTTGGTGAGGTCGGAGGAGGCATTTCGGGATGGCTCAGTCTCCGACGACGATGTTGTGGCCGAAGCAGGAGCCGGGGTCTTTGATTTCTGGGGCTCCTCCGGTGGGTCCGAAGCTGTCTTGTTCGGGAGAACGACAAAGGAAGAACTCGGCTCCCGGCCCAGTAACCGGTTAGCTTCCTGAAGCATTTGGCGTCGTTCGCCTTCCGATTGTGCCAGCCTGCTCGCCGCTTTAGCCTCGGCGAAATGGAGCAGCTCCATATCCAACGGGGCTAATTGCTGGGCTGCCAGACGAGCCTCGGCTGCTTTGCTCCATCCCGAAATCCGGTCGAGGCTTTGCCGCGCCGCTGCTTCTTTTCCTTGTGCTGATAGTAAATTGAAAAATAGGGCGTCGGCCCGCTGCCGGAATTCTGCCTCAGCCGCCGGATCTTCCCGCGAGCGCGAACCTCGCATCGGAGCCGGAGGGCGCGGGTTTTTTGCCTGCGCCCGAAATTGAGAAAGAGTTAGCTCGGTAGAGTCATCCGCAGCCCATCCGAGAAAACCTACTCCCGATGCGATAAGGAAGGAAAACAGCCCGACACGAATGAACGACTGATGGTTATGGCAAAGAATATTTCGCCGCCCATTCTTGTAAGTCACAAACCCGGCTGCTTCCCCCATAAATGAACGGGAATCCGTTGCTCTTGAGAGTCTTTGGCTTTCCAACGCACGCCAGCGGACCCAAGGAGCACGAGTCTTGCCGTCAGTGCGTGAAGATAAAGCAGGTTACCAATGGCTCTGATCCCGGCGCTAAAACTTCCACGGTGGCGCTGGTCGCTTGAACATCAATCGATTTGTTCGTTTTTAACTCCGCAGCCTCAGCCGTAGTGTTCAGCTTGATGTTTGCCGTCCGGGCGTCATCATTGATCTTTAATGTCAAATAGCCCAGCAAGCCCGATGGAATTCCCTTGTCCGGAGGTGTCGGCGTCAGGAACGAGGCTATCACGGTCAACGTTGTGGTTTCCAAATCCTGGTCATTCTTGCCTTCTTTGGCTTCCGTATTCAGATCCACTTTCCCCATTTCCGCCGCAATGCCGGGGTCCAGCTTGGAGTACTTGAGGTTTTTGCTCACGAAATCAATTGTCATCTTCAGGCGTCCCACCTCCGATCCCTCTACTGGGGTGAAGTAGATTGGAACAACAACCGAGGTGCCAGGAGTCCCAGAACTGCTACCTAGAGTAACCCGAGTAGCCGCCTGCTGCTGCGCCATAGCAGGAGAAGACAACCACCATCCCCCTAGTATTAAAACAGCCATTGCAAAACTTCTGCGGATGAACAGAACCATAGAACCTCCATAAGGAATTAAACAAAATTGAAAAAACTTCCGCCAAACCCTGGCTTCGTTGCACGACTATACCTCTTTTCCTGCGCTTCCGGTGTATTTTATATCAATTCTCCCAGGGCAAGCTGTCTTTTTACAGAAAATTCCGCTACACAGAAGCCACTCCGGGTCGGATGCCGATTGTCGAAAAATTCCAGCGTTGCTTGCATAAAGGTTCAGCTGATCTCTACAAAATGAGGGATGGCATTGATTGCCATCCTCGCGGTTAGTGCCAGGAATGAAAGTAAGGCGAAAATAAAATAAGCCGGCTGGTGCCGCACCAATTCCGTGGCGTAGAAACGGCCTTTCTCCAGCCGATTGATTTCCGCGAAAGCTTCTTCCAAGTGCCTGGGGTCGGTTACGTCGAAAAATTTCCCTCCAGTGCTCGGCACAGCATCTCGGATTTGCTGGGAGGCTCCTTGTTCCAGAGACACGCCAATGAAGTAAACGCGAGTGCCGTCGTAGCGGGATTTTTCGATTTCCTTCATCGGGTCTCGGCCATAGTTGTAATCACCATCACTAAACAAGACAATGACCTGCCCTTTAGTACGGCGATCCCTCTCCTTCTGTGTTTTGCTAAAACGGAAGTAATTGCTGGCCATATAAAGCCCTTCCCCGATACCCGTAAATCCTTCGTTGATCAACGTCTGAGTGCTAACCATCTGCAGATAATCCCCGAGACTCTCATGATCGAACGTGGCCGGTGTGACCAGATATGCGTTATTCGAGAAAACGACGACACCAATGGCATCCCCCGGGCGTTTGCGCACAAACTCGATGGCGCTGGCTTTCACCGCCTCCATCTTGCTGCCTGGTCTTATGACCGCCCCGGGCTGAGTCGGGCTGGGTTGGGGCCGCGGCGGAGGAACGCCTCTCTGCATATTTTCTTCCATGCTTTGAGAGAGATCCACTACGAACATGATCTGCAGGCCGCCGCGTTCGATCCGATTCAGAACAAATGGATACACCGGTCCCAGCAGTGCGACCAGCAAAAAAACCACGGCCAGGCCTTCCAGGATTGCGGGAAGACGGAATAGAGGATTCGGATTGCCTAATCGGGGAGCCAGATGCTCGACCAGCGAATGCCCCCAATAATGCCTCCTCCAGAAGCGCAGCGCAACCAGCGCGGCCAGCAGCGGCACGATCAGGTAGAACCACCCGATATGCTGGAAAGTCATTATTCGTTCCTACCGCTTCGAACCAAACGCAAAAATTTCCCGCACTTCCTGCGTCGTCCTTTCGGCAACTTCCCGGCGGGGTGCAGTGCCGTTTTTCGAATACCGCACCGTCTCCAAAGCCCCTAGAGTGCGCACTACTTTTTCCGCCAAACTGGGATCTGTCCCCAGCCGTTGCATCTCTGCCTCAAATTCTTCCGAGGTCAAGCCCATGGCGGAAGTTTCCAGGTAGTAGCCAATATATTCTTTGATATCTCGATAAGAGCGGTCATAGAATTCAATCACGGCCTGGGCATTGGAGAAATCTGCTGGCACTCCCGAGACCCACCGATCGCGAACCGCTTCCATCGCTTTGCGGCGGTCTGGCCCCTTCCGGGTCTTCTTTCTTTTTACAAATTGCACCGTTTCCCAGCCTACACCCACAAACAACACAATCAATGAAAACCAGCCGGTGCCAGCCACCCACCACCGCGAGCGATCCCATCCGGAAACTGTAACCGCATCGCGAATATCTTTTGGCTCGGGAGGCAGCGTCGTGCGTAATCCAATAACCGGGCCCGGAACTGTCAGGCTCTCGGCAGCGGCCTCTTGAGCGCCTGCCGTCCGTTGATCTCGCCGAAAGTAGAACAAAGTAATTTGAGGAATCTGTTCGCTGGCTTTGCCTGTTGTGTAGCTGGCCAGTATTAAGTTCACAAAGAGCCGCTGATTGCCACTCTTTAAGGGGATCGTCTTCGTACCGAGGTCTATTACATGAAACGGTTCCAGATTTACCGTTTCCCTGCTTAAAGTATCGAGCACGAACTCGTACTCGGGAGAATAATCAACGACGATCGTGTAGTGAAACTGGTCGCCTACCCAAACCGCCGTGTGATCTAGATCGGTCGTATAGGACATTCCCTCGGGAGGAGGTGGGATTTCATTTGCTCCTTTCCCGGCTGGGGCTGTCCTCTTGGGCTGCTGGCTCCGCTGATCATACTCCTGCGCCCATACCCGGTTGCTCCCTCGGCCCAGAGTCAGCAACAAGGCGATTCCCACAATCGCCAAACGCAACCAGGGTGCGGATTTCTTTCGGCCATCCAGGGTGCAGGAACCTTTCCGCACTGCTTCCGCAAGCTGCCCTCGTTGACATTCATGGTTCCAACCGACCCGACACTCATCTCTCATACTTTCCTCCGACGTTCAAAAAGCAACATTAAGGGATCCAAAAACGGCTCCCTGACTTCCAGAAACAGACACTCCATGCCCAGAGGATAGAACAAATCCCGCAGCTCCGATCGGCGCTCCTCCACCAACGCCGCATAGTGCCTCCGCTTCGCCGATGACAGGTTGAGCACCATTTCCTGGCCGCTCTCCGGCGAGCGAAATCGCAATAGGCCGTGCCCGCTGGGAAGATTGTTCTCCAACTGGTCCCCGAAAATGATCGGGACCACATCGTGTTTTCTGGCCAAAACCTTCAAGTCCGGCATATCGGTCAGGGAATCCAACTCCGGGTCCGCAATGAAGTCCGAGAGCAGAAAAATCATGGCCATTCGCCGCAGACGGCTTCGCAGAAAGACCAATGCCTTTCCCCAGTCGGTTCCCCGCGACTTCGGTTGCAAATTATAAAGTTGCTCAATGGCCCCCCAGACGTGCGCCCGGCCCATCCGGGGACGCTCAAAGGCCTCGATCTGGTCGCTAAACGCCATAAAACCGAAATTACAGTTATCGCTCACGGCCGAAAAACCCAAGGTCGCCGCCACCTGGAGCACACGAAGCCGCTTGGAATAGTGGGCAGTGGAGAAGTTCATGGACCGGGAAACATCCACCGCCAGGAAAACCGTCACTTCCTTTTCTTCAAACTGCCGCTTGATATAAAGGTCCTGCATCCGAGCCGAGACATTCCAGTCCACCCGCCGCAGGTCCTCTCCGATCGTATATTTGCTGTGGGCTTCCAAATCGTAGCCGGTCCCCTTCAGCGGACTCCGGCTCTCTCCGAAGCGCATGCTGCGGATCCGCCGCGAAGCAACGATCTCTACCTCGCGGAGCTCCTCCTCAATTTCGGGCGCCAACACAGGGTAAACTCCTTAAGGAATCGACGTATGCCGCAGCACTTCGGTTACAACTTCGTCCGTGCTTACGTTTTCTACCTCCGCTCGAATCGAGCGGACTAACCGGTGATGGAGCACATCCACGCCGATAAATTTGACATCGGAAGGCAATACATAGTCCCGTCCGCGGAAAAACGCGACCGCCCGCGACATGGCCAGCAAGTGCTGATAGGATCGTGGCGAAGCTCCATGCAATACCATTTCCCGGACGATCGGGAGTGTCTCGGGCCGGGAATCTCGGGTCGCCTGTCCGATGGCTACAATGTAGCGGCGGACCTTGTCATCCACATGCACCTCGCTGATCAAGTGTCGGATGTGCACGACGGTCTGTGGCTCCGCCACCGGGTTGACCATCATCTCTTCTAACCGGGTCAACAGCATCTGAAACTCGTTCTCCGGTGTTGGATAGTGGACCCGAATCATCATGGCAAAGCGGTCCAGTTGCGCCTCCGGCAGTGAGAACACGCCTTCTTGTTCCACCGGATTCTGCGTCGCCAGCACCCAGAACGGGTCTTCCAAGGCATAGGTGTTTTCGCCAATCGTCACCTGCCGCTCTTGCAT
>JACQGE010000003.1 GCA_016199675.1 Acidobacteriota bacterium | reverse complement strand
CCTTTATACCTTAGACGTACGATGCGTCAATCTAGTTCGCGAACTTATGACTCAGGATACTAGGTTCTACCGCCCCTGCGGGGCTGGGGAGCGGGGAAAACCCGGCACTATACACCAACGCTGAAAGTTGTCTAATAAACTCCAACAATCCATCTCAATTCGCAGGCCCGCTTGCTGAGACGCACTTCTCTGACTATAGACCCACCCACTAGCCAAGCCACCAGTGTTGCAGAACAAAGAGGACTGCAAACAGGTAGATCAGCCAGTGGCACTCTTTCCATCGCCCCGTAAAGGCCTTGGCCGCCGCATAGCTTACAAACCCGACGGCGACTCCAGCCGCAATGGAAAAAGCAAAAGGAATTGTGACGAGAATAAGAAAGGCAGGGATATATTCCGTCGGATCGTCCCAGGGCAAGCGCCGCACAATCTTTAACATCAGGGAGCCGACCACGATCAGGGCCGGGGCGAGAATGGGATAGCGCAGGACAGGATTATTAGCCGCATCCCGTGCGATCTCGATCCCCCCGCCGATCAGTGAAGCCGCCGGACTCAGGAACATAGCGCCGAGCAGCAAACTGCCGGTCACCAGGTTGGCGAGGCCGGTCCGCGCCCCTTCGGAAACACCTGCAGCGGACTCGACATAACAGACCACGGTGGAAGTGCCGAGGGTGGCGCCAACGGCGGTCCCTGCGGCGCTGGAAAAAAGCGCCTTTCCAGCCCGAGGCAAGCGTCCATCCACAGCCAGATTGGCCTGCTCCCCCACGGCCACGACGGTTCCCAGGCTATCGAACAGGTCCAGGAAAAAAAGCACAAAAATAGCCGCAAATAAAGTTGCCGGCGTAATGGAAAACAGGCCGGGAAAATCCAGCCGGAAAGCGGTGTCCGGCAGAGCCGTGGGGAAAGAAAAAAGACCCTGGTATCTCACCATTCCCGAAACCAGAGCAATGGCTGTGGTTCCGAGAATACCTAAGAAGATTGTTCCGGGCACCCTAAAGGCGAGCAATGTGATGGTCAGGAGCAAACCCACCAGCGTCAGCACAGAAGCCGGATGACGCAAGTCGCCCAATTGCAGAAGAGTAGCGGGATGAGACTGGATCAGGTTGCCATATTCAAAACCGATCAGCGTAATGAAAAGGCCGATTCCGGCAGCGATCCCCTGTTTCAGAGATTCCGGAATGACCTCTACTAAGCGACCCAGAGCGCCGATTACGGAAAGGAACATAAAAACGATTCCTGCCAAGAAGGTAGCGGTCAGCGCCTGCTGCCAGGTCAGTCCGAAGCCGACGGGGGGGCCGCGACAAGAGAATAGACAAAGAAAAAATTCTCACCCATGCCGGGCGCGAGGGCCACTGGATAATTTGCCAGGAATCCCATGAGGAAGGTGGCAAAGGCTGCTGCCAGGCAGGTGGCCAGCAACACCGATTGAAAATCCATCCCCGCCTGGGAGAGCACAGCGGGTTGGACAAAAAGAATGTAGGAAAGCGCAGTGAATGTGGTAGCGCCCCCCACGATTTCGCGGCTGAGCACTCGCCCGCCAGGCGGAGGCGGAAATAATTTGTCCAGTAAGACAAGCATGGCAGGGGTTGCTGCCGGGTAAGGTTTTCCCCTATTGCCCGGCGCTATAGGGGCAATTGTTCGTCCGGCGGTGGAATTTTCTGAGAGCGCTGAATCTCCTCAATCGTGGCGCGCACATTCTCGGCCTCGGGTGAATCAGGGTGGTATTTCAAGAAATCCTGGAGCTCTCGCAAGGCAGCCTCTTCTTCAGAGCGGCGCAGGTAAATCTCGGCCAGGGAAAGTTGCGGTTGGGAGAAGTGGGCCGGGTCGAGTTCTTGCGTTCGTTGGAGATACGTCACGGCTTGCTCATAGTCCCGAAGGAAGAAATAGTTGAGACCGAGTTGAGCGTTGGCCAGGGCATCCTGGGGATGGCTCTGCTGGGCCTGGCGGTTGACTTCGAGGGCTTCCTCTGGACGCTTCAGGGCCAGCAATACGCCTCCCAGGTTTACCAGCGGCTCGAAGGCTCCTGGCTCCAACTCCAGGGCCCGGCAAAAATATTTTTCAGCTGTCAAGTACTCTTTCCTTTGGAAATAGATCGTGCCGAGATTGTTGTACGCTTCCGAATATTGAGGCGCCACTTCGATCGCTTTCTGGAGGTGTTGAATGGCGCCTTCCACGTCCAACTGCTTCAATCGGTCCATGGATTTCATGTATTCCCGGCGAGCCTTGTCCGGAATGCTCAACTGCCGCACGGAAACCAGCCCCCTCGGGACTGCTCTGGCCCGTTGCTGCAACGTTTCCGAATCGAACAGAAACTTTTTTTCTACCCGATGGTTGCTATCGGCGAAACTCTCAGTGATCTCCACCGTCTGAATGATTTCGCCCGCCCCGGGAATATAAATGGCCACCGTATAGGTGGCAGGCGGCAAGTCGCGGAAGCGGAAGCGGCCTTTGGAGTCAAGCCAGGATTGAGAGGCAAACGGCGCACTCACTCCGGACAAGGCTACCCGCACGTGCCTGCCGCGTGATACCGTGCCGGGAGGCAACGTTACCTGCCCCCTGAATTCCAGCAGTTTTTCAGATCCCTGTTCCGCAAAAAGGGGGAGGAGCGGTCCCAGGAAAACCAAACTTAAGAATGTGCCGGCGATGGCTGTTCCAACAGAACATTCGGAGGCGCACGCCCGCGCTCGAGAAATGAACCAAGTCCGCCCATCCGTCCGTCGAGCAATTCGATTCAACACGACTTCATTTCTCTCCTGCTACTTGGGGGTATTCTAACACCGGAGCTTTCCGGGGAAAACAATAGAAAGACAGTTCAGTGCGAGCATGGGAATCTTACCTATTTCCTAAAAACAAATCAGATCGTGATGTATGACATATAAAAAATTGTGAGTACAACTAGTAGTTTTACTAGTTTCTGCGATAGGATTTAACATATAAGTTGTATAAGACTTCGTGGCGAATTAGGGGAGAAAAGAGAAGTTAAGTTGGGCATACAACAGGGAAGACCTCCCCGCCACGAAAAAGGCGTGTGAAGTATCTCCGCAGCCGAGCCGATCATTCCCCCTTACGATAGGCAATGATCGAACCTTTGTAGGATAGAGAATGCATACGATTATCTTAGGAGCTGGAATCGGAGGACTGGCCGCTGCTTACGGCCTCAGCAGAATTTCCGGCGAAACCTACGGCATTTTTGAACAGCAGGCTCGCAGCGGCGGCTATTGCCGGTCGCAACGAGTGGACGGCTTCACCTACGATATTGTTTCGCACGTGCTGCACTTCCGCACCAAAGATATGCACAACTTCGTGCGGGAACTATTGGATGAAACACTGCTCCCGTTGAAACGCCGCGCCTGGATTTATTTCCGCGGACGTTATGTTCCCTATCCTTTTCAGACCCACCTGGGTTCTCTTCCTCCCGCCGAACGCGCCTCTTGTCTGGCCGGTTACTGGCGGGCTTGGTTGAATCGCCGGAGGAATGGCCTCTCCAAACCAAAGAATTTCGAAGAATGGGTCCATTTGCACCTGGGCGCCGGCATTGCTCGCCATTTCATGTTTCCATACAACACCAAGCTTTGGGGAAAGGCTCCGGCGGAATTGAGCGTGGACTGGCTACGACCTTTTATACCCCAAATCTCCTGGCGGGAAGTCCTCGGCAACCTCGTTAGGAGAAAATCGGTCAGTGAAGCCGGCTATAACGCCTGTTTTTATTATCCCAAGGTAGGAGGCATGCAGGAGTTGGTGGATCGCCTGGAGGCCCGGATCGCGCCAGTACAGGTGAACCATCAGGCCGTAGGCGTTGATCTGGAGCGCAAGGTCGTTCGCTTCCAGAACGGCCAAGAAGCGCATTACGACCGGTTGATCTCCACGCTTCCCTTGAAGACCCTGGCCTTTCTCTCCACAAACCTCCCGGAGGAACTTCGCAACGACGCCTCGAAATTAGTTTGCACTTCCTTACTCAGCCTCGTTTACTGTTGCCGTCGTCCGTTGCCGCATTCCTATCATTGGCTGTATTTTCCTGAGCCTCAATATCCCTTTTTCCGGATTATTTTCCCTTCCAATATCTCTCCTTCCTCGGCCCCGAAGGGTTGCAGCATTATTTCGGTTGAAATTTCCGAACCAGATATGGATCGAGCGGATGAGATGGAAGCGAGCACGCGCCGGTCTCTGGCGGAACTGGGTTTCCTTCTCGGAGACTCGGACATCTGCTCCTCCGAGAGATATTATTTTAGCCACGCCTACCCGGTGCACGATCTTGGCCGCTCGGAGCGGGTTTCCCGCTTGGCAGAATTTTTCAAATCTCGGGGAGTATGGACGATTGGCCGGTTTGGAGGATGGAAATACTCCAGCATTGACGATGCTATCGCGGAAGGACTCTCAACGGCTCAGGAAGTTGCTTCGTCCATTCCTGCCAGAACTCGCCACCTGACTCGCGCTGCTGGCGCTGATTAAGGCGCGTCACTTGTACTGCTACCTGCGTGTGCGAATTCCTGCCGAAATGATTGCCTTTCACGGAGAATGCCTGTGATATGCTCCTCCAAAGCATGCAGCCGAAGCAGAAACCACTAAGCCGAACTGAAATCACGGCGCTCGTGATTTCCACCCTTCGCGACGTGCTCTCCCGACAGAGCGAGACTAGGAAACATAAAAAGGCGGTCCAGGAATCTACTCCTCTGATCGGTGAACATTCTGTCTGTGACTCCTTGGGGCTGGTCAACCTGATCGTGGATGTCGAACAGCGGCTTCAGGAAGAACACGGCATCCTCCTTACCCTGGCGGATGAACGCGCGCTTTCTCAGAAAATCAGCCCTTTCCGTACGGTCAGTTCCCTAGTGGATTATATCGAGCGATTAATCCGGGAAGAAATTCCGAATGACGCGGCATGAGGTTGTATTAATCACAGGCGCCCGAAAAGGGATCGGCCGCTTCCTGGCCGAACACTTTGTGAACCAAGGCGCTGTTGTCGAGGGGTGCAGCCGCCAACGTCCCGGCTGGAAACTGCCCAACTATACTCACCATGCTGCTGACGTATCCGACGAAGCCCAAGTCAAAAAGATGATTTCTTCCATTGGCCGAAGACATGGCCGGCTCGATGTCGTCATCAATAACGCTGGCATAGCTGCGATGAACCCCATCCTGCTCACTCCGGTTTCTACGGTTGATCGGATTCTGGCGACGAACTTTCGAGGTCTTTTCCTGGTCTGCCGGGAAAGCGCCAAGTTGATGAAGAAACGCCGTTATGGCCGCATCATTAACTTCAGCACCGTGGCGGTGCCCATGAAAATCGAGGGCGAATCCGTATATGCAGCTTCCAAGAGCGCGGTAGTTACCTTCACCCGAATCCTGGCGCGTGAGCTGGCAGAATGGGGAATCACTTGCAACGTGATTGGCCCAGGCCCGGTAGCCACGGACCTGATTGATTCGATTCCACCGGCCAAGATTGACCGGGTTGTCAGCAATCTGGCCATCAAACGATTGGGGAATTTTCAGGACATTGCGAATGTGGTTGATTTTTTTGTGAAGCCGGAGAGCGATTATATCACCGGCCAAGTAATCTACCTTGGAGGAGCGTGATGGCTATTCCCTGGCTCTTGGATCGCCTCCGCCAATGGGAGAACGAACCGGCTCTGATCTGGAATGACCGGGGTTTTTCCTACGCGTCCCTTTTTCGTGCCGTCACGTCCTGGAAAGAGCAATTCCGGGACCACGGGGTGCAAGCGGGCCAGGTCGTCGCCGTCGAAGGAGATTTCTCGCCCAATACTATTGCGGTGTTCCTCGCCCTTATCGATCTCACGGGTATCGTGGTGCCTCTCAGCAAATCGGCCAATGGTGAGCGGAAAAAATTGATGGAGATTGCGGAGGTGGAGTTTTCGTTCCGCTTTGGGCCGGACGATAACTGGGAAATCCAGCGGAACGATAGAACCGTCACCCACCCGCTTACACGGCAACTCATCCAGATGGCAAAGCCGGGCTTGATCTTGTTTTCTTCCGGTTCTACAGGAGAAAACAAGGCGGCCCTGCACGATATATCCCGTCTCTTGGAGAAATTCAAAGTTCTCCGTCCGAAACGACGGACCTTGGGCTTTTTGCTTTTCGATCACATTGGTGGGATCAACACACTCTTTGCAACCTTATCCAGTGGAGGCACTCTGGTGACCGTGCGCAACCGCGCGCCAGAAACCGTATGCCGAGCTATAGAATGTCATCAGGTGGAGTTGTTGCCGACGACACCGACGTTTTTGAACCTCCTGCTGATTTCGGAAGTCTATCGAAACTTCGATCTTTCGTCCCTGAAGCGAATCACCTATGGCACGGAGCCAATGCCTGAGGCTACTTTGCGGCGAATCCGCCAGATTTTGCCGGATGCCGAACTCCAGCAAACTTATGGATTGACGGAAGTGGGAATCCTGCGGTCCAAGTCGCAGCTTCCCGATTCGCTTTGGGTGCAACTGGGCGGGGAGGCTTTTCAAACCAAGGTTGTGGATGGTCTGTTGTGGATTCGGGCGGAATCCGCAATGCTGGGCTATCTGAACGCTCCCAGCCCTTTTGATGAAGACGGTTGGATGAACACCGGAGATATGGTGGAAGTGGATGGCGACTTTATCCGCATTCTGGGACGCCGCAGTGAAATCATCAACGTGGGCGGTCAAAAAGTGCCTCCCGTGGAGGTGGAGAGCGTTCTGTTGCAGATGGACAACATCCGCGAGGTTACTGTCTTTGGAGAAAGCAACGCTCTGCTGGGTCAGATTGTGGCGGCCCGAGTCACCCTGACTCGTCCGGAACCCTTGCTCGCTTTGAAGAAGCGCATTCAAATTTTCTGCAAGGATAAGTTGGCAGCCTATAAAATACCAATGCGGATTGCTATCGTTTCGCCAGAAGCCATCAGCCCTAGATACAAAAAAATCCGGCAGCCGCAAAAGGCGGTGTAATTCACTTTCCGGTCTCGAACCGCCTAGTAACTGCTTCCGATGGTAGAGGCTTCAAATGCCGTCGCCAGGTGCACTTTTCAAAGCGCGGAAGCGGGCTACCACGTCGTCCAGTTGAGGCGTGGTCCAATGGAGAACCTTCCACTGATCGTTTTCCTGAAGGAGGAGCGCTTCCCCTTCATACTCCTTGTGAAGTTCAGGAGCCATGACGCCGAGCACGGCGATGTTCTGGTGAAGGCTTTTCCACTCGTAGCGGAACCGGACCTTCCGACTGCCGGAACTTCTCTGAAGGTCTATGACTCGGGTTACCTCTCGGGTCCCGACCTGAAAAGTGGCCAGGATCTGGCGGCCCACGACCGAGAAGAAGCGATGGCCCCGCTCCGTTAGTTGAACTTCCAGAGAATCTTGTGGGCCTTGGCGGTGATGAAGCGTCCAAAGACCCTGGCGAACGCCTGGCTGTAATAATTCTTGGCTGGCGGAGTTGGCGATCACGCGTCGCGAAAAAGTTACTTCCAAGGCGGGACTGCGGAAGCCGATCTGTTCATTCAGCAGGTTGCGGATTTGGGATCGTTCGATGCTGCGCAGGGACCAGAATCCTCCCGCGAGGAGAGCGGAAGCACCAAGGCCAACGGTGATCCAGAATTTCTTCGGCTGAAATTGTGAGCCTGAACGCATTCTGACGAAAGCGTATCAAAACCGGGCTCTTTTCGCCGTGCTTTTTTGGCTCGCGTGGTTCCGTCGGGTATCATGAAAAGCGATGGTAAAAATAACAAAGTCTCGGAAAGGCGGACCGGCCAGGAGCTCTGGGCCGACAGCGGACAAGCCCCAACATCTGCTGAGGGTTTGGGAAGCCGTAGCCCAGCGTGTGCGGCAGGCGGATCGGATCGTGTTGTTTACCGATTTCGACGGAACGCTGACACCGATTCGGCGAATGCCGGGCGCGGTTTGCTTGTCTGCGGCGGTTCGGGAATTGTTGGCAAAGATGGCGCGCAACGGCATCACGGTCGGCGTGGTCAGCGGGCGGAGAGTGAGGGACGTTCGCGCCCGTGTGGGGTTGTCGGGCATCTGGTATATTGGAGTGCACGGTTATGAAATTTATTACCCCGACAATCGCACAGAACTGTTCGCGCATGCAGATCATCGGAGGCAAATTCAGCTAGCAACGCGCCAATTGATCCAGTTGCGGAAAGTGCCGGGCCTCTCGTTGGATGACAAAGAGGCGACCGTAGCAGTGCACTATCGAAGAGCTTCTTCCCAAAACCGACATTTGGCCTGGACGACGATCCAAAGCGTCTTAGCAAAATACCCTAATCTGCATCTGCTCTCTGGCAAAAAAGTATGGGAGCTTCTGCCGGATTCGCGCACGAGCAAGTGGACAGCCATCCAATTTGTCCTGCGCTCCGAGCGGAGCCGATACAGGGGGCATTCTCTGGTCTTCTATCTGGGGGACGACACGACCGACGAGCGGGTCTTTGAAAAGATGCGGGGGATCACGGTCGCGGTCGGGAAACACCAGCGGACAGCGGCCCGCTTTTTTCTCTACTCTCCAGCAGAGGTTCGCCGATTTTTACAAAAGCTCGGTGATTTTGCCACCGCAAAATCGCTGGGTCGGAGTGCGACAGGCGGAAACGGCGAGGGCCGACTTTCTCGGATGAAAGTGACTCTCGATTCAGCTAGAATGAAATGAGTTGGGACTTGGCAGGATAGCAACATGAGTTTTCGCCTTTCTTTGTTCGGAATCCTTCTCCTGATGAATATGTTTGCGTATGTCGCGCTGTGGAAAGCGGTGATCGCCTGGATTGATTCCCCGGCCCGCCAGCGCAAATTGATGTATGGCATCAGCGTAATGGTTTTTCTGCTCAACGTTCCTCTCCTGGCGTTCTTTATTCGCCGCGCCGATCGCACTCTCGATCGAGTTTCCCTTTCCGTGCTGGAAATTTTCTTTTATCCTGCCGCCGCGTGGTTGATGACTGTGATTGTTTTTTTTGTCATAGTGGCCCCTCCCGCATTTCTTTGGGGTTCAGTGAAAGCCATCGCTCACATCCTTGGGAAGGTTCGAAAAGGAACTTCTGGAGAGCCCGCCGAACTCGCTCCGCGACTGCCGGCCTTGTCCCGCCGGAGATTTTTGGCGGGGAGCGCTGGCCTGCTGATTCCAGGAATCTACGGAGTAGCTGCGTATGGGGCCTACGGAACGATGGGAGAAATTGACGTCTCGCCGGAGCAATCCATTCCGATACCGCATCTGCCGAGATCGCTGGAGGGTCTGACGGTGGTGCAGGTTTCAGACCTTCACGTCGGTCCCTACATTCGCGAAAAGGAATTACGCCATATGGTCCATCTCATCAACCAATTGCGTCCGGACCTGGTGGTGATTACCGGGGATATGATTGACCGGCATCTTTCCGCCATGCCGGATGCGGTGCGGGGCCTGCAAGGCTTGCGAGCCTCTTTGGGCGTATTCGCAGTGTTGGGAAACCATGATATATATTCCGATCCCAGTAGTGTCTCGGGGCCGCACCGGGGAGGAGTCAAAATTGCCAGCGGTCTGGAGACCATTGGCATCCGGACCTTGCGCAACGAAGTGGTTTCCTTAGGGTCCGGACAGGACCGTTTGGCATTGATCGGTCTGGACTGGCTGAATTCGGACACAACGAGCCCTTACTTTTATCGCTATCAACCCGTGGGAACCCGGCGGGAGTTGCACCGCATGGCGCAGGAGGCTGGGGTGGAAGCCCCCAAGATTTTGCTGGCGCATCATCCCGACACCTTCGCCGACGCAATTCCTTTCGGGATTGGCTTGACCTTGGCTGGACACACCCATGGCGGAGGCCAAGTGCTCCTCGGCACTGTAAACGGCGTGCCGATTGGGATCGGCATGTTGCGGTTCAAATATTTGAGTGGTCTTTATCAGGAACGGGGCTGCTCTCTCTATGTCAACCGCGGCATTGGATATTTAGGCGTGCCGATTCGGCTCAATTGCCCCCCGGAGATTAGCCGTTTCAAACTGATCCATCCGGCTCTTTCATAAAATCAACAGATACGGCTGCGGTTCCGATTACTCTGCCCTGTAAAATGGTCTAATCAATATGATTATACGAAATGAAATGGAGTCAGATGTTCAGGTAATATCTGATGTCACCAAAGCGGCTTTTGAGAATCATCCCATCAGTAACCACACGGAAGAATTCATAATTAATGCATTGCGAACCTCCAATGCCCTCGCTATTTCCCTGGTTGCTGAAGTTGACGGAAAAGTGGTGGGCCATATAGCTTTCTCGCCGGTAACCATTTCTGATGGTAGCCAGAAATGGTATGGCCTCGGCCCCATTTCCGTGTTGCCCGAATACCAAAAACGAGGCATTGGAAAAGCCCTCATGCATGAAGGTTTCTCACGCCTGAAAGCCATAGGAGCCAAGGGCTGCGTTCTTGTTGGAGATTCTAAATACTATGAACGGTTTGGGTTCGGAAGCTTACCTGAATTGACCCATGAAGGTGTCCCACAAGAAAACGTCCTTACCTTGCCGTTCGGCGGGAGCAAGGCTCAGGGTGTTGTTATGTTCCACGAAAGTTTTTCTGCAACCCAATAGAAGGTCTATTTGGGAGAGATTCGATGCGGCGCTCGGCCACAACCTGGCGCACCCATGCCGGAAAGCCGGGCTAATTCCAGCTAATTGTTCGTGTTTTCTTGAGAGGCCTGGATGCGGGCCACCAACTCCAGAAACCCTGTTTCATTTGACAGAAAGGCGAAGACCTTATCCTCCAACTCCTTGAGGATATCCGGGAATCCTTCCTCCCAGGCCTTTTGCAGATACAGCAGCGTTTCGTCCACCTTGCCCATTTCGGCATAAGTTTTCGCTAAATAGAAATTAAAGGCGGCGACATTTTCAGCGTTTCGCTGTTGTACCATGGTCCCCACGCGACCTGTTTCCTGGAAAATTTTCGGATCCAACAGCAAGGCGTAGCGGTAGCTGGTCATGGCGTAATCGTATTTTTTGTAAGAAAAATAGGCGGTTCCCAAGTTGCTGTAAATGACGGCGTCGTTGGGAGTGAGCTCCAGGGCTTTTAGGTAGGAAAGAATAGAGGCCCGGTAGTTCTTCTGGGCGTATTCAACGGCCGCCAGATTATTGATCGCCTGCCCGTACTTTGGATTCAACTGAGCTGCCTTCCGATAATATTTCTTGGCCTCACCCAGGTTTTGCAACAGATGGTAGGCGATCCCCAATTTGTTTTGGTAAACAGCGTTCTGAGGCTGCAATTGAGTGAGCCGGCGGTAAAGACTCGCTGCGTCCGCGTATTCTTTGCGCGCCATATGCAAGTCCGCACGCTGTTCCAGGACCCGCGGATCAGAAGAGTTTTGGGAAGCGTTTTCTTGCGGTGGAATCGCTTCGAGGAAATAACTGTTTCCGAAGATGAAGAACAGGACCAGCACAAACTCCGCAAGCCGGAATCGCCTGACGGGGGATGCCCCCGTTCGAAGCCAAGAAATGAAGCAAGTAATTCTTGGAACGAACCCCATTCGTTTACGCGCCCTCGTTGTCTGTAATGAAGAGAAAGTCCTAGAAACAACGACCTCCGCATTCTATAAGTAAAATTTTACTGCCCTTTGCCCAGATGCTGCAACAAGAATCGCATCTCAAACCGGTACAAAGGTGGTTAAGTGGAAGAATGTTTCTGTGGCCGGGACCAGTGGAGGTAAAGACTTAGGTTCACTCCCAACACAATTGCTGCCGCCAAAATCAGGCTCCATTGGGGAACATCGAGGTAGATCAGCCGGTTGAGATAGTGGGCGATGAAGGGCTCCGAATAAGTTCCCCAGCCCGCCTTTTCTCGTAACCGTTGTTCCAGATAGGTCAAGGGGCAGTACCAGTAAAATACCTCAACGAAAACGCCATAAAGCATACAACTCAGGTGGAGATAGCGCCAGAATCGGCTGGCGCGGCCCAAGAATGCGCCGAAAACAACGAAAGCAAGAAACGCAAAATGAATCAAGGCAATCAGGTTCGCGGTGATTTCATAGATCATATTTTTATTGTAGCGCGCTAGGAAAACTGGGGGCATTAAAGGGGAGGCTGGGTCGGCTGCGTCCCAGGTTCGGGTAATGGTTGCGGGGTTGTCGGTGGCTGAGGTTCCCCCGGAACGGTTTGGATGGCGCCCGGGACCGGAATCACATCTGGCACAGGGATAGTGCCCGGCGCAGGGACTACCGGAACGCCAGGCAACGGGACCGCCGGAACAGCGCCCGGCTGGGCTTCCGGCTCGGCGGGCACTACCCCAGGCTGGGGCACAACCGGCACCGGGACGCCAGGAACGACTCCAGGAGCGCCACCCGTTGGCGGTCCGGGAGGCTGGCCAGCCGGCGTCGGTAACGGAACCACGGGGGCAGGA
The DNA here is from genome assembly GCA_016199675.1 of Acidobacteriota bacterium. GTDB lineage: Bacteria > Acidobacteriota > Terriglobia > 2-12-FULL-54-10 > 2-12-FULL-54-10 > JACQGE01. The sequence goes on along the minus strand of JACQGE010000003.1, from coordinate 12,054 downwards.
GGTAGGCCGGTCAGTTCCTTGCCGAAAAAGATGGCACGCGAAGCAAACTCCTCGGCGGGCGCGGGCCGGAGAATGTGCGGACGGATCAGGAGCCAGAATTCGCTTTCTTCTTGTTGCTTTTTCGACCGCCCAAACAGAAGCCCCAGCAGCGGTATTCGCGCAAACCATGGATATCCGGAGACGGACCTCTGTTCATTATTGTTTCGCAGTCCAGTAATGAGATAGCTCTCGCCTTCCTGGATCCGGACTTGCCCGGTAATTTGGCGATTGATGATCGTAGGCAAATTGTTCGCACCCACGTTGCCCAAGTCGCGGACTGCTACGTCCAATTGCAGGGTCAATTCCTGCCCTGCATGGAGGTAGGGAGTGACTTTGGCAACCACGCCCAGGTCTTCATATTGAATCGTGGGAAAGAAGGCCAGAGACCCTTCTTGCTGCTGCGGGCCTTGCGCAACGAAGCTGGGGGCAACTGTGGAGATAACAACCGGGAAGCGTTGTCCGATCTGCAAGGTGGCCTGCTGGCCCTGCGAGGCGCGAAGCTGCATCGTCTGGTGAGAGCGGATGATGGAGGAAAGGAAACTCGCCTGCGCGGTGACCGTGGGGATCGACACGCCGTAGAGCGTTCTGCCTTTGCCCACCGTGAAGCCTGAAAGCCCTCCGGTGGTTTGCGCCTCGAGGAGGAGTTGCTGCAAAAGTTGCGGCTGGCCGAGAAACCGCGCCTGAAACGGTTGCGGCGGAAGGACGCCCAGTTCTCGCGCTCGCCGGCTGTTGATTTCCCAGACTTCGATTTCTAACGCCACTTCGCCCGGCGGTTTCTGGAGCGTTTGAAAAAAACGTTCGGCGGCGGCTACCTGGCGCGTGCGGCCCATAATGGTGATCCAGTTGGAGCGCGTGTCCTGGGTGACGCGGCGCAGATCCAGCAATGTCCGCAGCGCAGTACTGATCTCGGTCAACTGTTGGGGCGTGGTTTGGGAGTCCGCGTGCAGGGAAACCATGACCTGGCGTTCGTATTCGCCCCGCTTTTGCGGCGTGTCGGCGACGACGATGCCGGTGTGCTCATCGAGCGGCGCCACAAACGTGTTGGAGATGCTCCCGGCCGCTTCCAGCGCCTCCTGGAGAGTCGCGTTTTCCAGATCGAAATTGCTGGATACGCGAGGTCCGGGAAGATCGCGATCAAAAAGCAGGCGGATGCTATAGGCATTGGCAATCGCTTGATAAAGAGTTTGCAAATCCGGTTGTCGCAAATGAAAGCTGGCGCGCTCCACCTGGGGACGCAAATCAAAGGATAGGGAAGAGGCGTAGGCTGGCTGGCTGCTTTCAAGGGAAACCTGTGGTTCTGGAGCGGGCCAAGCATCCCCCCAGGGAAACAGGAATGCGGCGAAGATAATACTAGACCACAGCGCTGCCGGTAAGCGCTTCTGCATGGAAAGATTGTAAACGCCTATCTCCGCTCGCGGCAAGAAATTAGCAGAGGCTCGGATAATTCGTCAGAGCTGCGCCGTAATAAGCGGCCGCTTCTTTAATTTTTATCCTGTTAGGGTTCCGAGCTTCTACTTCGCCATTTCCGTTGCGGTTCCGAATCGAGGGCAGTACAATATTTATATGCCTGACACTTCCCGTAAGGAAACCCGGCTCATGGAAAAACCTTCCCAAAATATTCAAGACTCCTTTTTGAACCATGCGAGAAAAGAGCGGATGATGGTTACCATCTTTCTCCTGGGCGGGGTGAAACTTTCCGGCAAGATCAAGAGCTTTGACAAATATGCCCTGGTGCTGGAAGCGAATAATCAGGAGCAGTTGATTTTCAAACACGCCATATCCACCGTGGTGGTTTCTCGCCCCGTGCAGTCAGTTTCGGCGGCAGCCCAGGTTGCGGAGGCTTAATTATTCCCCGGCTAGGCCCCATGGAACAAGCCATCCTGGTGGGAGTGAAAGAAAAACTGCCCTCCCGGCGAGTCGTTGCCGGCCTACACCCCGAAGAGTCTCTAGAAGAACTGGCCGAACTGGCGCAAAGCGCGGGTGCCGGGGTGCAGGATAAAATTCTGCAAAGCCGGGAGCGCCTCGACCCGGCGACCATAGTGGGACGAGGGAAGCTGGAAGAGATCCGACAACAGGCAGCCAAAATCAATGCCAACCTTTTGATCTTTGACTTTGAGTTGTCGCCGACGCAACAGCGCAATATCGAAGCCGCGACTGGCTGCCGCGCAGTGGACCGGACGCAGGTCATCCTGGACATTTTTGCCCGCCATGCCCGCACCCGGGAAGGACAATTACAAGTCGAGTTGGCGCAACTAAACTATTTGCTGCCCCGACTGGCCGGGCACGGCGTGGAAATGTCCCGGCTGGGTGGAGGCATCGGCACGCGGGGACCTGGCGAGACGCAGTTAGAGATGGACCGCCGTCGCATCCGCCGCCGCATTCGATGGTTGGAGCAGGCGCTGGAAAGGGTTCGCAGGGAGCGTATGCGCCGTCGTTCCCGCCGCGCAAGCATCCCGATAGCGACGCTCGCTCTGGTCGGCTACACCAACGCCGGCAAATCCACTTTGTTCAATCGCCTGACCCAGGCGAACGTGCTGACCTCTCCGCAGATGTTTGCCACACTCGATCCCACCCTGCGCTTGTTAGAATTGCCCTCACGCCGGCGCATGCTGGTTTCCGATACCGTCGGATTCCTCCGAAACCTGCCACACACTCTCATCAAGGCCTTTCGAGCCACTCTGGAGGAAGTTTGCGAGGCAACCATGATCTTGCTGGTTTCCGATTGTGCGGCTCCTAACCGGCATGAAAAAGAGGAGCAAGTCCGCAATGTGCTCCAGGAAATCGGAGCACAGGATAAACCCATCCTCCGAGTCTGCAATAAAATTGATCTGCTCAGCGAAGATCAAAGAGAGGCATTACGCGGCGGAGAGGGCATCGCAATTTCCGCCAAGACCGGCGAAGGTTTGGAAGAGCTATTGCAAGCGGTGGACCGCTGCCTACTCGTTGACCCGCTGGAAAAAGTGCAATTGCGTTTTGCGCAGGACGAAGGAAAGGACCTAGCTTGGGTCTATGAGTGGGGCAGGGTGATCCGTCGCCAAAATGAGGATGGATTCGTCTGCATAGAGGCGGAATTGCCCCTCACGGCAGTCAATAAACTAGCAAAATATCGCATTACACCGAGAGATTATTAATTGTTAATGCTCTGTTAATGTGGGAGTTATTTCTAGGGCAGCAGTTTCTCCTGAAATAGCCCTCAAGTGGCACTCTTTTCAAAAGCCCTTCAGATACCCGCTTTAAGGATTTTCCTGCTGCAAAAATGTGCAAAATAGCAAAAAGGATCTAATTCGAAAATGATTGCCCCGAAGTATTTTTTGCGGAGCAGCCATATGCCAACCCAATTATTATCAATTGATTGCCGGGAATAATTTACGGATGATCTTCAATGAAATTTCCCCTTAAGATTTCGGATTCTGGATAGCCAGTAAGTTTTCCACAATATTTTCCACATCATTTTTATGGATCATTCGCTTCGATTTCCAGCTACTGGCGCCTGAAATCCAGGACGTGTTTCAGGGTGGTGAATCTGGCCGCCCAAATAAGCTGTCCATGTAACCAGTGCCATAGCAATTATCGAAAAAAGCAAGCAGATCGTAATGAATGTCGATGGAATGACCGATCGTCGCGAAAAAAGCAATCCCGCCAGGGAAACGACTGCTAAGGCCTCAATTGCGATTAGGGACCATAGGGCCGATTCCTCGTGAGGCTCAATAGCCGATTCCGACACTCCCGGAATATGTTCCGCAACTTCTTCGGCGGGTTCTCCCGTTAAATAGGTTCCGATGGTGATCAAGCCAATGCAGACAAAGAGGATTAGGGATAACCTCTTCAGAGGGTCGTTCTTGCTCCGCAGGGCAACGATCAGCAACACAAGACCAAACAAAATACCAAAAACCGGGAAATGATTCAGCCAAAGATGAACATGAGCCCAATTAAATTCCATTGCTCCTCCTTGCGTAAAGGTATCACGTCAATGTTTTCTTAAACCGAGTCGAAGTAAACCAGAAAATAACTGTCCCGAGGACGGCCAATGCCAGGAATTGTGGCCAGAGGATGCCGATTCCGACACCTTTGAGAAACAAAGCCCGGATGATTTCCAGGAAGTAACGCAACGGATTCAGAAAAGTAAGCCATTGAACGATCAGCGGCATATTGGCGATCGGGAATACAAACCCAGACAACAAGAAAGTCGGGAAATAAAAGAAAAAAGCCCCCATCATAGCTTGCTGTTGAGTTTGACTGACAGTGGACATAAAGAGGCCGAGTCCAAGAGTCGTCATGAGATAGAGAGCCGTAGCCAGGAAAAGAAGGAGCAAACTGCCTCGGATCGGCACATCGAACCAGAACACGCCGATGGTGGTAATCAGGACTACATCAGCGAAAGCGATCAAAGCGAAGGGCAGCGTCTTGCCCAGGATGAATTCAATGGGTCGGATCGGGGTAACCAGAAGCTGTTCCATGGTGCCGATTTCTTTTTCCCGCACGACGGCCATGCTAGTCAATAGCAGTGTTACCAATGTAACGATCATGGCGATGATGCCTGGGATGTAAAAATTGCGACTTTCCAGGTTTTCGTTGAACCAGGCGCGAGTTTCCAGCCGGATCTCCCCCAGAGTCGGCACGCGGCCCATCTGCCGGGTCAAGCGGCGATTCAGCAACTCTTGCGAAAACTGCGTAGTAATTTTCGCGCTATAGTTCAGCACAACCCCTGCAGTGCTGGAATTCGTCCCATCCAGAATCAGTTGAACCGGCGCCACTTGACCCGCCTGGACTTTTCCCTGAAACCCCTTTTCCAGGTGCAAAACCGCCCGTGCTCTCCCCGTGTCCAGCAAGTGCCTGGCGCGGTCATTGTCGGTGATGTATTCGGCGATGTTGAAATAACCGGACTGCACAAAGCGGCTGATCAGTTCCCGGCTGGTCACGCTATTGTCCAGGTCATGAACCGCCAGTTGCACATTTCGCAAATCCATCGTTGCGGCATATCCAAAAACTAGGAGTTGAACTACCGGCGGCAGAAAAATGACAAATCTCGTCCTCGGGTTCCGAAAGACCTGGATGAATTCCTTTACCAGAATGTGACGAATTCGCTCGAACATTATCACTCCAGTTTCTTTTTGAACTTCTGCAAAGCCACGGTGAGAATGACCGCGCCAAATAGAATTAACAGGAACACCTCTCCAGCAAGCTCGTTCAATCCTGTTCCTTTCAGATAAATTCCCCGAAGCAAGGAAACAAAGTAGCGCGCCGGCACTACATAGGTCACAATCTGGACCGCTTTGGGCATGCTGCTGATTTCGTACACGAAGCCGGAAAGCAAGAATCCCGGCAGAAAGGTGAGGATCATCGCCATCTGGCTAGCCAAGAGCTGGCTTCGGGATACTATGCTGACCAGCATCCCCAGAGCCATGGCCGCCACAAGAAAAATTGTAATGACAACCAACAACAAGGCAATACTTCCGCGTAACGGAACGTGGAATACCCATGTGCTCATCAGAATTGCCAATAGGGCATCCAAAAAACCCACCACCAGGTAGGGAAGCAGCTTACCCAGGACTAGTTCACGCACCTGGACAGGGGTCGAGATGAGTTGCTCCATCGTACCGCGTTCCCACTCCCTGGCGACGGCCAGGGAGGTCAACAATGCGGCGATCACCATGAGAATGACGGCGATCAATCCTGGCACGATGTAGTTCTTACTTTCCAGATCGGCATTGAACCAGACCCGTGGTCGTAGATCCAGCGGCGGATCGGGCGCTCGGGTCGTGATCCGCCGCATCTGCCGCAAGGAAATCTGGCGGGAGTAGGTTTCCGCCGTTGACTCGGCGTAACCCATAGCAAGGGTTGCGGTGGTAGAGTCGCTGCCATCCACAATCATCTGGACTGTGGCTGGACGCCCTGCATCCAGGCGGCCGGCAAAATCAGAAGGGACCACGAGAGCAACCAGGGCGTTCCGCGAATCAATCGCGCGTTCCAATTCCCCGTAGCCGAGGACATATTCTTGAAGAGAGAAGTACCTGGAGCCGACAAATCGCGAGAGAAACTCCCGGCTGGCCGGGGTCCCGCTTTGGTCCCAGATGACTAGAGGGACCCGGTCCACATCCATTGTCAGAGCGTATCCGAACAGGATCAGCAACAGAATCGGAATTGCCAGAGCCATTCCGAGGCTTCGCGGGTCGCGGATGATATGAAGAAATTCTTTCCGCGCTACAGCCCACAGGCGGATCGCCTTCATCGGCGGACCTCCTCCAAGGGCGGGTGGGCAAGGTCGTAGGCTTCGACTAACGAAACGAACACATCCTCCATGGAGGGAATAATTTTTTCGACACTAGTCAGCCGATAACCACGCTCTGAGAGCCTTTGCCGGATTACGGGAACGGAAACCTCGGCGTTCTCCACCGTCGCGTGCAAACCCTTTCCGAACAAAGCGACTCCTTGGATGCCCGGCGCCTTTTCCAACAAATCAGCGGCATCTTGCGGCCGCTCGCATACGATTTCCACAATGTCGTGTGTCATGTGTTCGGTCTTGAGAGCCTCCGGCCTGCCGATGGCGATCAATTCTCCACGATAGATCAAAGCAAGCCGATTGCAATGCTCCGCCTCGTCCATGTAATGGGTGGTCACGAAGATCGTCACGCCTTGATCTGAAAGCTCGTAAATCAGCTCCCAAAACTGACGACGGCTGTTGGGATCCACGCCGGAAGTTGGCTCATCCAGGAACAAGATGGGAGGTTCGTGGAGAATGGCGCAACCCAAAGCTAGCCGTTGTTTCCAGCCGCCGGAAAGAAGAGAAGTCTGAATCTGACGGCGCTGTTCCAGACCCGCCATCTCCAACACCCACTGCTTGCGCTGCTGTTTTCTTTCAGGAGGGATTCGGTAGATTCCGCTATAGAAGTCAATGTTTTCCTCCACGGTCAGGTCTTCGTAAAGGGAAAACTTCTGGCTCATGTAACCGATGCGATCCTTGATCTGTTCCGGTTGGGTGCGGAGATCAAAACCAGCCACCGTCCCGCCGCCACTGCTCGGGGCCAGAATCCCGCAGAGCATGCGGATCGTGGTGGACTTGCCGGCGCCGTTCGGCCCGAGAAAACCGAAAATTTCACCCGCAAAAACTTCAAAGCTGATCCGGTTTACGGCCACGAAATTGTCAAACCGCTTTTCCAGGTCTTTAACGACAACGGCCTTGTCGGGCTTATTACCCTTCATGGGGTTCGCTCTGGCTGCTGGTCTGCTTTTCTTCCCAAGACGGAGATAAAAATATCTTCCAGTCCCGGTTCGATGGGCCCGATGTTGAGCAGTTCGATTCCGGCTTTGCCAAGGAGATTCTGTGCCTGCGCGGCAGTTTGCTCCGAAGGATCGTCCGTCACAATGTGGATGCGGTCGCCGAAAAGTCCCACCGAAACTCCGGAGAGCTGCTGTCGAAGGACTTGCGCAGCTTGGCGTGGTTGGGAAGCACGAAGCTCCAGGATGGCGCCGCGCATCAACAATTTGATCTCCTCCGGCGTACCGCAGGCAAGCAGCTCCCCGTCATGGATCAACGCCAGCCGATGGAAGCGTTCGGCTTCATCCAGATAAGCTGTGGAAACGAAAATGGTAACCTGCTCCCGGAGCAGTTCGTTCAGAATCCGCCAAAATTCGCGCCGGGAGACCGGATCCACACCGCTGGTCGGCTCATCCAGGAACAGGACCTTCGGCGTATGGATCAAAGCGCAGGCCAAGCCGAGCTTTTGTTTCATCCCGCCGGACAGATTTCCGGCCCGGCGATTCCGAAAAGCCGTTAGCTTGCTGAAGGCAAGCAGGCGGGCTATCTTCTCCTGGCGTTCTTTCTGTGACACACCGTAAATGTCGGCGTAAAAGTGGAGGTTCTCGATTACAGTGAGATCAGCATAAAGGCCGAACCGCTGGCTCATGTAGCCGATGTGTTCTTTGATCGCTTCTGCTTCCTTTACAATGTGATGCCCGGCCACCCAGGCATCGCCGGAGGAAGGCTCCAAGATAGCGGTCAGCAGACGCATCGTGGTCGTCTTGCCCGCGCCGTCGGAACCGACAAGGCCGAAAAGCTCACCTCCCGCTACCTGCAGCGTCAGGTTGCGAACCGCGATGACATTACCAAAAGATTTCGTCAGGTTGTCAGTCCGGATGGCGTTCATGGCTGTGTGGCCGCATTCGGAGTTGTCACCTGGATTTCAGCGTCGGCGGGCATACCCGGCTTTAGTTCCATCTGCGGGTTCGGGATGTCAATTTTCACCCGATAAACCAGCTTGACCCGCTCTTGCTGAGTCTGGACGTTTCGAGGCGTAAATTCGGCTTGGGAAGAGAGAAAGGAAACCGTTCCTTGATAGGCTTTGTTCGGATCAGTGTCAGTAGTGACACGCACGGACTGGCCGACTTTCACGCGGCCCAGGTCGGTTTCGTTGATGTAAGCTCGAAGCCAGACGTTGGAAAGGTTCCCCACAGTGACGACCGGTGTTCCCGCGGCTACATACTCTCCAGGTTCCACGTTTTCTGAAAGAACGACTCCTGCAAGAGGGGAAGCCAGAGTCGCATAACTCAAGCGCGTTTGTGCTACAGCTAGTGCCTGTTGCGCTTGCTCCAAACGGGCGCGAGCCTGATCTATGGTCTCCTTGCGCGGTCCCGCTTTGATCATCGCATAACGTTCATTGACCTCCCGCCAGGCGGCGCGGGCTTGTTCGACCTGCTCGCTCCGGGGTCCTTCCCGAACCAGCTTCCCTTGTTCTTCCGCTTGTTTTTGCGCGGCGCGGGAGGTCTCAAAATTGGCCCGCACCGCTTCCAATTGTTGAGTCGAAATAACGCCTTCTTCGTGGAGCCGCTGGTTGCGTTCATATTCGGCTTGCCAGCGGACAGCTTCCGCCTTCGCTTGCTCAAGCGCAGCCTCGGCTGCGGCAATCTCTTCGGTGCGAGACCCCGCCTGCAATTCTTCGAGCCGCGCACGTGCTCCCTGTGCCGCAGCCTCTGCCTGAGCAATTTCTTCCGGTCGAGAACCGGCTTCCAACTCAGCGAGAGCAGCCTGGGCAGCTTGCACCTCGGCCTGACGCAGCGCCACCTCTCGGGTCAGTTCGGAATCATCCAGGCGCGCCACGGTTTGCTCCGCTTTAACGATTTCTCCCTCTGAGACCAGGCGTTCCACGACCCGCCCGGGGATCTTGAAACTGACTTCGGCTTCCGTAACCTCGATGTTTCCCGAGACACGGATGATGACGTTGTCATTATCCTGTGCCAAGAATCGAATTAGTTGATAGCCGAGAAGCAGCGCGAGAACAATCAAGCCGTACACGATGACCGTGCGCCTTTTCACATTCATAGAGATCGTTTCCGATAAAAACGTTGGACGAAGAAGAATTGGATCCGCATCAAGCTATTTGATACATGTCAAGGAATGCACGGAAAAACACGATTGTATTATCCCATACCGAAAAACCGAGCGGCAATTTTTCCTCAGTGATTCGTCACGCGGAGGCTTCCTTTACCGCGCCGTTTGTCCTGAGGGAATAGCAGAGGTAATCTAGATTCATGGCGCGCCGAGAGAGCACTGCCAAGGTTGATTGCCCATTCTGCAAAATCGCGCTCGGTGAAGTCCCGGCCAATATTGTATTTGAGGACGAAGTCTCGGTAGCCTTCCTCGACCATCGTCCTTTGTTTCCCGGTCATTGTTTGTTCATTCCGAAAATTCATTACCCCACTTTAGCCGATATTCCTGCCGGGCTGATCTCTGCGTTTTTTTTCAACGCTCGGTTTCTGGTCCTGGCTGTGGAGCAGGGGATGGAGGCCGAAGGGACCTTTGTAGCGATTAATAATCGGGTCAGCCAGAGCGTGCCACATCTGCACGTGCACATCGTGCCGCGCCATAAAAAGGATGGCCTTCGAGGTTTTTTCTGGCCCCGCCAGCGTTATCAGAGTGAAGAGGCGATGGGTCAAGTCCAGAAAGCGATTCGGTCTGCCATTGCTCGTTTGAGCTCCGAAAGGGAAAAGAATGGATAGCGGCACTCCTGTTCCTCTTTTGCAAACCCGGATTTCGGGGTTCGGAGCGGGTAGGGCTATAATCGGTAGTTGATTCGGAGGTCCGAATGATTACGCTTCGGCCAGCAAATGAACGTGGACAGATGAAGCTAGACTGGCTGGATAGCCGACACACCTTTTCTTTTGACCGCTACTATGACCCCCAGCACATGGGCTTCCGCCACCTGCGCGTGATCAACGAAGACCGTGTCGAACCGAGCCGGGGTTTTCCCCCGCATTCTCACCGGGACATGGAGATTATTACTTACATCTTGCAAGGGTCGCTGGAACACGAGGATAGTCTCGGCCACCGGTCGGTCATTCGTCGGGGCGAAGTGCAACGAATGAGCGCCGGGACCGGCATTACGCACAGCGAATATAATCCTTCTCAAACGGAACCGGTCCATTTGTTGCAAATCTGGATTCGGCCCGAGCGGCTAGGCCTGCCACCTAGCTATGAGCAGCGAGAATTCCCGATCGAGGAAAGCACTGGCACTTTGATTCTGGTCGCTGCTCCCGACGGCCTGGCAAATGCGATTACCGTACACCAGAACGTTCGATTGCTCGTAGGTCGCTTGAGGGGTGGAGAGAACTTGACCTATCGTTTACAACCGGACCGCCATGCCTGGGTCCAGGTGGCGCAGGGGACTGCGGAATTGAACAGTGTTCCGCTGCAGTCAGGCGATGGGGTTGCCATCAGCCAAGAGGATTCGCTCCTGTTCAGTGCCGCCCCAGGGAGCCAAACAACGGAGATTCTGTTGTTCGATCTTGCCTGAATAGTTTTTTGTGGCTGATGTTCTGACTTAAGTTAGCAAGAGGAATAATGATTCGAGCGATCATTTTTGATCTTGGCAACGTGATTGTGCCAATTGATTTCAGCCGCTGCCACACGGCGCTTTCCAAAGTATGTCCTTATCCACCCCAAGAGGTTCCGCACCGCATCCGCTCTGCCGGACTCGTTGAGAGTTTTGAGACAGGCCAGATTTCTCCCCCGGAATTTCTGCGTGCAGTATCGCGGGTCCTGGAAATGGATGTGGGCGAAATGCAGTTTTGGGAATTGTGGAACAGCATTTTCTTGCCGGATACCCTCATTCCCGATGAGATGCTGGCTGGTTTGCGTTATCGCCAGCGGTTGCTGCTGCTCTCTAATACCAACGCCATTCATTTTGCCATGGTGAAGGAACGGTACTTGCTGTTGAGTCGATTCGACGACTGTGTTCTTTCTTACGAAGTGGGTGCCGTGAAGCCCTCGCCGGTAATTTACCAGGAAGCGGTAGCCCGCTCCGGTTACCAGCCTGAGGAATGTTTTTACGCCGATGACATTCCTGCCTACGTGGAAGCGGCCCGGCGAGAAGGGTTGGATGCCGTGCAGTTTTTCTCCTTGGAGCAACTTCAGAAGGATCTGCAAGCTCGGGGGATTTCCTGGGAATGATCGGAAGGAATGATCGGAAGTTGCAAGACCTTACCCGGTAGTGTATGCTGAAGCTCACACCAAATCGTTGACGGGGTTCCTTACGAGAATATGAATGCTTTGATGATCTATCCGGAGTGGCCGGACACTTATTGGAGCTTTAAGCACGCATTGCCCTTTGAAGGCAAACGGTCCGTATATCCGCCCTTGGGTCTTATGACCGTTTCTTCGCTGTTGCCTTCCCACTGGAAAAAGCGCTTGGTGGATACCAATATTCGTCGGCTGACGGAAGCTGACTTGAAGTGGGCGGACGTTGCTATGCTGAGCGGAATGCTGATTCACAAGGATGAATTGATCCAGATTCTTGACCGCTGCCGGAAACGAGGGTTGCGGACTGTGATTGGCGGCCCGGCCACCTCCAGTGTGCCAGAGTTTCTCCAGCACGCAGACCATGTGGTGATCGGCGAGGCTGAGGACATCGTGCCGGGGCTGGCTGCCGATTTGGAGCAGGGAACTGCCAAGCTTGTATATCAGGCTCCGGAGAGACCTGGCTTGGGAATGACGCCACTGCCGGACTTAAGTCTCATCAATAT
>JACQGE010000045.1 GCA_016199675.1 Acidobacteriota bacterium | reverse complement strand
GGGGTGGGGCCCCATCGCAAACCAAGAAAAGATCGGGGCGGCGGGATTCGAACCCACGACCCCCGGCGCCCAAGGCCGGTGCTCTACCAGGCTGAGCCACGCCCCGATACCAACCTTTGCAATGGCCGGAAAATAATACGCTTTGAAAATTTGTTACAGCTAGTGTATGTCCGAACTTGCAGATTTGTCAACCAACGGCTGCCAATGAGAAATTCTTATCGTTGTTGATTTCTTTCACAATTCGCGAATCGTTTCGAGAATGACGACCGGGTACTTCTTTCTCTCCACACCCCGCCGCCATGTCAGCGTGCCGGTTATTTCCACTCGCTTATCTTGGAAGGATTCCAAGCTAATCTGGCTCGGCCCAGAATCAACTTCCACCTGACGAATGGTTGTGTCCCCAATTTGGCGTTCGGAATCCAGCCGAACTGCCCATCCCGTGGTTTCCCCTCCAATAGCCACCACGCGCACCAATTTGCCTGCGAACTGCTCACCGGTTGTGTCTCTCTCCTGGGAGCTACTTTCCAGGACGAATCCTCCCATCAAAAGAAATCCCAGCATGCCGGAAAAAATACCAATCCCCTTTTGCGGGCATCTCATGAATCTAGTCCTCCAATTATAGGATGCCATCCATGGGAATTCTGTTGCTCCCTAGAGGATGTTCAAATAATCATTTGGAACAAGAAAGGTCCTTGTAACGAAGAAGTTTCTTCAGGAAAGGCGGATTATTTCACTCGTGGTCCGCTGGAACAGACCTCTTGAGAAACGGTAGACGAGAACGATTCAAAGTTCTTCTCAAACCGCTTGGCCAATTCTCTCGCTTTGGCTTCGTATTCCGCAGGATCTTTCCAAGTTCGGCTAGGCCAGAGGGTCTCGGAGGGAACCTCTTCGCAGGACTCTGGAATATGAAGCCCAAAAATCGGATCGGGCCGCGTGGGAACCGATGCCAACTTGCCGCTCAAAATCGAGCGAATCATGGCTCGCGTATAGGCAATGGGAACGCGTTTCCCTATCCCAAAGGGCCCTCCGCTCCATCCCGTATTGACCAACCAGCAGTTGGCTCCATGCTGGGAAATTTTGTCCCGCAACAGATTGGCGTACACCGAAGGTTTCAGCACCATGAAAGGCGCTCCAAAACAGGTGCTGAAAGTGGCCTGAGGTTCGTTGCCCATCCCCCGTTCAGTTCCAGCCACTTTGGCGGTATAGCCGGAAAGAAAATGATACATGGCCTGTTCCGGGGTTAATTTCGATATCGGAGGCATCACCCCGAAAGCATCCGCTGTAAGCATGATCACATTTCGGGGATGCCCGCCCATCCCGGAAACTTCCACATTTTCGATGTGGGTGAGCGGATAGCAGCCGCGTGTGTTTTCCGTAAAGGAATCGTCGTCCAGGTTCAGCCGGCGCGTAATGGGATCCATTACCACATTTTCCAGCACAGTTCCGAAGCGCCGCGTCGTTTCATAAATTTGCGGCTCTGCTTCGCGAGAAAGCCGGATCACTTTGGCATAGCAGCCGCCTTCAAAATTGAAGACCCCGCGATCGCTCCAGCCGTGCTCATCGTCGCCGATCAGGCGCCGCTCCGGATCGGTGGACAGCGTGGTTTTGCCGGTTCCCGAGAGCCCGAAGAAAATGGCTGTGTCCTGTTCCGAGCCAATGTTTGCCGAACAATGCATCGAAAAAATATTTTCCAGCGGCAGGCAATAGTTCATAATGGTGAACACCGATTTTTTGATCTCCCCCGCATAACTGGTCCCGCCGATGAGCACCAGCTTCTTGCCAAAGTGCACCAAGATAAAAGCTTCCGACCGCGTCCCATCCAGCGCCGGAACGGCATGAAAATTGGGAACGGAGATGATCGTGTATTCCGGAACGTGCTGGTGGACCTTGGACCAGTCCGGTCGGACGAACATGTTGCGGGAAAATAGACTATGCCAGGCCAGCTCCGTAATCACGCGGAGGGGCTTTCGGTAGCTGGGATCAGCGCCTACAAAACAGTCTTGCACGAACAATTCACGGCCTTGCAGGAAAGCTAGGACGCGCTGATAAATCCGGTCAAACTGTTCCGCTTCAAATGGACGGTTGACAGGTCCCCACCAGATGTGGTCCTCGCTGCCCGGTTCCTGCACAATAAATTTGTCGTTCGGTGAGCGGCCCGTGTACCGCCCGGTGTTCACCACGAGAGGTCCAAGGTGGGCAACCTCTCCTTCCTTCCGCCGGATGGCGTGTTCGTAGAGAGCCGCAGAAGGAAGGTTCCAGTAGACCGATTTTGCATTGTAAATGCCATGCTCTTCCATTCCATATGAACTGGGATTCCAGCCTTCTTGCTGCATTTCTGATTCTCCTCGAATAAACAGTTCTCTCTCCTCTGAGATCGCAAACTCGCCAAGTATTCTTCTAACCGAAACTTATGCTGGCGTATCGGAAAGGAGATTGTGGTTTTCTAGCTTCAGCGGATGCAACCTTCTTCTCCGGCGTCGCTTTCTTATGCGCAAGATTTCAGCGGAACGCCATCACCCGCATCGCCTAATATAACATATGCGCCGTGGTTTATCGAGATTTTTTCACGGCTTCAACAATCTTCTTATGCACCTCGGGACGCAGCGGATCGGGGACCAATTCATCCGGTTCGGTCAGTTCAAAAATCGCTGTAGCGGCAGCCATTTTCATTTTCGGGGTAATTTGATCAATGTCCATTTCCAAGGCAGCTTTTAACAGACCCGGATAGGCTAGGGCATTATTGATTTGCCTTCCGTCGGCGGCAAACGCCGCTCCGGCATCGATGGCTTCCTCGGGATAAATTTCCGGGACGGGATTTGACAAGGCAAAAATGATTTGTCCTTTCCGGATCATATCGGGTTTGATTAAACCGGGAACACCCGTTGCGGCGATCACAATATCCGCGCCGGACAACGCCTCTTCCATCGTTGTCTCTTTCCCTCCCAGCATCCCCAGTCGCTTCCTTGCCTCCTCGCTCGGGTCAAACCCGATGACGTTCACCCCATAATCAATCAGCAGTTTGGCAATTCCAAACCCCGCTGCGCCCAATCCAATTTGGGCGACCGTCAATCTCTGGTCGAACCGATGTCCGATATGGGCCATCGCGCTCATCACCGCCGCCAGAACAATCGTTGCAGTGCCATGCTGGTCATTGTGCATCACCGGCTTATGAAGCCTTCGAATCAGCTCGTCTTCGATATAAAAGCAATCGGGATTGCGAATATCTTCCAAATGGATTCCGCCAAAAGAAGGCGAGATTTGTTCGACAACTTCCACAAATTTCTCAGGGTCTTTGGTCTCAATCAGCATGGGGGTGGCGCTGATGCCGACAAACTGATCGTACAGGAGAGCCTTCCCTTCCATGAGGGGGAGGCTGGCCAAGGCGCCAATATCTCCCAGGCCGAGCACCCGGGTTCCGTTGGTAAATATTCCTACGCTATTGGCAATGCCGGTATACTCCCGGGCTTTGGCAGGGTTGTCCCGAACGGTGGTACAAACTCTCGCAACCCCCGGCGTATAAACATATCGGAAGTCAGCCAGCGTCCGAATGTCTGACGTTCGTCCGCTATGGATCTTGCCCCCTTTGTGCCGTTCAAAAACGGGGTCTCTTATTTGAAGGATTTCGGCATCCGTTAGTTCCGCAATCGCCTGCTCAATGCGATGCTGGTGCTCAACGTCAAAAACCGAAATCGTAATATCCCGTACTGAATGGGTCTTCCCCACAAATTTTGTGGTGATATCCCCCACCAATCCGCCTTCGCTGCCGATGACGCTGAAAATCTTCCCCAGGATGCCTGGCCGGTGCCGGCTTCGTATCTCAAAAATAATATCTACTTCTGGTATTCGGAGAGTCATATCTGCAAAAATCCGGCTATGTTGTCGTCGCCTGTAATTTGATCCTTAGGACAACAACTGAAAGGAAGCCTCCTCTGAGCTGTTGAGAAACGAATGGAACGTCCAAGGTTACCTAGTGTAAAGATCAGCAGGGCGACTTGCAAGGGCGGGAACTAGAGCATTTTCATATTGGGTGTAGTCTCTCGGAGGCTGTCATCCCGAGCAACGCGAGGGATCTGCCGTTGCTTTTGCTTGATCCGACCTGAAATGCGGATTCCTGGCGGCGCTCGGAATGTCCTGCTTGGCGATACAGTAATTGCGAAGATGGTCTAATGGTGTGAGTAATGAGGAGAGAAAAAGGGGCAACTGCTTTCCAAAAGATGATCCTGGATGAATATGCTTCTCAAAGTTCGACAGCGGTTTCGGGGGTGCGAAATCTTAATAGGGCTCCAATCCCGCCTGCTTGCCGAAGCTCGTCGCTGCCACTGACGAAACGGATTTGACTGTTATCCTGGATTGCCGCTTGAACCGCTTGTTCGACCACATCCTCGATCTGTTCCAAAGAACCATTGCATTCGGGGCACCGCCCCGCGCCCGTGGCGGTAACAGCGCCGCAATTTCTGCACCGCGCGGCGGAAACTCGTAAGTCTTCTTCCAGCACCAAGGTGTGCACCTGCCCGCTGCTCAGTACTCGCAGCGTGTCCGCCAATCCTACCACGGCCATCCCATTACGGCTGGCTTTATTGAGGACATCCTGCACCAAAGCCCGCTTTTCTTGGCCGTCGTGTTTTTCGATAAGCTCCGTGCTCTTGTTCATAATCTCAGGCAAAGAAGCCACTTTGACGTCCGCCGCGAAAGTGCCGATAAGACGGGAACGCAAATAACTGTGGAGATAACTCTCCACTTCCTTTAGCCCGTCGCCATGTCCTCCGAGGATGAGCCAGTCAAAATGATATTTTTTAAAAAATCCCAGCACCACCTCCGCTACTCGCTTGTAGTGCTGGTGCGCCTTGTTTTCTACACGGCGTTCGATCTGGCGTTCGTTCCCACCTCTCCAGGTAGCGGCTTTGACTTTTCCCGGCACCTCATCCAGCACAGCCGTATGCTCTTCGATTTCTCCCATGTAAATCTCAAAAATGCGCGCGGAAGCCCGATCCACCAAAACCGTACAAGAGCGATGGTACTGGTCTAAAAGGATCGAAAGGGGCTGGAGATAAAAATTCTCGCCGATAACAAAACCGCTGTGAAGTCCCCGCGGCAACTGCAGAATCTGGCAGAAAGATTCTCCCGCGCAGGAAAAAACAGCTACGTTGGCTGCAGTTCCCTCTTTCGCGCCCCGGAGATATTGCAAGATGCGTTCCTGATCCGCTTCGAAGGAATTCCACCATTCTCGGCCGTGATTTTCGCTTTCCAGCTTCTGACGCACTTCCCGGAACAAATCCTGAACCAGGGTCTCTTCTCCGCGATGCGACCGGTTAGCCGCCGGAGGAGCTTTCCAATAAAAGGTGGCTAAAGAGTAGCGATTGGAATGGAAATTCGCGAGTTGCCTGAGTTGTTCGACCGTGAACACCTTTGTCCCTTCTTTTCGCCTCCGAGAGAATGGAGGAAACCGCCTAAAAAAAACCATTCTTTACTGATGGAGGGATCCCGCCGCAGCACCGGGAGGAATTTCATCCGAGGCGCGTGGCGACCAGCCTGCTGCCCGTTTTTGATCGAGCGCCGCTGCAACTTCACGGCTTACCCGCGAGAAGATCTGTTCCACTTCCGGCCCGGTTTTTCCCAGCACTTTGGCGGCTTCTTCCTCATCGAATCCTTCCAAGGCGCGGAGCACATAGACTTGCCGGTCTAAGATGGGCAAGTTGGCCAGAAAAAGGTCGGCGGGATCAGGAAGCTGCGTCTCAGGAAGATTAGCCTCTTTTGTCGCGGACAGCCGATTCCGCTGCCATAAACGTGCTGCCCCAATCTTGCCTGCCAGGACATCGGAGGAAGAACCGATGCCAATGGCGGTCGTTTCCTCTGCGCTTCCAGAAAGTCGCGCAGCAGCATTTTCCATGGAACCATCCAGAACAGAGATCGCTTCACGAATGAGGCAATGAAAAGGAGGGTCGGTCTCGGATGCCTTTTTCTCGCAATGGTCCAAAGCTCTGACCACAATCTCATTAACAATCTCTTCCTGAGAAGGATAACCAGGGGGCAACAGCCCGGCCGCCTCCCGCCACCGCAATTCACGAGCAATAAAACGCACTAGTTGAGGCAAAACCTGGTCCAGGTACTCCCGCAACTGCTGCCGATTAGTGATGCGAATTTCCCCCGCCTGCATTTCTTGGAATTCCTGCCGAAACTTATACCGGCGGCGCTTCCAGACACTCTCCCGCCGCAGGACCTCTTTATGCTTTTTGATCTGTTCGATGAGTTGATCGAAGCAGGATTTCAGAATCGCCAGGTCCGTGCCCCCCTCTTCCCGGGAGTGCAACTGGCCGGTGGGCAACCAAAGGTTCAACGAACAAACCGGACCTTGATGTGCTGCGCTATACTCCAATACTCCGTGCAGATGAATCAGATCCGGAGAAAACCGGCCCAATAACTTCTCGAGTTTTCGAGTGTACGAATGAATGGCGTTTTCGATCTGAGGATTGCGAGTAACATGATGGAAACTCCAATGAGCCTGCATGATGCACCTCCCGATCAAATCGCAGAAGATTCGTAATCATAAGAAGGGGAAAGCTCCGGGGAGAGAGAAATCGCCTAGAACATTCTTTCTGGGAATTGGAGAGTTCAAAGTGCTTCAATAAAAGAGCCATCGCAATACCACTCTCCGAGAGTTTCATGCTGCCGAACGGACACGTGCAGCCATCCGTTCCAGAACCTCATCCAGCATTTTTCGGCTCAGACGATAGGCTTGCTCGTAGGCGACGTCTTTCTCTTCCCGAGTCAAGGATTGACTCAGAGCATGAAACCGCTCCAGGGTTAATCCCACTGCATACGTGCCCAGAAAAGCCAGCAGCCCCTTGGCCAATAGAGAGTTTCCGGAAGGCATTTTCTGTTCTACGCCGCGAGTTAATGCTTGCCAGCCCAGCGCCGCTGCCGCGACGGCCGTAATCTGTCCCCGCTGTTCCTGAAAACCCACCGCCGCGTCACTGGAAGCAGCCAGCAGGAAAGCCAGCCGCATGTGGTTGGCTGTCAGAAAGGCGTTTCCGACGTCGGAGGGTTCCTCCAAATGAGATTCCGAAGCAAAGCGGCGACCTTTTGTGACGGCCCTCGGCAAGACGAGCGGAGCCGGAAACTCTTCCGCAACCCACGACAACATTGCCAGCAAAGTGTTTTCCAAAGCAACTGATTGGATCCAGCGCCGCTGCACAAGCCGCCGGAACGGCAGAAAGGTCTTGGCCAGCGGCAATGCCAGGTCGTATCGCTCCTTCAAAATTGCCTTCAGAACCGCTTCTGGATTCTTCGGCTGAAAAACAAAGCAGGGCGGAGCGTCATCCCCGATCTCCTCCGCTGCTCCCTCCGAACACACAGCCAAATCACAATTGGAGAATGCCTGGTATTCCGACGGGTGTAGGGGGAGAAGGAACAGTGCCAATTTCCCGCGAGACTCCTCAACTTTGCGAGGTCGCAAAAAGGAAGGCACAAAGAACTCCTCCATTTGGCGTAATATGCCAACCTCTTTTGCCACCAATGCCAGGAAAAGCGGCCGATCTGCCTCTTGCGCAAGGGCTTTGGGATCTACTTCTCGAAATAGCTCCCGGACTTGCCGCCAGGTTTTCCCCATTATTCGTTGCTCGGCCACTACAAACTCCCTTTTATATTATAGCGCGAACTATCTTCCGCGATCTCATTCCCGCCACCTTGACTTGCGATTTCAGCCGAAGAAACTACCCGCGCTCTCTCTACAAAATGCAGAGGCAAACTGCGCCTAATTTTTTCGGAGGGTACTCGGAGAAGTCAAAACGACCAGAGGATGCTGCGCCTCCTGATGCTCGGCATTGTAGCGTTCCACCGCTTGAGACATATTCATAGAACAAAACTTCGGACCGCACATAGAGCAATAGTGCGCGTGCTTGTAGCCTTCCTCCGGCAAGGTCTCATCGTGCATGGCACGGGCGGTTTCCGGGTCCAAGGAAAGCTCAAATTGCCGGTTCCAGTCAAACAGGTAACGGGCGCGAGAAAGCGCATCGTCGCGGTGGCGGACGCCGGGACGGTGCCGGGCAATATCGGCAGCGTGCGCTGCAATTTTATAGGCAATAACCCCCTGGCGCACGTCGTTGCGATCCGGCAGGCCCAAATGTTCTTTGGGGGTCACGTAACAGAGCATGGAAGCGCCATGCCAGCCGATCATCGCGGCTCCAATGGCGGATGTGATGTGATCGTAGCCGGGAGCGATATCGGTCACCAGCGGCCCCAGTGTGTAAAAGGGAGCCCCCTGGCAGAGTTCGATTTCTTTCTCAACCTGGAGCTGGATCTGATCCATCGGAATATGGCCTGGACCCTCAATCATGACCTGCACATCGTACTCCCAGGCCCGTTTTGTCAATTCCCCTAGCACCCGCAATTCGGCAAATTGCGCCTCGTCACTGGCGTCCGCCAGGCAGCCCGGACGAAGACCGTCTCCCAGGGAGAAAGAAACATCGTATTTGCGGAAAATTCTGCAGAGATCGTCAAAGCGCTCATACAGAAAATTCTGCCGGCGATGGTGAGTCATCCACTGCGCCAGAATGGAACCTCCACGGCTGACAATGCCGGTGATTCGCCTGGAAACTAAGGGGACGAACTCCAACAGAACTCCGGCATGGATGGTCATATAGTCCACCCCTTGCTCCGCCTGTTCTTCAATTACTTCCAAAACCAGATCCGGGGTCAGGTCGGGAACACTCCGAACGCGGGTCAGTGCTTCATAAATCGGCACAGTGCCCACGGGAACAGGGGAGGCAGCCAGAATCGCTTTCCGAATGCCCGGAATGTCTCCGCCGGTGGAAAGGTCCATGACTGTGTCGGCGCCATAGTGGACCGACATATGAAGTTTCTCGAGTTCGCCTTCCACCTCGGAGGTTACCGCAGAATTGCCAATATTGGCATTGATTTTGCAACAGGAAGCGATCCCAATGCACATGGGTTCCAGGTTCCGATGATGGATGTTGGCGGGAATAATCATTCGCCCGCGAGCCACTTCCGAGCGCACCAACTCCGCGTCCAGGTTCTCTCGCCGGCCGACATATTGCATCTCCTCTGTAATGATCCCTACGCGGGCATAATGCAGTTGCGTCGGACAAACATCTCCCTGGCGTTTTTGTAACCATTCCGTGCGCATGATCCGCTCCTTAGAAAACAGGATTTGCTGCTTTCCCTTTGCAACTCGTGCCGTATTTTTTAGCGGATGGAGCCATCGGCGCGCTTAGGTAAGAGAAGATCGCTTTAGCTGGCCGATGACTTTTCCATCGATCGGCTTGCGACCGGCAAACCCTTCGTCGATGTCATGCCAGAACTGAATGCAAGGTTCCCCCAGTTTCCAGCACATATAGACTTCGCGGTCCCCCAGCCGACAGGGAAAATCGATCAGGCCAAGATCTAAGTCCTTTACCAAACACCCGCAATCTTCAATGGCTCGGATGGCTTCTTTAAGGCGCGCCTCCTCTTCTTCCTTTTCCCTTCGCCGAAGAGAAAAATGAGCGACATCCACCAGACGCCCACCCATCAAGAATATACTTCTCACCAGGTCCGTGTATTGTCCCTCAATCTCACAAACCTTTTGCTTGCTCTCGATTGCCTTGCGGAGCCATCGCTCCAGGTGAGGAAGAAGTTTTTCCGCCTCTTCCAGATTAAAAGTTCGTTCTCCCATCTGATCTTCCAAGATGACCGCCGATCCTATCTGGTGTTGTCCTGATGTTTTCTAACTACTGAGAAGGCTCAAAGTATTATTGTGCTCATTGCCTGCCCCAAAACGCAAGAAGAATTCTGCGATTGGCGATCCGGAAAGGCGGCTGGGCTTTTCTGGCTAGAGTTGGTAGGCTGATTCTTCTGTAGGGGGAATAGCACAGAGAATGAATCAATCCGATGATCAGAATCCTTTACGGAACCTGTTGTTGCGGGTGGCTTATGATGGTACGGATTTCTACGGATGGCAAATCCAACCCCTGCGGCCCACCATCCAGGGAACTCTGACTTCTGCCATAAAAAAAGTTTGTGGAGAGCAAGTCCAGGTGCATGGAGCGGGCCGAACGGATGCCGGGGTTCATGCCTGTGGTCAGGCAGCCAACGTGAAACTGGCATCCCGGATTCCCTGTTCCAACTTGATGAAGGCCGTCAACGATCACTTGCCGGAGAGCATTCGTATTTTGTCGGTGCAGGAAGTTCCCCTCCATTTCCACGCGCGGCATGATGTGCATTCTAAGATTTATTGCTACCGGATGTTTCGGGAGAAAATTTGCCTTCCACGGCTGAGCCGTTTTGTCTTCCCGTTCCCCTATCCCTTGGATGAAGCTGCGATGCAGGAGGGAGCGCGGGACTACGCAGGAACCTGGGATTTTCGCTCCTTCGCCTCCGCGGACCGCAGCCAGGACTCCGAGGAGAAATCCTATGTCCGCACTATTTTTTCCTCCCTCTTGGAACGGCGCGGGGATGAACTGGTTTATACAGTCGAAGGGAACGGATTTTTGCACCATATGGTGCGTAACCTGATGGGAACCCTGATTTTGGTAGGTCGAAAACAGATTTCTTCGGATGCAATCCGGAAAATTCTCGCCGTTCGACAGAGATCAGCAGCTGGCCCTACTGTCCCTGCACGAGGACTCCATCTGCTTTCTGTGAACTATCCGAGCGCCGCACTGATTTAATTTCACTCGTTGTGCCGGCTATGTCTTCAAGGGTTCGCTGGTTTTTTTTATAATGTCGTGTAAAATCGAATGGCGATTGTAATATTAAGATAATATCGCACCTGTGACTGGGGATTTCGGAAGAGCAACCAAGGCTCAAAAGTATGGAGCGCCGGATTCTGAATTTAGAAGAGGAATGCAACAATCATGAGTGAGACTTCTGCTTCGGCTACAACACCCAAGGTCAAGACACGGCTGCCGTTTCAACGCTCTTGTAACGAAAAGAATGAAAAAGGGAAGTTGTGTGCCGGGCACCTGAAGCGGTGGTATGGCTACGGAGAGGAGATCAAACGCCTTCACGGCGAGAATGCGGAGGTCTATCGCTGTGAGCATTGCCATACGATTTATCTTCCAGCGCCCGGCTTCAATTCCCGGACCGGCACCTTGCAATTTTGACCTTAATCTGGCCGGCATCTTTCGAGCACGGGGAAAAGTGCTTCTATCTCTCCCCAAGATCAGACGGTCTATTGATGGCGCAACCAGGCATCACCGAGCGTACAAAGGGCTACGGCGTCTCTTCCCTCCAAGAGATTATCGAACATCCCACTTGGCAGAGCCTGTTAAAGACCGTCCAGGAACTGGGCGAGTGGCTCGATAGGGTACACCTGGAGCTGACCCAGATCCCGGCTCCGACCTTTCAGGAATCGGCGCGGGCCGAATACATGTCGGAGCGTTTCCGCGAACTCGGCCTCCGAACGCGCCGAGACAGTGCAGGAAACTTGCTGGTAGAACGCCAAGGAGCGACCGCGAAGTTGGTCGCGCTCACGGCGCATCTGGACACGGTCGTACCCCCTGGAGTCCCCATCGAAGTGCGGCGCCGCAATGGGCGGCTCTATGCTCCTGGAATCTCCGACAATGGAGCCGGTCTGGCGGCTCTGCTAGGCATTGCGGCGGCACTGGAAAAAAGTAGAATTGCTACCGGCCATTCGCTATTGTTTGTTGCCAATGTCGGCGAGGAAGGCGAAGGAGACCTCCTCGGAATGCGGCACCTGTTTGCGCAGCGGGATATTTACCAGCGCACGACAGGAGTGATCGTGCTGGATGGATCAGCGGTGGAACACATCACAGTATCCGCAATTGGAAGCCGACGGTTTCTGGTGGAGGTAACCGGGCCGGGAGGGCACAGTTGGAACGATTTTGGGAGGGTCAACCCAATTCAGGCGCTGGCGACTGCGGTGACGGAACTCCGTCAAATCCGCCTTCCTTCGGAGCCGCGAACTACCCTGAATGTCGGAATGATTCACGGAGGGACGGCTATTAACGCTATCCCAGGCTCTTCATGGATGAAGGTGGACATACGCTCGACCAGTAAGAAAGAGATTGACCGGCTCGCTCAACTCCTGGAGCAGGCTGTTCGAGCAGGGGTCGCTCAGGAGATGAAACGCGCTTCCGGCGCCTTGGAGATTCGGATTTTGCCTCTAGGCGATCGGCCTGTGGCCGAGCTGCCTGCCTCCGCTCGCATTTTGCGGATTCTGCAAGAAGTGGACCGGCACCTGGGAATCCCGTCCAAGCTGGAGCGTTCTTCGACTGACGCGAATATTCCCCTTTCGCTTGGAATCGAAGCGATTACCACTGGTGGCGGGGGGCGGGGCGGAGATGCTCACACTCCGAACGAATGGTATGAGCCGCGGGGCCGCGACCTGGGCTTGAAGCGCCTCTTATTGGCGGTGCTAATGCTCGCCGGAATCATCCCGCAACCGACAGTGTAAACCTCTACGGGCAAAGCGTGTGCCAAACCTTGCTTTTTCCTGCAGACAAACATAGAGTAGAAAATCCGCTCATTTCAGATAGAGGTTATCGACTTTGAGACGCGCCAGCATTACAGAAATTGCCTGCTATACACCCCCCCGGGTTCTCACCAATGCTGATTTTGAAAAGATAGTGGATACTTCCGACGCTTGGATTCGGGAGCGAACCGGAATTGTGGAACGCCATGTTGTTGATCCGGGGACGGCCACTTCTGATTTGGCCTACGAAGCGTGCAAAAAGGTTCTGGAGCAGCGCGGCCTCCGTCCTTCCGAAATCGAAGCGATGATCGTCGCCACGGTGACCCCGGATACTTTGTTTCCTGCCACAGCCTGTCTCCTCCAGGACAAACTGGGGATGAAAGGAACCTGGGGGTTTGACCTGTCCGCGGGTTGCTCCGGCTTCTTATATGCGCTCATCACCGGCGCACAGTTCATCGCCAGCGGAGTTCACAAGAAAGTCCTCGTAGTCGGCTCCGATGTCATGTCCAGCATTATTGATTATGCGGATCGGAAAACCTGCGTGATTTTCGGGGATGGCGCCGGGGCGTTTCTATTAGAGCCGTCCGACTCGGGGGATGTTGGAATTTTGGATTTCCTCCATGAAATTGACGGCAGTGGTGGGCCTTTTTTACAGATGCCAGCCGGAGGCAGTCGGATGCCGCCCTCCCTTGAAACCGTCCAGAAGAAATTGCACTATGTTCATCAGGACGGGCCGCAAGTCTTCAAATACGCCGTGCGGAAGATGTTCGAGATCAGCAAGGCCATCCTGGACCGCAATTCCCTGACAGTGGCTGATATTGATGTATTCATTCCTCATCAAGCCAACCGCCGTATCATTGAAGCTACGGCTGAGCGGCTGGGATTATGTTGCGACAAGGTGCTTATCAACATTGATCGCTATGGGAATACCACGGCGGCTACCCTTCCCTTGGCTACCGCCGATGCGATCCGACAGGGAAAGCTAAAGAAAGGTGGCCTGGTGCTTTACGTGGCTGTCGGCGCTGGCTACACGGCGGGCGCGGCACTGGTCCGCTGGGCCTTTTGAGCTTGCACTCCAAACTGGTTCCGAAGCCATGAAATGCGGAATTATCGGCCTACCCCAGGCTGGCAAGACAACCCTTTTCCAGATCCTGACCCGCACCACCCCCCAGGAGTCACATCGCCATGGAGAAGCCCAGCACATTGGTACGGTCATGATTCCGGAAAAGCGGCTAGATCGGCTGGCAAGGCTCTTTTCCTCGGCCAAAACCGTTTATCCCAGCATTGAGTACGTAGATGTCGCCGCCATCGGGAAAGACACGCTTAAGGAGACTGGCTATCTGATGAACCTCCGGAACATGGACGGGCTGGTTCACGTGGTTCGGCTCTTTCGCAATGAAGCGGTTCCTTACGCCAAAGGCAGTTTAGACCCCCAGCGAGACATTGCCAGTGTGGAACTCGACCTGATTCTGACGGACCTGGGAGTCGTGGAGAATCGTCGGGAGAAGCTGGAAAAGGATCGCAAAAAAATCAAGAACCCGGACTTGGAAAAAGAACAGGAGCTTTTGCAAAAGGTCCAGCAGTGTCTGGAAGCGGAAAAACCTTTGCGGGAAGCCGATTGGACGGAGGAAGAAAAGAAACGGTTGCGGGGATTTGCCTTTCTCTCGGAAAAGCCCATGCTGGTTGTACTGAATATCGGGGAGGAACTGGAGGGGGGAATGGATGAAGTGTTGCGCTCCACCGGACTGGATCAACCCCGGCTTCGCACTCGAGCCACGGTGGTCTGCGGCAAGCTGGAGGCCGAAATCGCGACTTTGCCAGATGCGGAGATGTCGGAATTTCTGCAAGGCTATGGCTTGGCGGATTCTGCCACGCAGCGGGTGATCCGCGCTACCCTGGATGTGATGGACCAGATCCTCTTTCTGACCTCCGGGGAGAAGGAAAGCCGGGCCTGGCTCGCCCCGAAAGGAGCGACTGCGGCGCAAGCGGCGGGCGTGATTCATTCAGACATGGAAAAACACTTCATCCGGGCCGAAGTTGTTCCCTGGGAAAAACTTCTGGAAGCGGGCGACTACGCAGCCGCTCGCCAGAAAGGCATCCTGCGGCTGGAGGGCAAGGAATACGTGGTGCAGGATGGCGATGTCCTGATTATCCGGCATACGGGGTAAAAACGAACAATGCTAAGTGAGGGAACAGTGATTTCTGGCCTGTGCTCTTTGTCACTTGTCACTTATCGCTGTTCTTAGCACAAATTATGTGGATGGCGTTAGCGTTGGGGGTAGTTGCGGCGATCGCCGATTTTTGCGGCGGTCTGGTTGTAGTCCGCCGCCCCTGGCATCCACAGTACCTCAAGTACTTCGTCGCCCTGGGTTCGGGCTTCATGCTGGCCACGGCCCTGCTGGAAATGCTGCCGGAAAGCTACACGCTTTTGGGGAACACGGCGGCAGTCTGGATTTTCGCCGGTTATCTCCTGATTCATTTCGTGGAACACACTCTGAGCCCCCACTTCCATTTTGGAGTGGAAACTCACGCGGAAGAAGTAGCCGGGGCGCGGCGCAGCCATACGGTTCTGTTCGGTTTATTGATTCACACCTTTGCGGATGGGATTGCCATTGCCAGCGGATTTCTGATCTCGGAGTGGCTCGGCTGGATCGTCTTTCTAGCCGTCTTTTTGCACAAAATGCCCGAAGGGTTTGCCATGAGCTCCGTAATGCTGGCCGCCGGGAAAAGCAGCAAAGCTGCGTTGTTCGCTGCCGGGCTATTAGGCGTGGCCACGATTGCGGGCGTACTGGTCATGCTGCCCCTGCAAGCAAAGGTAGCCTATACGCTTCCCATCTCTGCCGGTGTAACTCTTTATGTAGCCGCCAGCGATTTGATTCCGGAGGTCAACCAGGAACCCGGAATCCGAATGCCCCTGGTTGTTTTTCTCGGTGTGGTTTTATTGCTTTGCCTGCAGTGGATCTTCGCAATCTGAAATGCTCCAATTTGGACCTATGATATGCTGGTTATGAAGGGTGGGCGTACCCGTTAGTCTCTCGGATTGATTTGCGCCGCATGATTTCATCCAAAACCTGGTGGCCACACTGGTTTGCCAAAAAAAGCTGGCTGCTCACTGGCTTATTCACTCTCACACTGGCGATTAAACCTTCCGCCCAGGGGCAACCCAAACAATACCTAATAAAACTCCGCGACCAGCCGGTTGCCGCCTATTTGATCGCTCGGAACGGTATCGCCAAAGCCAGGGCAAATCTGGAAAATCAGGATGCGATTTCCTATCGGTCTCAACTGCTGGCCAAGCAAGCCGTTGTTAAACAGCGCCTTCAATCTCTACGCCAGGCAAGCGTACAGGCCCAGATGGATACCGTATTTAACGGGATTGCCGTTACCTTACTCGACGAAGATATGGACGCGGTGAAGCAATTTCCCGAGGTGGAACAGGTGTTTCCTTCCATCCGTTATCAAAAGATGCTGGACGCCGCCCTGCCTCTTACGCACGTGCCGGAGGGATGGCTGCAATCCAAAATCGGCGGGGAGGACAACGCGGGGGCTGGAGTCCGCATCGCCGTGATTGATTCTGGCGTGGACATCAACCATCCGATGTTTCAGGACACTTCATTGACGCCTCCGGCGGGCTTCCCTAAGTTTACCGCCGCTTCGGGACCTATGACACAATGTCCGAACGGAAATTTTTCTTCCGACCAGCGTTTCACCAACTCCAAGGTGATCGTGGCGCGAAACTACGTCAGCCTGCTCAATAATCCGGATCCTCATTGCGACGCCGAAGATCGGGGCGGGCACGGCACTTTCGTCGCTGGCATTGCCGCCGGCCGGCGCGTGCAAGCGCCGCTGGCCAGTTTGGTTGGCGTAGCCCCCAAGGCCTTCATCGGAAGTTATAAGATTTTTGGAACCAAAGGCATCAACGACGATGCGACTTCACCAGCGATCACCAAAGCGATTGACGACGCCGTCAAAGATGGAATGAATATCATAAATTTAAGTCTTGGCTCTCCCACCGGCAGACTGCCGAATGACGACACTCTCGCTATAGCCGTAGCCACTGCCGTAGACCTTGGAGTTACGGTGGTAGCGGCGGCGGGTAATGTAGAGGCAGCAGTGGGTAGTCTTGGCCCCAGCACAGGCACCATCACCACTCCAGGCATCTCCCCGAAAGCCATCACCGTAGGGGCCTCCACCAACGGCCGCGTGTTTGCGAACCCTCTGACCATCACTGCCTCGGTGCCGGTGCCACCGGAAATTGCAACGATCGCTGCTGTGCCGGGCAACGGCCCAAAGCTTCAGGCCTCGCTTGGTCCTGCGCCATTGGCAAGCGTGGCAACTTTGGATCGCATCGGGATCGCCTGTGCCCCGCTGCCGCCGGGATCGCTCAGCGGGCGGATCGCATTGATTCAACGAGGTTGCTGCACGTTCGCGGCCAAAATCCAGAATGCCTTCGAGGCAGGAGCCATTGCCGTGATCATTTACAACAACCAAGTCGGCGGTGCTGCCATAACGATGGACGTGGGAAACGCAACTCAAATCCCCGCAGTAATGATCGGCAACCGCGAGGGGTTAGCCCTGGAACAATTGCTGGCAACGCCCGGCTCCGGGGTGAATGCCTTCTTAGGAGCACAGCAGACGAGAGTAACCATTCCCGCTAATCAAAAGACAAACTTTTCCGCTATTGGACCCAGCACTGATTTCGGCATCAAGCCGGATTTGGTCGCACCGGGAATGAATATCTATTCGGCCACGCAACGGAACGATCCCTCCGGCGACGAGTACGATTCCAGTGGTTTTAGGTTTGCAAACGGGACCAGTTTCTCCACAGCCTTGGTCAGCGGCGCTGCCGCGCTGGTCAAGCAAGCTTTCCCTGCCTTTACCCCGGCTCAAATCAAGTCGGCGCTCGTTAACACTGCCGCCAGAGTGGTCACCACCGCCAATGGCAGTCCTGCGGGCATTTTGGCGCAAGGAAATGGCCTGCTTGATCTCGCCGCCGCGCTGAATACTCCTGCTGTCGTTTCCCCGGTTTCCATCAGCTTCGGGTCGCGATCTCCTGGCAGCACTCTGAGCAGCACAACGAATTTGAATATCACCAATGCAGGCCCTATTGCCGACACTTTCACCGTAACGGCTCTGCGGGGTACGAACAGCAGTCCTGTCACCATTACTGCTTCTCCCTCCAGTTTCTTTTTGGCCAGCGGCACGACAACAACCCTCGCAATCAATGCAAACTCTCCGGGGCCAGTGACGGGGACTGTCGAGGGTGTCTTGGTGATTCAAGGTCAGAATTCCCAAAGGACGATTACGGTCCCTTACTGGGGAACTTTTCTGCAGCCTACGGTGAATTCCGGCGGGGTAGTCAACGCTGCCAGCTTTGCTTCTTCCGGCGTGGTGGCGGGCAGCCTGGTGTCTATTTTTGGAAAGGACCTGGATGCGGGAGGAACCACGGTCTCGTTTAGTGGCGTTAACGTGCCTGTACTTTTCTCTTCAGCCAGTCAGATCAACGTTCAAGTCCCTTTTGAGTTGGAAGGCGACACTTCCGCGCGGCTAGTGGTGAAAGTGAATGCAGTCTCCAGCGCTCCGGTCACCGTCTCTCTGGTTCCGGCATCCCCTGGCATTTTTACTCAGGATCAGAATGGGCAAGGGCCGGGCATTATCCTGCATAATTCTGATTTCAGTTTGGTGACCTCCGCCAACCCGGCCCGCCCCGGAGAATTCCTGGCCATTTTGGCTACCGGCCTGGGTGCTGTTTCTCCCAGAACGCAAACGGGCAGTCCTGCCGTGACCAGTCCCCTTTCAGTTTCTACGATCCAGAACACTCCCTCCGCCACCATCGCGGGGATTGCTGCTCCGGTTCAGTTTTCCGGCTTGGCTCCCTGCTCCATTGGGCTCTATCAGGTGAATATCGAAGTCCCTGCGGGGGTTCCCAAAGGAGATCAGACTCTGATCCTAACCAGCAACGGGCAAGTGAGCAACAGCGTAAAATTGCCGGTGGGCGACCCATCCTCTTTAGCCTTCAGACGCGCACCCGATCGGCAGGAACTGCAGAGCGGAGCCAGCCTTTGCAGCGCCCTGCCCGGTTTGACATTATCCGGCCGGACTGGTTAATCTCTCTGGTTAATCTCTCGTTGAAGGAATCAGGGCTGATTTCATGGCATTACCGAAAGAATACCAGGGGTACTTGGTTACTGAATTAGTCGAGCGCCTGGAAAAATCCGGCAAAGCCAAGCTTTCCAACAAGAATGCCGTGGCGCAAAAGATTCAGCATGTCCTTGAGGAAGACTTTGCCCAAGAAGAACGCCTCAATCAAGAAGTGCGGGATTATTTAGAGAAATACAGCGATCAAATTCGCCGGGATGCCATCTCCTATCAGGAAATGTACAAGCTGGTTAAAAAGGAACTGATGAAAAAATACAAGATGGTTTCTTCCAGCCGGCCGGATCGGGAGGGCGGCAGGCTCTCCCGAGAAAAAATCATCGAACTCTCCCATCGCCTCATTCGGGATTTTTCCGCCATGCCCCAACAGATCGAATTGCAGGAAGAGAAAAATGAAGTCCGGCTCGAAATTATTCGTCTGTTCCAGGCTTTGCTGCGGGAGGAACACCAGATCGATCAGGGTGTCCGGGAAAAGATCCGATCTCAGAAGCGGGAAATTACGGAAGGAAGCGCCGAGTGGGATATTCTCTTTCGAAAGTACTACGCGGAGGAGATGCGGAAACTCGGCGCTTAGAAAATGCCGATCAGTCGCGACGTGTAGAGCTTTTCTCCAGTGGCTGACGGGCTATCTCGTGCTCGAGCTTTTCATGAAGGTGAAGCTTCCGGATGAACTGGGCTACTTCTTTCCGCAATACCGGAAAACGGGGCTTGGGATCGCGAGCGCGCTGGCAAAGTTCCCACACTGCCGCTGACAGGTCGCGGTGATCCTGGGTCAGTTGTGCCAGTTCCTTGCGGTGCTGAGGAAGACAGAACTCCAGGGAATCGTAAAGCCCTCCGGGATCTTCTTCGTGTGCGAAATGTGCCATCAGAGTCTTCCGCAACTTCTCGGCGGTCGAAAGCAACGCAGGGAGGTCATTCGCTGCCTGGAGGAGTTCCGCAAGTTGTCCTAGCCGGCGATGCTCATTGCGCAACTTCTTTTCCGCCTGGGCGAGTGACGTCCGATCCAGCGGAAGCGGCTGGCGACCTGCCTTCTGCCCGCTCCGTTCATGACGATGGGCGATCTCATGTTCGATCTTTTCATGAAGACGGAGTTTTTTGATGAACTGTGCCGCTTCTTTTCGTAGCGCCGGGAGACGAGGTTTGAGATCACCGGCGCGCTGGCAAAGTTCCCACACCGCCGCCGTGAGGTCGCGGTGTTCCTGCATCAATCGCGCCAGTTCCTTGTTGTGCTGAGGAAAGCTAAATTTCAGAGAATCGTAAAATCCTCCGGGGTGCTCCTCGTGAGCATGGTGGGACAGCAGGGCTTGGCGCAGTTCCTCAGCGGCTGAGAGCAACGCGGGCAACTCTTTGGCCGTCTGGAGGCGGTTCGCGAGTTGCTCCAGCCTGCGATGCTCGTTGCGCAACTCCTTTTCTGAAGTGGCGAGCGACTTCCTATCCAACAACGCCGATGACTTCATTGGTCCTCCCACAAGCCCACGAGTATCGCATATTCGCTGTTATTTGGAAAAGAATTACTCTGTCGGGTAGTGGGCTACTTTGAAAACGTTACCCTTACCTTACGGCGCCGGCAAAGCCCGTCGCACAGCAGGCCGGCTGATTCGATGATCCGTGCGGATCGCTGGATTTACGGCTGCGACACCTTTCGCTGCCCGTAGCGTGTCTTGCCCCAGGGCTTGTACACGCCGAGCGTTGTGGTCGTGAGCAACACCAGTAGCCCGGCGCCGGCGGCGACCAGGAGTTGCATCTGCAGATCGCCGAGATGGCCACCGGCACCACTGGCGCGGAGATGGGCTCTGGCACCGAACAATGTCTCTGCCGCTACGCCTGAGACGCGGCTCGCCGCCTCCTGCATCGCATTGGTGTGCACCAGCAAGACGAGGATGGCACCGATGGTCAACAAGAATTTTGCCACGATCCAATAGTACCGGAACAAGCCCCACGGGGTGCCCAGTGCCAGGATAAGGCCGGTTATCAGCGCAGCGAAGCTGAACGGGACGATGACGAACCAGCCGATCAAATCCATTGCGAGATAAGCGGCACGCACCTCCTGAACATCCTGGCTGGTGAGACCGACGATGGCGAGGGCTAGGAAGCCAACCTCTGCGCCAAGCCAGCCTACTGAGAACGCGACATGCGTGGTGACGCCCAACTTCCGGAGGGGCTTTTTCATATGCCCGGGTTATCCTCTAAATTCGACTATAGCGGTTTCACAAATGGTGTAGACCGGCATGTGCAACCGTCAGGGCACGACTTAAGTCGTGCCGATTCCTCTCGCAGGCTCTGATTGCGATTTAACGGAATGCTTCGTTCCGCCGGCAGTTCGAAAGTCGCCTTAGCGGCTCAAAGATTTTTTTTCTTCTGCGCTGCGCTTCACAGGCAAAGCTGGCAATTTTTCTCCGCCATGTTCGCTGCTCTTCGGCTGGGGAGCCTGTTGGCGGAACTGTTCTTCCTCGGTAGAACCAGCTAGGGCTAGGGTCGAGGATTGCCCGCTGGAAATCACCTGGGCCACTTCATCGTAGTAACCCGTCCCCACGAATTCCTGGTGCCGCACAGCCTCGTAACCTTCTTTCTGGCTGCGAAACTCCTGCTCCTGGAACTGAGCATATTCTGTCATCCCATGCCCTTTGTAACCGAGAGCTAGACGGAACATCGAATGATTCAACGCATGGAACCCCGCCAGTGTAATAAACTGGAACTTGTATCCCATATCGGCCAGTTCATGCTGAAAACGCGCAATGGTTGGGGCATCCAGCTTCAACTTCCAGTTAAACGAGGGAGAACAATTGTACATCAGCCGTTTCCCGGGAAATTGCTCGTGGACCGCATCGGCAAATTGCCTGGCCTCTTCCACATTCGGTTCCGAAGTTTCAAACCAAAGCATATCCGCATAGGGCGCATAGGCCAAGGCCCGAGCGATGGCAGCCTCCAGGCCATGACGTACTCGATAAAAGCCTTCGTCTGTCCGTTCGCCGGTCAAGAAACCCCGGTCCCACGGGTCAATGTCGCTGGTGAGCAAATTGGCGCCGAGCGCATCGGTCCGAGCCACAATCACGGTAGGGACTCCTAAAACATCGGTTGCCAACCGTGCCGCGATCAGTTTCTGGATAAACTCGCGCGAGGGAACTAAAACCTTGCCGCCCATGTGCCCGCATTTTTTGGCCGAGGAGAGTTGGTCTTCCAGATGGATCGCTGCGGCCCCCGCCTCGATCAGCGCCTTGGTCAACTCGAAAGCATTCAGGTTCCCACCAAAGCCGGCTTCCCCGTCTGCCACGATAGGAGCGAACCAGCAAACCCCGTTTTCCCCATTCGCATGATGGATCTGGTCCGCGCGGAGAAAGGCGTTGTTAATGCGGCGGACCAATGCGGGAACGCTGTCGGCAGGATAGAGACTCTGATCGGGATACATTTGCCCCGCCTCGTTGGCGTCTGCGGCCACTTGCCACCCGCTCACATAGACCGCCTTCAATCCGACTTGTACTTGTTGCAGCGCTTGGTTCGCCGTTAAGGCTCCCAAGGCGGCCACAAAAGGATCGGTTTCCAGCAAATGACGCAGCCTCTCCGCGCCCATCTTGGCCAGGGTGTGCTCGATCTGGACCGAGCCTCTCAATTTCAAAACGTCCTCGGGTTTGTAAGGACGCACAATTCCTCTTCGCTCTCGATCATCCGCCCAGGCTTGTTGCATGTTTACAAGGTTCACAGCTCACTCCTTTATTCTTGTTCTTGTCTCTAAGGACGGGGTTCCGAACGCCCGCCCATCAAAAAAGTTAATCTAAGTACTCGTAGGCAGGAATTGTCAGAAATTGAACAAATTCCTTGCTGGTGATTAACTCCTCAAAAATCTTGCTAGCCAAATCATATTTGCCAGCAGCATAAACTTTCTCTCCAACCACTTTCCGGATCTTGTCCATTTCTTCTTTGAGCGTTGTCAGAGCTAATTCTGCGGTGACGGTTCGTCCATCGTCCATCTTGGCCCTGTGCCGAATCCATTGCCAAACCTGTGATCTGGAGATTTCCGAGGTTGCTGCATCTTCCATCAAATTGTAAAGTGGCACGCAGCCACTTCCTCGCAGCCAGGACTCTAGGTACAAGACCCCGACATTCAGGTTGGTGCGCAGTCCGCCGTCAGTGATGGTTCCTTGGGGGACCTGCAATAGATCGGCGGCCGTAACTTTGACATCTTCCCGCAGGCGGTGAAGCTGGTTCGGCTCCGGCATCCGGGCATCAAACGCTTTCAGGGCCACAGGAACCAGACCGGGGTGCGCCACCCACGTGCCATCGTGGCCGTCGCCTGCCTCCCGTTCCTTATCGGCAATCACTTTCCCGATGGCCTGCTCGTTCGCCGCTGGATTATTCTTGATCGGAATCTGCGCTGCCATCCCGCCGATAGCGTGCGCCCCGCGCTTGTGGCAGCTTTGGATGGCCAGCAAGGAATAGTGCCGCAAAAAATGGGTGGTCATGGTCACCTGCGCGCGGTCCGGCATCACGAATTGCGGATATTTGTTAAACTTCTTGATGCAACTGAAAATGTAATCCCAGCGCCCGCAGTTCAGGCCGGAGGAATGTTCCCGCAGTTCGTACAGGATTTCCTCCATTTCGAAGGCGGCCAGGATGGTTTCAATCAGCACCGTCGCTTTAATCGTGCCTTGCGGGATGCCGAGTTCTTGCTGTGCCATGACAAAAACGTCGTTCCACAGCCGGGCCTCCCGGTGGCTTTCCAGCTTTGGCAAGTAGAAGTACGGGCCAGTCCCTCTCTCCATCAGCGCCTTGGCGTTATGGTAAAAGTACAGAGCGAAATCGAAGAGGCTGCCGGAAACCGGCTTCCCATCCACCCACAGGTGTTTTTCCACCAAGTGCCAGCCGCGAGGACGAACCAGCAGAGTAGCCGTCTGCGGGTTAAGCTGGTAACGAGCGCCTTCGGGACTGGTGTACTCGATAGTCCGGCGGACGGCATCGCAAAGATTGATCTGTCCTTGTATCGTCGCAGCCCAGACCGGCGAGTGGGCATCTTCGAAATCCGCCATGTACACTTTGGCGCCAGAGTTCAGAGCATTGATAATCATCTTCCGGTCAACAGGGCCGGTAATCTCTACGCGCCGATCCTGGAGGTCTTTTGGAACAGGAGTAATCGTCCACGAGGCTCGGCGAATCTCGGCCGTTTCCGGCAAAAAGTCCGGCATCTTACCGGCGTCAATCTCCGCTTGCCGCTCGACTCTTTTCTGAAGCAAAGAAACCCGAGTCGGTTCGTGCCGCCGGCTCAATTTTGCTACAAATCGCAGGGCCTCCGGAGTCAGGATTCTCGCGAATGGCTCGGAGACAGGCCCTCGAATCTCAATGCCTTCCCGCTCCAAAGCGCGATTCAGTTCAGTTTGATAATCTTTTATTGTGTCCTCCGTTGTGACAGGGGCGCCTTGCGCCTTCATTTCCATCTTTCCTCCTTAAATAGGGGTGGATTCCCCGCCAATCTAATTTATATTACCAAATTACCATTTGTAGAAATAATAATTTTTATGTTTTTCATAATTTTAATTTATGGGAAGTCTTTCCGGGTATTTTTAGCTATCTTATAGAACAAGTGCTATCCCAAAAACCTTCTGTGTTAACACGTTGGGAATTTCGATTACAATTCTTTTACAAGGCATTCGAATTCCAAAGGAGTCTTTGCCGGAGGAAAGAGCCCTGCAAAGCAAAGGGGACCCATGAAACATCGAACCTTGCATGTGTGCATTCTTTTGGTTCTATTTTCGTTCTCAGCTTGGGCCCAAGAACGCAGAATTTATGAGGGGGTTGTGAGTTTGCGGAAGAAAACCATAGGAACCGTCATCCTGATGGAGACAAGAGCGAATTCGGTTGCTGGATGGATTCGCTTGGAAAAGTTTGTGCCTATAGAGGGAGGGGCGATTTCTCCGGAACGAGTGGAATTTCGGGCTGCAGGCAATAGTTATGCTATTGATGAACGGAGGAGAAGAATTTCTTATTCCGGGCCGGATGGCGAGGGGAACCGCTATATCACCTCCTTGTCGCAGTTGACCGGACGCCTGGAAGCACTGACGGAAGGAGAGCAATTTTCCGGCACGAATGTTGCAACCCTGGAAGTGCGAGGACGGCGATGGAACCTGACCGTAGGCCGCCCTGCGTTGTGGAAACGACAGAATCCCCCCTTTGAGACCTTTCCCCGAATAGAAGAATTTTTGAACCAGGAAATCTCTGTCTGGCTGGCCGACGCCGATCAGCGGCAGGGGCGCATCGTTGTCATCGAAGAGCCAGAAGGGATGGACGTCCCACTTAAGCCTCCCAAGAAATCCAAGGACGAGAAGTAACAATAAAATCCATTCCAAAGACTTCCCACTCCCACCTTCTGCCTTTTTTACTGTTCTGCCGGAAGAAATTCGGGAATTATTTTTTAAATCAGCAATCCCAACGGGCGGAGGGGATAGGGTAATTTCTCTCACAAGATTGGTGAAATAGCCCTCGAACAAGTTACCCTGCTTTGGAAGGAAACTCGGAGTTCTTACTGTAATTCTTTGAAAATTTGGGTGTTAGTATCATCCTGAAAATTAAAACGTCCAAGGATGGCAGCTTGCTCTCCTATGAAATCAATCGCGCCAGGGATTCTTGAAAGGAGCATCGAATTCATGAATCAACAGCAAGTCCTAAAGCAAGTGAAGCAAGACAATGTCCACTTTGTTCAACTGCAATTTACCGATATTTTCGGCATCGTCAAAACGGTTACGATTCCGGTGCAGCACCTGCCCGACTGCCTTCAATATGGAACTTGGTTTGATGGTTCTTCCATCGAAGGTTTCGCCCGCATTTCCGAAAGCGACATGTTTCTGAAACCGGACATCACGACCTATGCGGTCATTCCTTGGCTAGCCGTGGAAGAAGGACAGACTTGCCGGTTCATCTGCGATGTCCATAAGCCGGATGGGACTCCTTTTGAAGGCGACCCTCGCTATATCTTGAAGCGCGTTTTACAGGAGGCGGAGGCGCTGGGCTACGAGTACAACGTTGGGCCGGAGTTGGAATTCTTCCTGTTTCATCGGAACAACAACTCTGGACCCGTTCCTCACGACCAGGCCGGATACTTTGATTTTTCCACCGATCTGGCTTATGAGGTCCGGAGAGACATGACCAAGGCTTTGGAACACTTCGGAATTGAGGTGGAGGCTTCGCATCATGAAGTGGCGGTCGGGCAGCATGAGATTGATTTCCGCTATGCTCATGCCCTGAAGACAGCCGACAGCGCCACCACTCTGCGGTTTGTCCTCAAAGCCGTGGCGCAACAGCACAATCTGTACGCCACTTTCATGCCCAAGCCCATCGCGGGCATCAACGGCTCCGGTATGCACGTGCACCAGAGCTTCTTTGATCGGAAGACCAAGAAGAACTCCTTTTATGATCCCAAAGATCAGTACCGGCTCTCCAAGATTGCCTATTCTTTTATTGCGGGCCAGCTCGCTCATGTGAAGGCCATGTCCGCCATTCTGTCCCCCACTGTAAATTCTTATAAGCGCCTGGTTCCTGGTTTCGAGGCTCCGGTGTATATCAGTTGGGCGCGCATCAACCGCTCCGCGCTGATCCGTATTCCGCAGTATTCGGAAGGCAAGTACCAGGCGACGCGGGCCGAATTGCGTTGCCCCGACCCCAGTTGCAACCTCTACCTGGCCTTCGCCGTGATGCTCAAGACGGGACTAGACGGCATCAAGCGCAAACTGCCGGCTCCGCCTCCGGTCGAAGAGGATGTGTATCACTTCGACGATGCCAAGCTGGCGAAGCTAAAGATTGATACCCTGCCCGATTCTCTGGACTCGGCCTTGAAAGAACTGAAAGGCGACAAAGTCGTCCAGGAAGCCTTGGGCGAGCATACCTTTAGGAGCTTTATCGAGGCCAAAACAAAAGAGTGGGATGAGTACCGCTTGCAAGTAAGCAACTGGGAATTGGAGAAGTATTTGCAAATTTACTGATTTTTTCTTGGATCCCCGCATCAAGCTTTTGGCGGCCAGCAGCCGGCAAGAAACGGACTGGCCGCCATGCGACATACTGCCGAACCCCTCATTACCACTATAAGCTCTTGTAAAACTTCCTTAGAGCGCCGTCAGGGCACGCCTTCAGGCGTGCCGATAGGAACTCGGGAAAGATGGGGCTTTAGCCCCTTAGGTGCGTCGTTGGCCCTCAGCGGTTAAGCTTCCTTGACACCCCGCGCAGGGGCGGTAAAATCACGGGCGGGACTTTATCACTTCTTGAGAGAAAGAATCTCTGCACCCAGACAGGTTGAGGGGAAGTGGAGAGGGAGTTGGGTCGGGGATCGAATGATTGCTCATCTGCGTGGCAGGCTGATCGCCAAGAATCCGAACCGGGTCGTCATCGAGACCGGCGGGGTTGGCTATGAGGTCTTCATTCCTGTCTCCACTTTCTATGATCTCGCTGCTCCGGGGGCGGAAGTTGATCTTCATATTTATACTCATGTCCGGGAAGACAGCCTCACCCTATATGGATTCCGCACTGAAAAAGAGAAGAACCTCTTTGAAAAGCTGCTGAGCGTTTCCGGAGTTGGCCCGAAATTGGCAGTTACCGTTCTTTCCGGGTTGGAGATGGAGGAATTGGTTCCGGCGATTCGCCGGGGGGATGTGAACAAACTCGTTCACATTCCCGGAGTGGGCCGAAAGACCGCCGAGCGGTTGATTGTGGAGTTGCGGGAGAAACTCGACAAGATGGCTATTGAGGAAGCGGCCGTAGAAACGAAAGTGCCCGCGACCCGGCCAGCCAGCGTGGAAGACGATGTTCTCTCAGCCTTGGTGAATTTGGGTTATACCAGCTACGTTGCGGAGATGGCAGTGCGGGAAGCACGCCAGGAAGCCGTCAACGGGGATTTTGAGCAATTATTAAAAGCTTCTCTGCGCTTGCTGGCCAGAAAATTTTTCTCCTAACTGGCCGCAGTTGCGTTCATAGTTTATAGAATAACGATGTCTAACGAAGAAAAAGAGCGGATTGTCTCCGGCGATGTGCTGCCCGGTGAACAGTCCTTTGAATACAGTTTGCGGCCCAAGTTCCTGCGGGAGTTTATCGGGCAGCAGAAGGTCAAAGAAAACCTCGCCATCGCCATTCAGGCCGCCAAGGCGCGCGAGGAAGGGCTCGATCACGTGCTGCTTTACGGGCCGCCCGGTCTGGGCAAGACGACGCTCGCCACCATCATTGCCAACGAATTGAACGTGGCTTTCCAAGGCACCTCGGGACCGGTGATCGAGGACAAAAAAGACCTGGCGGCCATCCTGAGCAATGTTGAGAAATTTCAGGTTCTTTTCATTGATGAAATTCACCGCTTGAACAGCCAGCTCGAAGAACTGCTGTATCCGGCGCTCGAAGATTTTCACATTGACTATGTCGTTGGGCAAGGCCCGGCAGCGCGGACGCTCAAGCTGAACATCGCGCCGTTCACTCTGATCGGGGCCACCACCCGTGCCGGTCTCATCAGCGGCCCGCTGCGCGGCCGTTTTGGGATTGTGCATCGCATTGATTTCTACACGCCGGGAGAATTGGAAATTATTGTGCGGCGCTCGGCAGGCATCTTAAACATTCCGGTGGACGAGGAGGGCACTGCAGAGATCGCCCGGCGCAGCCGAGGCACTCCGCGCGTGGCCAACCGCTTGCTCCGGCGCGTCCGCGATTTTGCCGAGGTCAAGGCCGACGGTTCCATCACCGGGCCGGTCGCTCGGGCGGCGCTGGAGATGCTGGAAGTGGACCACTACGGGTTTGATGAGGTGGACCGCAAGCTGCTGCTGACCATCATCGAGAAGTACGGAGGGGGGCCGGTGGGCGTCAACACCCTGGCCGCTTCGCTGAGCGAAGAGGTGGATGCCATTGAAGAGATTTACGAGCCCTACCTGATTCAGATCGGTTTTCTGCACCGCACGCCGCGTGGCCGCGTGGCTACTCCGCTTGCTTATCAGCACTTCGGCATTGAGCCGACCCGCGCTCAAAATGCCCTGTTTTAAATCGTGATGACCGTTTATCTCTCGCTCGGCTCCAATATGGGAAACCGGATGGAGAATCTTCGCCGGGCCTGCCAGTCCTTGGCGCAAAAAGGAATCCAGTTACAGCGTTTTTCTTCTGTTTATGAGACCGAGCCGGTGGACTTTGCCAAGCAGAATTGGTTCTTGAATTGTGTAGTCGAGGCAGAAACAAATCTTCCCCCGCTGGCTCTGTTGCGGGAAGTGCAACAGATTGAAGAGGAGCTAGGCCGACAGCGGCAGCAGCCCAAAGGCCCCCGTACTATTGACATTGATATCTTGCTCTATGATGATTTGGTATTTGCCAGTGAAGCCCTAGTGTTGCCCCACCCTCGGATGCTGGAAAGAAGATTTGTTCTGGAGCCTTTGCGGGAAATTGCTCCTTCGCTGCGGCTCCCTTTATCTGCTAAGACCGTGGAGGAAGCTTTTCAGGATCTGCACGATCCTTCCCAAGTTCGCTGCCTTGGCGAAATGATTCCTCTGGCTTAAGCTTCCTCCAAAGCAAAATAGTGCCGCATTTAGCTGCGAGCCGCCGCCGGAGCCTCTGCCATCTTCTTTTGCGGAGCTTTCAAAGTCACAATAATGGCAAAGGCAATGAGCAAGAGAACTGCCGAGATGTCGAAGGCGCGGGTGTAACTTTGGAGTTGGTCATAGAGACGACCGCCCAATTTCGGTCCCAAAATTCCAGCGGCGCCCCAGGCCAGGAAGACCAGACCGTAATTGGCGCCGACATTCTTCGCTCCAAAAAAGTCAGCGGTGGTCGAAGCATACAGAGAAAGTTGGGTGCCGTAGCAGTAATAAACAATGAAGAGAAGCGGCCACAACAGGAGAAGAGAGTTGCTGCGCCCTAAGAGCGGCAAAGCGAGCGCTGAAACGAGCACCATCAAGGAAAGGGTTTTGATCCGACCAATGGAATCGGAAAGCCAGCCGGAGAAGATCCGACCGGCGGCGTTGCCGATAGCCCCAATCGTGATCGCCGTCCCTGCGATCACGGCGCCGAGTTCTGGCATGGCCTGCCGAGCATAGGGCAGCAACTGACTAATCACCATCAGCCCGGCGCTGGTCCCAAGAGCGTAGGCGATCAGGAGCCTCCAGAATTGCGAGGTTCCCAGGATTTCCGACGGAGCATAGTCCACGCCGGTCGCCCGGCTGGGAGAGGTAGCCGATGGTTTCCAACCCGGAGGAGTCCATCCCGGCGGAGGGTTCTTCAGAAATTGCGCGCCAATCATGGTGGCGACAAAGTAGAAGATGCCCAGCCACAACATGACGGCTCGCCAGCCAAAATCCGTAATCAAGCCCGGCACCAACGGGCCCAAGATGGCGGACCCGGCTCCGAAAGCTCCTACGCTAATGCCGACCACTAACCCGCGCCGGTCCGGGAACCATTTCGTTGCTACCCCAATCGGTGTTACATATCCAAAGCCGGAGCCTATCCCGACCACCAGTCCGAATGCCAAGTACATTCCCATTAAACTCGTGGCGCGGCTGGTGAGGAGGAACCCCAACCCGAACAATATGCTTCCGATCAAAGAAACGATATAGGGTCCCTTCTTGTCTTGCAGTCGCCCTCCGATGAGGAAGCAGAGGGCGAAGACAGCTACGGCAATTGAGAAAATATTGGAAGCTTGTTCGCGCGAGATGCTGAGGTCCTGCTGCAGCGCCGGCACAAACAAACTCCATCCATACAGGGCTCCCAGGGAGAGATTCATCAGCACTCCGCCGAGAACTGCGAACCAACGATTCATAGTCGTCATGGGGACTCTCCGGTTTTAATTTGACGAATCCGGTAAACCATTGCTTGATTTATAAGGCCCGGAGACGTTCTTCTCGCCAGGCCGGGAACCTTCTTGGAACATGCGACACTTTATCACTGCCCTGGCCCTACGGCAAGTATCATCTCGCTTTGAAAAGAATTTTTTACTAAAGGGGTGGAGTTTGGGGAGCGGGTCAATCCGCCAACCACCAACAAAGGAGAATTTGTTACACTGACAACCGGGAAGGCAGATCCGTCTGTAGATACTCTGGTGCGCCCTCGATCTCCCAATAAACGCCCCCAACCGATTCGTCGGTCTCCGAACCGCAGCAATAAGGTTCTAGGCCGCTTAGTTTGCCACCGGGATGGATACGGATTTGTTATCCCGGACGAACCTTTGCCGAATGTCCAAGGTGACATCTTTATTGGCGCGGAAGGAATGGGCAGCGCCATTCACGGGGATCGGGTTCAGGTTAGTGATCTCCGTATTCGGCGGAATGGCCGGGCCGAAGGCCGCATCCAGAAGGTGCTGGAGCGCGCTCATGAAACCATCGTCGGGGAGTTTCACTACGGCACTCCCTTCAATTACGTCGTACCCTATGAGCAGAGAATTCCCCACCGCATTGTAATCCCCAAGGGGAAAGAGTTGCCCTCTGAGACGCCTGGAAATGCAAAAGTCCCGCACCCGCCGGGGCGTAGTTTGGAAGGAATGATCGTAAACCTTGAAATTCTTCGCTTCCCGACAGCCACCCAAGACGCGATGGGTAAAGTACTAGAAGTATTGGGTCAACCGAGCGATTTCGGCGTGGATGTGGAGATTATTATCCGCAAGCATCATTTGCCCTTCGAATTTCCTCCCGATGTCCTGTGGGAGTCTCAGCAAGTCCCCCCCATAGTTCCGGCAGAGGCGATCCGGGGCAGGCGCGATTTCCGTCATCTGCCGATTGTAACCATTGACGGGGAAACGGCTCGGGATTTTGACGATGCTGTGGCTGTGGTCCCTCTGCCGAATGGGCATTTCCAGCTTCAGGTCCATATCGCGGACGTGGCCGCATATGTGCATTCGGAGACCCCCCTGGACCGGGAAGCGCGGCTTCGGGGAACCTCGGTCTACTTCCCCGACCGCGCCATCCCGATGTTGCCACCGGAACTTTCGAGCGGCATCTGTTCCCTAAAACCAAAGGAAGACCGCCTGGTCCTTTCTGTCCTGATGGAAATTGACCGCCAGGGAGAAATCCTGGATGCCGAATTTTGCGAAGGAGTCATCCGCAGCGCGGAGCGCATGACCTATACGGGGGTAAACGCCGTGTTGGAAAACGACCCGAGGATGCGAAGCCGCTACGCGGTTTTGGCCCCACACTTTGAGCAAATGCGCGACTTGGCCCTGGCTCTCAACAAAAAGCGGCGGCGGCTGGGCGCGATTGATTTTGATCTGCCGGAGCCGGTCATTGAATTCGATGAGTTTGGGGTGATGATCGGAATCGTGCCCTCGGAAAGAAATATCGCCCATCGCATTATCGAAGAATTTATGCTGGCGGCCAATGAAGCCGTGGCTTCTTATCTGGATCAACTCGGCATAGCCACTCTTTACCGCATCCATGAAAAACCGGACCCGGCCAAAGTGGTGGAATTTGAGGAAATCGCTGCCGCTTTCGGGTATAGCCTCGGTGTGGGGCCGCTCCCGATGAAACGATTTTCGCTGGGGCGGGAACGACGCGGCAGGCAGAGGCCCATGGTCGAACTTCCCGCCGGCGACCTGAAGGTAACTCCGCGGCACTATCAGCAACTGACCGACAGGATTGCAGGGAAGCCGGAGGAACGAATTCTGTCCTACCTGATGCTCCGATCTCTCCAGCAGGCGCGCTATGCAGAGCAAAACGAGGGCCATTTTGCCCTGGCCACTCCCTGCTACACTCATTTCACCTCTCCCATCCGCCGCTACCCGGACTTGATTGTCCACCGCATCCTGCGGGCCGTACTGACCAGCACGACAGATTGGGCTGGCAAAAACGGATACACGCTCCGTGCGGCGCGCCAGTGGGTAGCCCGTCATCGCGCCCTCCCGCCGGACCCCATCAGCCCAACGGAATTAAAGGAAATTGCCCTGGAATCTTCCGAGGCGGAACGACGGGCCGATGACGCCGAACGCGAGTTGGTCGAATGGAAAAAGACCCGCTTCATGCGCGACAAGCTCGGTGAGGAGTTCGACGCCCTGATTATTAGCGTAACCAAATCGGGGTTCTTCGTGGAGCTGACAGACCTTTTTGTCGAGGGACTGGTGCTGATGGAGACCTTGACGGACCAACGCTATGTTTATCGAGAGCAGGAGCGGCAGTGGGTCGGGGAACGCACCCGGCGGCGATTCCAAATCGGGGATC
Source organism: Acidobacteriota bacterium (assembly GCA_016199675.1). GTDB lineage: Bacteria > Acidobacteriota > Terriglobia > 2-12-FULL-54-10 > 2-12-FULL-54-10 > JACQGE01. The sequence continues at coordinate 5,308 of JACQGE010000045.1, read as the reverse complement.
GGCTGCGCGTGCGTCTGGATCGTGTCGGGAGGCCCGGTGAGAAAATGCACTTCTCCGTCGTTGCCAATAAACACCTGTGAAAAAATGATCTGCTCTTTCCAGGGTTTATTCTATAGAGGAGATGGTTGTGCATCTGAAAAACGCCCTGAAACAGGGAGTTGAGGTATTGGAGAAGGCCGGGGTGCCTTCCTCGCGCCTCACCGCCGAAGTGCTGTTGATGCACGCGGCACGCTGCGACCGGGCATATCTCTACGCCCACCCGGAGCGGGAATTGAGCGAAGTGGAGTGGATTCACTACGGCCGTTACCTGAATGAGCGGCTTGCCGGCAAACCCACGCAGTACATCACCGGCCACCAGGAATTTTGGGGACTGGACTTTCTGGTGAACTCCTCTGTCCTGATCCCCCGCCCCGAAACGGAACTGGTCGTGGAAGCCACTCTGGAACTGGTCCGCCTGCATTTTCTGGAAAGTGCGAAGTGCAACATTGCTGATGTCGGCAGCGGCTCCGGCTGTATCGCCATGGCCCTGGCGAGGGAGTTGCCTTACGCGAAGATTTTTGCCCTCGACCGGTCTTCCGCAGCCTTGGAAACGGCGCGAACCAATGCCCAGCGCCTGGGCGTGGAGCAGCGCATTGAATTCCTGCTTTCCGATTTATTGGCTCCTTGCTCCGGGAAAAAACTTCCGCCGCTCGAAATCGTGGTGTCCAACCCCCCATACGTCGCCCAGCAGGATCGGCGGAACGTGATGCCGGAAGTTCGGAATTTTGAGCCTGCCGAGGCCGTGTTTGCAGGCGAATCCGGCGGCGAGGTGTACGCCCGGCTGATTCCTCAGGCGGCGCAGGCCTTATCTCCGGGAGGTTTTTTGGTGCTGGAATTGGGCTATGATTCGCAAGAGAAGGTCAACAGTTTGCTCCCCTCCTCGGAATGGGAGGAAGTCCGCTGGTGGCCAGACTTGGCTGGGGTTGTCCGGGTTGTTACAGCGCGGTGGGGATGACGGCGGCTAGGCATTTTCACATTGGTGTAAACCACAATGCAGCGTTTGGCTTCCCAATCTCGGAGGCTATCATCCGGCAAGGGATCTGCACTTAGATCGTAGCTTTGGGAAACATAAGAAAGCATAATGCCGATGAATCCAGTTGTTTTACACATCGACATGGACGCCTTTTTCGTTTCGGTGGAGCAGTTATATGATCCCAACCTCCGCGGAAAACCGGTAATCGTGGGCGGAAACCCGAATCAGCGAGGGGTTGTGGCTGCCGCCTCCTACGAAGCCCGAAAATACGGGGTCCACTCCGCCATGTCGCTCACCCAGGCTGCGCGCCTTTGCCCGCATGCAATATTTGTCCGGCCACACCGCGAGCGGTACCAGACCGCCTCGGAGCAAATTCGGGGAATTTTCCAGGAATTCTCGCCCCAAGTAGAAATGGTCTCCGTAGATGAGGCCTATCTGAACTTGACCGGCACCGAGCGCCTGTTCGGCACTCCCTTTCGGGCAGCGCACTTACTGCATGAAGAAATTGCCCGAAGAGTCAATTTACCTTGCTCGATAGGAATTGCCCGTTCTCGCGTCATTGCCAAGATCGCCTCGGACCAGGCCAAACCGAATGGCATCCTGTGGGTCATGGCGGGGAGGGAAGCAGCCTTTCTCTCTCCCCTGCCGGTTGAAAAAATTCCTGGCGTCGGCCTGGTCACCCAGAAGCATCTGCGAGATTTGGGCGTTCTGAAGATAGGAGAACTCGCCACCCTTGGCCTGGATATTTTAGAGTCCAAGCTGGGCCAGCATGGCCGTGCTCTTTATGCCCTGGCCAAAGGGGTGGAAGATTGGGAGGAATCGCTCCATGGCGAGACCTGGAATTTGGATGATCCCACTAAAAGCATCAGCCACGAGGAAACGTTTGAGCAGGATATCCTGGACCCCACGGCGCTGGACGTTTTTTTGGCGGACCTGTCCCAACGCGTCGCCGCCCGGCTTCGGGAAGAAGACCTATTTGCCCGAACCATCACCCTCAAATTGCGATACGCAAATTTTAGGACGATCACTCGCGCAGAAACCCTGGCGGAATCCACTAACCGTGATGGAGTGATTCTTAGCGCGGCCCGCCGCCTTCTGGAGCAGAATTGGGACTGCCGCCAGAAAGTGCGTTTGCTGGGCGTCCAGGCCAGCGGATTGGATCATCAGGCAGGGCAGACCAATCTTTGGACGGCGGCAGCGGAAGAGAAATGGCGGCGCGTGCTGGCGGCAACGGATCGCCTGCGAGAGCGCTTTGGGTTTTCCAGCGTCCAGTTGGCCACCACGCTGCCCCCAGTCAAAAGGGAAAAGCCCGCAAACGCAAAACAGACAGGGAAGGGGATCCAACGATCCTCATGAAAGCCTCCAAGCCAACTGAACAAAAGCTCAACGCCCGCCAGGCCGCTGAGCGTGTAGCGCGCACATTGCGCGAGCAAGGCTTCCAAGCCTACTTCGTAGGCGGGTGCGTGCGGGACCTGTTAAGAGGCACAGAACCCAAAGACTACGACGTGGCCACGGATGCAACACCTCCTCAGGTTCAGGAACTGTTTCCCCGTTCGCTCGCCGTCGGGGCGCAGTTTGGCGTTGTGATTGTGCTGGAAGACGGTCATCCCATCGAAGTCGCCACCTTCCGCAACGATGGTCTTTATACCGATGGCCGCCGTCCCATCGAAGTCTCCTTCAGCAACGACCCCCGTGAAGACGTACTGCGGCGAGACTTTACCGTGAACGGGCTTTTGCTCGACCCGGCAACCGGCGAGGTGCTGGATTTCGTCGAAGGACAAAAGGATCTGAAGCGGCGCATAATCCGCGCCATCGGGAATTCCGAACGCCGTTTTGAGGAAGATCGCCTGCGGATGCTGCGTGCCGTCCGCTTCGCCGCATGGCTAGACTATGAGATCGATGCGGAAACCTTTGCAGCCATCCACCGCCTGAGCGCAAAAATCGTGAGCGTCAGCGCCGAGCGGGTGAGGGACGAATTACTCCGCATCCTGACCAGCGGCCATGCCCGTCGGGGCTTTGAGCTACTCGACGCGGCGGGACTACTCGATAAAATCCTGCCGGAGATCGCGGCGATGAAGGGAGTGGAGCAACCGCCGCAGTACCATCCCGAAGGAGATGTGTGGATTCATACGATGCTGATGCTCGAAGCGCTGCCCAGCAAGTGCTCTCCCACGCTGGCTCTGGGTGTGCTGCTGCACGACGTGGGCAAGCCCCCGACGTTTCGCGTGGCTCCCGACCGCATCCGCTTCGATAATCACGTGCCCGTCGGAATGCGGATGGCGGAAGAAATTTGCCGCCACCTTCGGCTTTCTCAGGGGGAGGCGGCGCAGGTGGTTTCGCTTGTGGAACACCATCTCCGGTTTCGGGATGTATCCAAAATGCGGGAAAGCACCCTGAAGCGTTTTCTGCGCCTGCCGAAATTTGAGGAGCACCTGGAGTTGCACCGCCTGGATTGCCTCTCCAGCCACCGCAATCTGGAGAACTACGAATTTGTGCGCTCCAGGCTGGCGGCGCTGACGGAGGAAGAAATCCGGCCCCCGCGCTTGATGACCGGAGATGACCTAATTCAGATGGGCTACCCTCCCGGGTCGCGCTTTAAGGAAATTTTGCAAGCCGTCGAGGATGCCCAGCTCGAAGGAGAAATTTCCTCGCGCGACGAAGCAATGAAATTCGTACAGGAACATTTTCCATCATGAACCGGTGGGCAGGCGGCCAGGCCGCCATCCAACAGGAAATGGCAGACCGGCTGGCGCAATTTCGCGCGCTCCGGGCGCGAGGCGCACTCTGCACGGAAGCAACGGAGCAGTTGGCCACCGAAGCCGTCTCTTCCTTTCTAAATCATTATCAGAACTACGGAGAATACCTGCCCGACGCCATCACGCTGCTCGCGGAAATTGCCACGCTGGAAGAACCCTGTTTGTCGCAACCCGGCCAGCAGGCGACTTTTCCGCTGCTCGTGGAAACCCTCAGCGACTCTTTCGATCCACAATCCTGCTCGCTCTATGACCGGGCGTTTGCGCAAATGATTCACTACTGCCGTCAATTGCCCGCCTCCGCCGATCTCAACGACGGCCTGCGGCGGTTTGGGATACAGACCGAGCAGGACCTTTTGGAGCGCAAAGCGCGACTGCGCCAGCAGAAGCCGCTGCGAGATCGGGAAGCGCAGCAAAAGGTTCGTAAGATTCTTGTCCTTTCGAGGGTTACTTTGGGCGCAGATGTAGCGATCAGCAGCGTTGTGCTGGAAAAGGCCCGGCGGACATTCCCGCAGGCAGAGCGGGTGTTCCTGGGGTCCTCCAAGCTGCACGAACTATTTGGCGACGACCAGAGCCTGCGAATCCGGGAAGTACGTTATCAAACCGAGGGAACATTGCTCGACCGCCTGCGGAACTGGCTTCCGCTGGTGAAGATTGTAGAGAAAGAAACCGGAGGGCTGCGTCCCGAAGAATATTTGCTGATTGACCCGGATTCGCGGCTCCTCCAGTTGGGCCTGCTGCCTGTCTTGCAGGACGAAACCAGATATTTTTTCTTTGAAAGCCGTCGCTTTGGTGAGCCGGGGCAGGGGCCTTTAAGCCAAATCACGCTTCGGTGGCTCAATGAAACCTTCGGGGGGCAAGACCAGATTCTTCCTACAATCCATCTGCGCCAAAAAGACCGGGAAGCGACGCAGGCACTTTGTCACCGGCTGCGCGAGAACGGCTCGGAATTTCTGATTGCGGTGAGCTTTGGGGTGGGCGGAAATCCCCAAAAACGGCTGTCGGATTTTTTTGAAGAGCGCTTGATTTCCCACCTCCTCCAGGAAGGCTCCTCTGTGCTGCTGGACAAAGGATTTGGCGAGGAAGAAATCGAACGCGCCAACCGCTTGGTCGAGAAGGTAAAAGCCGGTGGGTATGAGGTGGTCGAACTCCGGGCGCCAGTTTTCAACCGGAATGATTGTCCTCCGATGCCACGAAATTGCCAGATGGTTGTCTGGGAGGGAGGCATCGGGGCTTGGAGCGCGCTGGTGGGCGCCAGCGATGAGTATATCGGTTACGATTCCGCTGGCCAGCACATTGCCGCAGCCCTCGGCGTGCCTGCCCTGGATATTTTCACGGAAACTGCTTCGCCCATTTTCCGCGAGCGCTGGCGACCGGTCGGCAGCGGAATTGTGCAAGTGGCCGTGCCAGCCGCCCCCCATCACGCGCCAGAGGAATCTTTCTTAGGGGAGATCATAGCTCTTCACAAAGAAATCAAGTCCAGGCTGCTGTCTTCGAAAAAATAAGGGATTCCTCTTAGACCATTTTTATGGATGGTGTATAG
>JACQGE010000057.1 GCA_016199675.1 Acidobacteriota bacterium | reverse complement strand
TCTCCATCTTTCAAGATGACTTTGCGGACCTGCGCGTCCACCCGAACGGCCTCGGCCAGCAGCACGCGCGCATTTTGCTGGCGGCGCAGAATGGAGCGGATTGGCTGGGCAATGTCACCGGGAGCCAGCGCGGCGGTCGCCACCTGATACAGGAGCGGTTGGAAGAGGTGATGGTTGCGACGATCCAGCACCGTGACTTGGACAGGCGCATTTTTTAATGCGCGGGCGGCATAAAGGCCCCCGAAGCCAGCGCCCACAATAACTACGTGCAAATTGGCATCGGTATTCACAAGGATTGCGCAATAGAACGCCTTATCGATAACCGAAACTGCGCCCTACTCACAAAAGAGCTACTTCTCAGGAGGCTGGGTCTCTTGTTTCGGGAGTTCCCCCGCCAGTTGATACAGCCATTCCCAGGTGTAGATGCCGGTGGAGTGCCCATCGCTCCAGCGGATGGAGATGGCATATCGTCCCACCGGCTCAATCGCCAGAGGCCGGACATCCGGGGGCACGGACGCCACCACCAATATCCTGCGCCCCGTCGTTTCATCTACACAAACGGCGCAGGGACAAGCTAGGCGCAAAAAGCGGGCCGGATAAATGACGATTTTCCCGTCGCTCCAGCGAATCTGAATGTCAGATTCTCCGGCGCGACCGATTTCCATGGGGGTAGGTTGAGTGGGCCAAGGCATGGATTGAAAATCAGCGCGTATCAGCCTATACCACCATTCGCGACGGCTATAGAGCCGAAGGCGGTTTCTGCCGCCCCTCCGGGGCTGGCTCCTATTTTTGGCCTTCCCCTCCCACGGCTCACGCCGTGGGCTAGGGCATTTTCACAGTAGGTGTAGAGTGATTCGTCAGGGCACGCCTTCAGGCGTGCCGATTCGCATCGAACCTCAGGGGCTTAAGCCCTTGAGGTTGCGGCCTGAGTTGGCATGGCTAAAGCCATGCCCTGACGCCAAATCCTATACATCAACCGTGAAACCGCCCTAGAGTCTGCCGCCCTTCCAGGCTCTTAAAAAAGGATACACCTTCTGCGGCGGATCGCAGATTCCCCGCTCGGAACGACAGCCGACTAGAGGCCATCAAAAGGTAATGCGAACGGCGGGTTCGGCGACTTCCTTCATATTCTGAATGCTGATCTGCGCCGCCAGGTTCTTAGCAATTTCGAGGAAAGCCGCAGCACCGGGCGAATCCGGCCCGTCCAGCAAAACCGGACGTCCGCCATCGGAGGCTTCTCGAATGCCAGTGGCCAAGGGAATCTTCCCCAACAAGGGAGCATTCCATCGAGCTGCGGCGCGCTCGGCCCCGCCGGTATCAAAGATATTCTCGCGCTGGCCGCAATGGGGGCAGATGTAATAACTCATGTTTTCGATCAGTCCCAGTGTAGGGCAGCGCAATTGCCGAAACATATCCAGAGCCTTCTCCGCCACCTGTAAAGCCACATCCTGGGGAGTAGAGACGATGACAGCCCCGGTGAGCGGAATCCGTTGGCACAAGGTCAACTGAACGTCGCCAGTACCCGGCGGCAAATCCACGATCATATAGTCCAGTTCCCCCCATTCCACTTGGCTCAAGAACTGGTCAATCAACTTAGCCAGCATGGGGCCGCGCCAGATCACGGCTTGGCCGGGCTTCATGAAGAAACCGGAGGAGATAACCTTCACGCCATAGGCTTCCACCGGAAAAATGCCGCGCCCGCCCGGCTGGGGCGAGTCTTTGATTCCCAGGATGATAGGGATGCTTGGCCCATAAACATCCGCGTCCATCAGGCCCACACGGGCGCCTGTTTGCGCCAAGGCTACGGCAAGGTTGGCCGAGACCGTGGACTTTCCAACTCCGCCTTTACCAGATCCCACCGGAACGATATTTCGGACACCCGGAATCAGATTCAACCCTTGAGGCGGCGAGGTTGGACGCACATCGGATTTCATCTCCACTTGGACGCGCTCCACACCGGGGAGGGCGCTCACGACTTGCTCCGCCTGTTCTTTCAGGCGATCCTTGACCGGGCAAGCCGGCGTCGTCAGAACTATGGCCAGGGAAACTTCGCCCTGCTGAATCTTCAGGTCCTTCACAAAGCCCAGGGTTACAATATCCCGGTGCAAATCCGGGTCCATCACCTGCCGCAATGCTGCCAGAACCTGTTCCTGTGTGACCATTTCAATCTCCCATACTCGTAGTGGAAAGGCCGTAAGCAGGTCGAACCGCCGGAGACTCGCCCAGTTGTACCAGCCCCGCCACGGAAGAAGTAGTTTCTTTTTCGCTGCCGAGAAGGTCGCGCAGCGTAGTCCGGCTCAGGACCTGGTCCACGCCAAGCTGAACAGCGCGCCACAGCGACCGGAGGGAGCAATCCACCGTGTGGGTACAGGTGGGAACGCTACCGGGATGACGCTCGCAATACTCCAAATCAAACAAGCGTCCTCCCAAGACCGCCAACACTTCCCCAACCACAATTTGCTCCGGCGGCCGCGACAGCGCATAGCCCCCGCTTTGGCCGCGAGTGCTCTTGACAAAGCCTCCTTGCCGGAGCAGGCGCACCAACTTAGCAACGTAAGGAATCGAAAGACCCTCACGAGTGCCAATCTCCGGAATGGTAAGGCTGCCTCCTTGGTGGCCAATTTGCAGCAGGCAGCGAAGTCCGTATTCTTCCTGCGCGGTAAATTTCATGGCACTATCCTCCTCCAATCGGAGAATCGAACCGCATCCCTTCCCTGAAACTTTCCCTTACTCGCCTCACGAAGCTGAATGATCCCTTCATACGGTCGCGGCTCAGATGGCATCTCTATTCCTAATCCTTAAAAGATGCCCAGTTGCAGTTTGGCCGCGTCTGACATTCGGTTCGGATTCCAAGGCGGGTCCCAGACCAACTCCACGCTAGCCCCTGTAACGCCGGGCACCGTCTTCACGGCACACTCGACGCGACCCGGAATAAAACCGGCTTCCGGGCAGGCGGGCGCCGTGAGGGTCATTTTGATGTTTACCTGCCCCGTCGGTTCCACTTCCAATCCGTAAATCAGACCCAGTTCGCAAATATTGATCGGAATCTCCGGGTCATAAACTGTCTGCAACGCTTGAATCACCTGAGCTTCGAGCGCACGGGTGTCTTCGATTTTTTCCGCCATTTCCTCAGCCATTGGTTCCTCACTCCTTAATAACCACTTCTCCGATCCCTTGGAGGGCAGAGCGGAAGGTGTGCCACGGCAGGGTGGCGCATTTGACCCGAACCGGGAATTCTTTCACTCCAGAAAACACGCTGAGCTTCCCTAATTCGGCGGCAGATTCTTCTCCTACTTCTCCGGTGAGCAGTTCATGGAACAGATGGAACAACGTTTCTGCCTCCTGCAGGGATTTCCCTTTGCACTTTTCGGTCATCAAAGAAGCGGAAGCCGTCGAAATAGCGCAGCCCACGCCTTCAAAGCGCAGGTCCTGGATGATGTTGTCATCCACGTTCACATAAACCGTAATCTTGTCGCCGCACAGGGGATTATAACCATTGGCTTGGCAGTTGGCTCCTTCCAACTTCCCAAAATTGCGCGGGCGTTTGCCATGATCCAAGATCAGTTCTTGATAAAGTTCCCGCAACTCCGGCATCAGGCGAGGACCTCCTGTACTTTCTGAATTCCGGCAACCAAGGCGTCTACTTCCTCCTGGGTGTTGTAACAGGCAAAGGAAGCGCGCGTCGTCGCGGGCACTCCGAAGCGCTCCATCACCGGCATAGCACAATGGTGCCCGGCGCGGACTGCAATCCCTTCACGGTCCAGAATCGTGCCGATGTCGTGCGGGTGCAAGCCTTCCAAGACAAAGGAGATCACGCCGGCTTTTTCTCTGGCAGTCCCAATGATCCGCAATCCAGGGATGCGAGAAACCTGCCGTGCTGCATAAGCCAGCAACTCATGTTCATAAGCCGCAATCTGGTTCAGACCGACCTCGCTGACATAGTCCACAGCAGCCCCTAATCCAATTCCGCCGGCGATGTGTGGCGTACCCGCCTCAAATTTATAAGGCAGACTGTTATACGTCGTTTTCTCAAAGGTTACGGCGCTAATCATGTCGCCGCCGCCCTGATAAGGAGGCATCTCCTCCAACCATCGCACTTTGCCATAGAGAACTCCTACGCCGGTCGGCCCATAAAACTTGTGGCCGGAGAAGGCATAGAAATCACAGTCCAGTTCCTGCACGTTCACCTTGAGATGTGGAACCGCCTGCGCGCCATCCACCAGTACAGGGATATTATGATTGTGAGCCATCTGAATGATCTGGCGAACCGGGTTGACGGTTCCCAAAGCGTTCGAGACATGGCCCACCGCCACTAACCGAGTACGCGAATTCAGCAACTTCTGGAATTCTTCCAGGATCAGCTCCCCGGCATCATTGATCGGCGCCACCCGCAGACGTGCTCCCTGTTCCTGACACAGAATCTGCCAGGGAACGATGTTCGAATGATGTTCCATCGCGGTGATAAGAATTTCATCCCCAGCCTGAACATACTTGCGGCCGTAGCTGTGTGCCACAAGATTAATGGCCTCTGTAGCGCCGCGCACAAAGATGATCTCCCGCGCCTCCGCCGCTCCCAGGAAGCGCTGAACTTTCACCCTGGCGTCTTCGTAGTCCTGCGTAGCCAGCTCGCTTAGCCAGTGCAGGCCGCGATGCACGTTGGCGCATTCCTGGGCATAAAAACGGTTCAAGGCATCCAACACCCCTTGGGGCTTCTGGCTGGTGGCCGCATTGTCCAGATAAACTAGCGGCTTGCCATAGACCTGCGTTTTTAGAATCGGGAAATCCTCCCGAACGCGCCAGACGTTGAAAGCGGACAATGGCTCCGACGCAGGCATGCGAACCTGTGAAGTGGTTCCACTTGGAATCATAGGACCTCCTTTCTGCCTCTACGTGGGAGCCGAGGCCAAGCGGGCGTTCAACGCATTTTCGACCCGCGTTCGGACTTCCGCTGGCCGAATCCGGTCCAGGATGTCTCCGGCGAAAGCGTAAATGAGCAGGTTCCGGGCGTCCTGCTGGGCAATGCCGCGCGAACGCAGATAAAAGAGCGCTTCGGGATCAATCTGGCCGACCGTGGCTCCATGAGTGCAGCGAACATCGTTGGCAAAAATTTCCAATTGCGGCTTGGTGTTCACTGTGGCCTCTTCCGACAGCAGGAGGTTGCGGTTCTTCTGAATGGCATCTGTTTTCTGCGCGTCTGGGCGGACGATGATCCGGCCGTTGAATACCCCTGCGGCGTGTCCATCCAGAATCCCGTTATAATGCTGACGGCTGCTACAGTGCGGCCTGGCGTGATCCATCGAGGTGCGGTTGTCCATGTGCTGGCGGCCCTGAGCCAAATAAAGGCCATTCAGCACACATTCGGAACCTTCCGCATCGAGCACCGCATTGACCTCGTTGCGAACCAATGCTCCGCCGAGGGATACGGAGCCACTGGTAAAATGCGCGTTGCGATCCTGGTAAACCTGAAGCGTGGCGATGTGAGCAGAACGTTCATTCTCCAGTTGCAGTTGGTAATGATCCAGAACGGTATTCTCGCCGGCCACAATCTCGGTCACAGCATTGGAAAAACAAACTCCCTCTCCAACGCCAAGATAGCTTTCTATAATCGTGGCCTGCGACTCCCGCTCAGCCAGCACCAGACTGCGAGGGTGCGAGACCAGCGGAGCGTCCTTGGCGGTGGAGATGAAAAGCAGATGCACAGGACGTTCAAGTACTGTTCCCTTAGGAAGCCACAAATAGGCTCCGTCCTGCCAGAGAGCCGTGTTTAGAGCGATAAAGGGATGGTTGCGGTGGTCGGCATATCGAGCTAGATGCTCCATGAATCCATCCGGCGATCCCGGCAACAAGGAAGCCAAATTGCCCGCTTTTACCCCGGAGGGCAACCCCTGAAACGAAGAAAGCGATTCGCAAAAAGAGCCATTCACGAAAACCAGGCAGACGTCGGAGAGGGACCGCCAGGGCTCTAATGCGGCGGTCTCCGGCTTCCAGGATAAATCTTTCTGCTCCCAGGGAGTCTGGAACGGGGTTTGCGCAATCGGCGTGACGGAGGTGTATTTCCATTCTTCGTGACGAGTCGTGGGAAAACCCAACTCCGTAAACGCCTGGATGGCCTCCTGGCGTAGACGTTGGAGCCAACCAGGTTCCTTCGCCGCCAAGCGCTTTTTCAAGGCTTGGAAGCTCGCCAGATACACCTCTTGGGGAGTAATTACATCCGGCATTCTACAGCGCTCCCTTTCGTGGACTGTGCTTCCTCAGCGAATCCCTCTTCCACCCCTACATAACCCTTTTCCTCCAACTCCAGGGCAAGTTCCTTGCCGCCGGATTTCACAATCCGGCCATTCACTTGCACATGGACAAAGTCCGGGACAATGTAGTTGAGCAGCCGTTGATAGTGAGTGACAACTACGATGGCTCGGCCCGGGCTTCGTAGAGAGTTGACGCCGTCGGCCACCACTTTCATGGCGTCAATATCCAGGCCCGAGTCCGTCTCATCCAGAATCGCCAGCCTCGGCTCCAGCATCAGCATTTGAAAGATTTCATTCCGCTTTTTTTCCCCGCCGGAGAAGCCCGCATTGACCGGCCGCTCGCGGAAGTTCTGATCCATCCCCAACAGCTTCATCTTGCTGTCCACCAGCCCCAGGAAATCCACGGCGTCCAGTTCCTCCAGGCCACGATGCTTGCGAATGGCATTGAGGGCCGACCGCAGAAAGTACATATTGCTGACGCCCAGAATCTCTACTGGATACTGAAAAGCCAGGAAAATTCCCTCGCGGGCGCGTTCTTCCGGCTTCATCGCCAGCAGGTCTTTGCCGTCATATAAGACTTCGCCCGTCACTGCGTAAATGTCCCGCCCAGCCAGCACTTGCGCCAAAGTGCTTTTGCCGGAACCGTTCGGCCCCATAATGGCATGCACCTCGCCGGCATGGACTTCTAACTCCACCCCTTGCAGGATTTCCCGCCCACCGATACTTGCATGCAAATTTTTAACACTCAGCATCTTGTTTTTCCCGTTGTTTTGAATTGAAATTCGTTTCCCTGATTTAGCCAACGCTGCCCTCCAAGCTAACTCCCAGCAGCTTTTGCGCCTCAACCGCAAACTCCATTGGCAATTCTTTAAATACTTGCTTGCAGAAACCATTTACGATCATCGAGACTGCATCCTCTGAGGAAAGCCCTCGCTGCTGGCAGTAAAAAATCTGATCTTCGCCGATCTTGGAGGTAGTGGCTTCGTGTTCAATCTGAGCTGTGGAATTCTTGATCTCCAGATACGGGAAGGTATGCGCGCTGCACTGGTCGCCGATTAACAGAGAATCGCATTGCGAGTAATTACGCGCGCCCACGGCGTTCGGCAGAATCTTCACCATGCCGCGGTAGCTGTTCTTGCCGTGGCCCGCGGAGATGCCCTTGGACACAATCGTGCTGCGGGTATTCTTGCCGATATGAATCATCTTGGTGCCGGTATCGGCCTGCTGGCGATTGTTGGTGAGCGCTACAGAGTAAAACTCACCAATGGAATTGTCGCCCTGGAGGATGCAGCCCGGATATTTCCAGGTAATGGCTGAACCGGTCTCAACCTGCGTCCAGGAAATTTTGGAGTTTACGCCCAGGCACTTGCCGCGCTTCGTGACAAAGTTGTAGATACCGCCCTTGCCTTCTTTGTCTCCAGGGTACCAATTCTGGATGGTCGAGTACTTGATCTGTGCATCGTCGTGCGCGATTAACTCTACAACCGCCGCGTGCAACTGATTTTCATCCCGCATCGGCGCCGTACAACCTTCCAGGTAACTGACGTAACTGCCGGCGTCCGCAATAATCAGCGTCCGCTCAAATTGGCCGGTGGCTTTAGCATTGATGCGGAAATAGGTGGAAAGCTCCATCGGACACCGCACCCCCTTGGGGACGTAACAGAAAGAACCATCGCTGAAAACCGCCGAGTTCAACGCCGCATAGAAATTGTCAGTCGGAGGCACTACCGAGCCGAGATATTTCTTCACCAGTTCGGGATGCTCTTCTACGGCCTCGGAGAAAGAGCAGAAAATGATGCCCATCTTGCCGAGTTTTTCCTTGAAAGTGGTAGCCACCGAAATGCTGTCAAAAACAGCATCCACGGCAACTCCGGCGAGCAATGCCTGTTCTCTCAGGGGAATGCCCAGCTTCTCGTAAGTCTCCAGCAGTTTGGGATCTACTTCATCCAGGCTTTTTGGGCGGGCTCCTCTTTTGGGAGCGGCATAGTACACCATGTTTTGAAAGTTGATTGGCGGGTATTCTATATTAGCCCAAGTTGGTACCACCATCTTCAGCCAGTAACGATAAGCATTCAACCGCCACTCCGTTAGCCACTCCGGTTCGTTCTTCTTGGCTGAAATGAGCCGGATTACGTCCTCATTTAATCCCGCCGGAACCGTTTCCTGTTCAATGTCAGTATAAAAGCCATATTTATATTCCTGATTTGCAAGGACTTGTATATTATTAACAGGGGTACTCATAGC
>JACQGE010000049.1 GCA_016199675.1 Acidobacteriota bacterium | reverse complement strand
GGGCGCCAGATTTTGAGTCTGGTGCGTCTGCCAGTTCCGCCACTCCAGCAAAAATTCGCCAGAAGAACTCCAAAGATTTCATTCTAGCAGGGCACTGGAAAAATTCACGATCTCTCGGCTCACACCACTTCCTTCAAACTCCAATGTTAGCTGATCGCTTCCTGCTTTACTGATTCACGACCTGCTGCTCAGTACGCTCCTTCTGCTGTTGGAAGCGTTCGTCGTATTTGCCAAAGATCATCTTCCCGGCAGTGGTCTGCAAGACGCTCGTCACGGAGATGTCAATCGTTTTGGAGATCATTTTCTTGGCATTATCCACTACCACCATCGTGCCGTCGTCCAGATAGGCCACGCCCTGGTTGTACTCTTTGCCTTCCTTGAGGATGAAGACGCGCATGATTTCCCCAGGCAGCACGATCGGTTTCAGCGAGTTAGCCAGTTCGTTGATATTCAAAACCTCTACGCCCTGCAGTTGTGCCACCTTATTGAGGTTGAAATCATTGGTGACGATCTTCGCCTCATAGGCCTTGGCCAACTCGATCAATTTTATGTCCACTTCGCGGATATGGGAGAAGTCGTCGTCCACAATTTGGACAGTGACAGAGGCCATCTTTTGAATTTTTTGGAGGATGTCCAAGCCGCGGCGACCCCGGTTGCGCTTGAGCGGATCGGGGGAATCGGCCACCTGTTGCAACTCTCGCAGCACAAACTGCGGGATGACTAGGGTTCCATCAATAAATCCGGTAGTGCAAATATCTGCGATACGGCCGTCAATAATGACGCTGGTATCCAGAATTTTTTGCGAGCGCTTGCTGGTTTTTTCTCCACCGAAGAGGCCGCCCAGTGCCGCTAGATTGAGCATGTCCCCTTTGGTGGCTCCGACCACAAGACCTATGTAAGTCATCCACAGCAACACCAGAATTTGCAAGAAAGAAAGGGTGTTGCTGGGAATGATGGACTGATTGAGAACCAGGCTCATCAAGTAAGCGCCAATTATTCCTAAAATCGAGCCAATTGCAGCTCCGATCAACCGTTTCAGGCTCGCCCGACTCAACCGTATCTCGAAGATCAGGATTGCAATCCCGATCACCACGCCGGCCAGCCCCGCTTCCCATTCTTCTAGAGCAAAAGGTCGTAAATAATAGGAAACAAAAAACAAAACGATCAGAAATACACCACGTACAATAAGCCAATCCAACACGGAGCATTACCCCCTTTCGTACTGTCGGAAAAGGCACCCTCAAGAAGCCCGACATAAATTCAATGAAAAATAAAGATTGGCTTCCTGGGGGAAACAATTTCTCTTTGGATGCACACGGAACCGACTCCATGAGCCGGACATACCACCACACTGTTCCTTCCCCGTTCATGACGACCTAGGTGTGATTTTCACCAGCCAGAGTGTAACACAGTTCTAGAAAGAGGGAATACAGGATTCCCGGTAAATTAGGTTAGAAGGAATGGGGAGCCGTCAGGTTCTATTTACTTCAGGTAGCGACGAGGGACCCGTTTGCCGATGCCGCAAAGAATCTCGTAGGGGATGGTGCCAACCATTTCGGCCAGATCCAGAGCCGTCACGGAGCAGGCCCCTTTGCGCCCGATCAAAGTGACCTCTTCTCCTACTGCAATATGGGGAAGTTCAGTTATATCCACCAGGGTCAAGTCCATGCTGATATTTCCGACAATCGGAGCGTATTTTCCGCAGACGATGACATGCCCGCGCCGGGAAAGCCTCCGATCCAATCCATCCGCATATCCCGCCGGAATGGTGGCGATGCGGGAGGGGCGCGTAGTAACGTAACGCCCGCCATAGCCCAGAGGAATCCCCGCCGGCACTTCCTTGACCGCGATGATTTTGCTCCTGAAACTCAGGATTTCCCGAACGGGCAGAGGATGACACGCAGCGCCTTGATCTCCTACGGGAAGCCGGGGAGGCAGTTGATAGCCATACAGCAATAGTCCCGGGCGGACCATGTTTCCCCAGGTCTCTGGCCGATTCACCACAGCCGCGCTATTAGCCTGATGGCAATACCGAGGGGAAATCCCGGCGCGGGCCAAGGCATGTTGGGCGCTTTGGAACCGCTCCGCTTGTTCCTCCGTTTGCCGCGTGGTGAAATCCTCCGCTGCTGAGAACTGCGCGAACAAGCCTTCGATTTCCACGTGAGTCATCCGCGAATAGGCTTTCACGAATATCTCGACCTCTTGCCAGTGAATCCCCAGCCTTCCCATGCCAGTATTGACTTTTAGATGAAAGCGGATACGCTTGCCCGTCTGAGAGCCCCAGGATTCCAGGGCCGACAATTGGTCTTCCGAGTACACAGCGGGAACAAGATCAAAATCGGTCAGTGCCTGCTGTTCCCCTTCCCAGAAACCCGTCAGGAGCAGAATTGGCTGCCGAATACCGAGTTGCCGAAGTTCAATTCCCTCATCCGCCGAGGTAACCCCGAACCAATCCACTCGCAGGTTAGCCAATGTCTGGGCGATTTCCGTCAGACCGTGGCCGTAAGCATCCGCCTTAACAATGGCCATGATGGCTCGCTCCGGTCCAACGTGCTCTCGGATGATCCGGTAATTTTCTGCCAGTTGGGGAAGGGAAATTTCAACCCAAGTGGGGCGACTGGACATGCTTAGAATTCCTGACGATGATGAAGGATTTGATGCCGGATTGCGCTCTCCGCCACGCCGCGGATCGGTTCATTCCCGAAAATCGTCCGCCCCGAAATCTTCCGCCAGATTTTCAAAACAAGTGAACTTAGACAGAAAGGCCAGCTCTAAAGTTCCGGTGGGGCCATTGCGCTGTTTCTCGATGATGATTTCGGCACGCCCGCGATTGGCCTCGGTCGGCTTGATCAGTTCTTCCCGGTAAATGAACGCCACCAAGTCGGCATCCTGCTCGATCTGCCCGCTCTCGCGAAGGTCGGAAAGCCGCGGGCGCCCTCCTCGCTCTTCCGGAGCGCGGTTCAATTGGGAAACAGCAACCAGCGGTACGTTCAATTCTTTGGCCAGCCCTTTGAGGCCACGCGAGATGGCGGAAATTTCCTGGGTGCGGTTTTCCACTTTGCCTCGCCCGCTCATCAATTGCATATAGTCCACGATCAGCAGACCCAACCCGTGCTCCGCTTGCAGGCGACGTGCTTTAGCCCGCACTTCGGTGACCGAAAGCCCCGGCGTGTCGTCAATAAAAATGGGAGCTTCGGCCAACCGGCCCAAGGCTCCCCCCATCCGCGTCCACTCTTCCCGGCTGGCGAAACCGGATTGCAGTTTGTGGGCATCCACTCGAGCCTCGGAGCAAAGCAGCCGCAAAACCAAGGCCTCCCGCGACATTTCCAGGCTGAAGATTCCAACGGATTGTTTCTGCTGAATCGCGGCATATTGCGCGATATTGAGCGCAAAACTGGTCTTACCCATCGAAGGACGAGCTGCGATGATAATGAGGTCGGAAGGCTGCAAGCCCCGCGTCATCTCATCTAATTTGCGGAAACCAGTCTCTAAACCTGTTACGCGCTTGCCGCGATCATGCAGGGCATCAATGCTCTGGAAACTGCTGCGGAAGATTTCGCGGAAGTGGAGAAATCCGGCGCGAACTCTCTGCTCCCCCACGGAGAGGATCAGGCTTTCGGCGGCGTCCAAAATATCTTCCGCTTCTTCTGCCCCTTCCAGACAGCGGGTAGCAACGGTGTTGGAAACCTGGATCAGTCGCCGCAACAGTGCCTTGTCTTTAACGATCTTAGCGTAGTGCTCGATATTGCTCAGGCGGGGCAAGCCATCGGTAAGGGAGGAGATATAGCTGGCTCCCCCGATGGCCTCCAGTTCGTTATGTCGAATCAGTTCTTCACAGAGGGTGACTAGATCAGCGGGCTGGGAGCGGTCCGCCAGTTCCATGATGCGCAGAAAAAGCCGCCGGTGGCTATCGAGAGAAAAATCTTCAGGGCTAAGAATGGCCGCCGCCTGGTTGTAAGCGGAGTTATCGAGCAGGATGGCGCCCAGTACCGAGCGCTCCGCCTCCACATTGCTGGGAAGGCCCTTGGTTAAAATCGATTCGCCGACGGCCATGAAGAGGACTCGAGCCGATCTGGATATAAGGACGAAAACATTATAGGAGGATCAGAGCAGTAGTCAAGAAGAGAGAACTCAGTCCGATGTTTCGGGAACGATCTGGATCGTCACCGAAGCCGTCACGTCGCGGTGCAAGCGGACGGGAATTTGATATTCCCCCAATTGTTTGAGGGGATTCTCCAGCAGAATTTTGCGACGATCCAGTTGAAATCCGAGTTTGGCCAACCCCTCGGCAATATCCATCGAGGTGACGGAACCAAAAAGGGCGCCTGTCTCTCCCGCTTTGCGGGTTACAGAGACCGTAGCGTTGTTCAGCATTCCGGCCAGTTGTTCTGCTTCCGATTTCTCGTGGACCTCGCGGCGCAGCGCCGCCGATTTTTCCTGTTCGACTACCTTGCGATTCCCCTCCGTCACCGCCACCGCCAGCTTGCGGGGCAGCAAATAGTTCCTGCCATAGCCGTCGCTGACCCGGACAACATCGCCACGACGTCCCAAGTGGGGAATGTCTTCTCGAAGAATGAGTTCCATGATTCGATCCCTAATTGTAAAATTCGCGCGAGCCGTCCCGTACAGGAATGGCTACAGGTCCGCCGTGAACGGAAGCAAAGCGATATTGCGGGCTCGTTGGATGGCGCGTTTCAATTGCTTCTGGTGAGGCCCGCACACGCCGGAAATCCGCGAGGGCGTAATCTTACCCCGTTCCGGCACAAAGTGCGACAGCACTTTCAAATCCTTGAAGTCAATATAGTCCATTTTCTCAATGCAGAACCGGCACACTTTTCGCCGGCGGCTTTGCCGCCTTGGCCCTCCCGGTCCTCCGGTTTCCCGGCGACCCGTGCCGCTCGGTCTGGATTGCGTTCCCATAAAAATTTCCTTTCCTGCCCTCCGGTTGCTTTCTTAAGATGTCGCGGCTTCGGCGCTCGGCGCCGCCGATTTTCGGCGGGCGGTTCGCTTGGCTCGGATCTTCTGCATCTTCTCCGCCTTCTTGATTTCCTCATCCGTGCGAACGGTGAGGAATTTGATGACAGAATCAGCGACTTTCAATCGTCGCTCGAATTCTTGAATGGTCGAGAATTCGCAGTCCGTCACAAACAAGGCGTACTGCCCTTCTCTATATCGGCGGATCGAGTAACCCATGTGACGCCGCCCCATCTTTTCCACCTTGCGGATGGTCCCGCCTGTGGAGGTCACCAAAGTTTCCATGGAAGAGATGAAGCGATCCACTTCTTCCTCCGGCAAGTCCGGCTTAAGGATGAACATGATTTCGTAAGTTCTCATTAGTTCGTTGTTTCCTGTCTTTTTTCGTTCGCAGGTTGCCGCGCAGTTCCGGTTGTGGCCCCTTTCCGGCGGTTAAAAACGGTCATCGCTTTCTCGGTGCCTGCCGTGAGGATCATTTCTACGGCCTCCGCCGCTTGCTCCCATATCGCTTTCGCTTCCGATCGCCGAGACCGCCCCAGGGGCGCCAACAAATAATCCACCGGGTCTTGCAATTCCCGATCGGGGGAAACACCGATTCGCACGCGGGTAAATTGCTGAGTTCCCATGGCCCCCACAATGGATTCCAGACCATGATGCCCGGCGCTTCCGCCCTTCTGCCGGATTCGCAGGCTCCCCCACGGCAAATCCAGATCGTCGGCGATAATAATCAAATCCTGAGGCTCGCAACCTTCCCTTGTCAACCATTCTTTCACGGCGAGGCCGCTGCGGTTCATAAAGGTTTGCGGCTGAATCAGCCAAATTTCTTCTTCGCCCTGGAGAAACCGCCCACAGCGGGAATGCGCCCGCTTTTGGCTGAGCCGCACTCCATTCCGTTCTGCCAGCCGCTCCACAACTCCAAAGCCCATGTTGTGCGGAGAAAACTCATATTCCGGTCCAGGGTTGCCGAGTCCCACAACGAGCTTCACGCGCTTCACCCCCCGGCGAGTTCTCTTTCCTGGCCCAGGATCAACTGGATTCGGTACTCTCTTCTTCCTCGGCGACCTTGCCCTTCTTGATGACTTCCGGTTCCGCCGGGGCTGCGGCTACGGCCTCCACTTCTGCCGGTTTCTCTTCAACGATCTTGGGCATGATGACATGGCAAATGACCGCGTTCGGCTCCCGCAAGATATGGATTTTTTCTCCCAGGAGTTGCTGCAAATCAGCCACGCGAAGATGGTCCCCCACTCCCAACGCCGCCACGTCCACTGTGAGATGGGTCGGAATGTTTAGGGGCAGACATTCCACTTCCAGTTCCCGCGTGATAACTTCCAGGACGCCGTTTTGTTCCTTGACTCCTCGGGGCTCGCCGGTTACGACAACCGGGACCGAAACATGCATCTTGCGGTCCAATGCGATGCGCTGGAGGTCCACGTGGAGCAAAGTTCCTTTAACCGGATCCCGCTGGAAATCCACTACCATGACAGGCGTCAGTTCCTCCCCGTGGAGCTGGAGTTGCAAAATAGCATGGGTCCCTCCTTGGCGAAGAAGGTTGCCCAATTGCCGTGGGGAAAGAATCAGAGGAACGGATCCCTTGTCCGCTCCGTATAGCACGGCGGGAATCTTGCCTTCGCGGCGAACGCGATGAGCGGGCCCTTTTCCTTTATCCTTGCGGATTTCCGCTTCTAACACCAGTGTTTCCATAAGATCTCGCTTTATAAAAGATTGACTGTTCTAAATGAAGAGCGTGCTGACGGATGTCTCCTCGTGAATGGATTGGATGGCACGGGCCAGCAGCGGGCCAATGCTCAAAACCACAATGCGCCCGCATTTCCGGGCTTCCTCCGACAGCGGTATGCTATTGGTCACAACCACTTGCGTCAGTTTCGACTGGCAAATCCGCTGCACCGCTTGGCCGGAAAGCACCGGGTGAGTACAGCAGGCATACACCGCGCTCGCTCCCTGGCTGATCAGCGCTTCGGTAGTTTTCACCAAGGTCCCTGCCGTGTCTATAATGTCATCCACCACCACCGCGGTGCGGCCTTCGACGTCGCCGATGACGTGCATCACCTCGCTGACATTCACGTCCACTCGCCTTTTGTCCACAATCGCCAGCGCGCAGTCCATCTTCTTGGCGAAAAACCGTGCTCGCTCCACGCCGCCAGCGTCTGGAGCAACTACGGTCAGATTCGGCAAGTTCAATTGCTGGAAATACTCCACCAATACCGGAGCGGCCAGCAGGTGATCCACCGGAACCGCGAAAAAACCCTGGATTTGCGGAGCGTGCAAGTCCATCGTGAGCGCTCGATTGGCGCCCGCCGCCATCAACAGGTCCGCCACAAGCTTGGCGGAAATGGGGACGCGAGGCCGGTCTTTCCGGTCTTGCCGGGAATAGCCATAATAGGGAACCACCGGCGTGATGCGGCGCGCGGAGGCCCGTTTCAGTGCATCCATCATCAACAGCAGTTCCATCAGGTTCGTGTCCACGGGCTGGCAGGTGGGCTGCACCACAAAGACATCCGCCCCCCGCACGTTTTCCAAGATTTGTGCCCGCACTTCCCCATCGCTGAATCGAGAGACCAGGCTTTGGGCCAGTGGCACTCCCAGGCACGCGCAAATCTCGTCCGCCAAAGCGGCGTTAGCGGTTCCGCAGAAAATTTTAAGTCTGTCGCGATCCATCGTCCGCTCAGGCCAAAAAATCTACAAACACTTTGCATTCCCTGATGGATGGGTTCAGCGGTTGCTGTTTGGGCAAGCACGTCCGCCGGAAAGTCGTCACCCAGACCCCGGCTCCCTCATGTCCCCTACAAATAACACCACAATCTCAAAAACTATTATCTTATGGAATCTTGCCCTGAAAAGCAAGATGGCTTAGGCCGTCTTGGGCTGGTTCAGCGCATGGAGTCGTGCCATGAGTCTGGATTTCAAACGACTCGCAGCGTTCTTGTGGAGGATTCCTTTTTGGACAGATTTATCAATGCGGGAGTGGGCCTTACCCATTAATTGCCGGGCTTGTTCCCCATTGCCCTGCACCAAGAGCTCCCGGATGCGCCGAAGGCTGGCTCGTAGCACGCCTTTACTGCGCCGATTGATTTCGGTGTGCCGCCGCGTCCGCCGCATCTGTTTGAAGGCCGAAATATGATTAGGCATTCCTACTCCGAATCAAATGTGTTTCCAATCGGTTATTGTAAGGATTTAACCTTCGTTCGTCAACAACCCCCTCTTGGGGTTATGCCCTGGCCGACCCTTTCTGGCAGGACAATTTCGCGCGTCCCAAATCCGGTCCGGGGGATCCCACAACTTTTTTGCCTTCGGATGCATCATAAGAAAAGACAAAGCATGAATTTTCGGCGTATAATGAGCATTAGACACGGCTCAGGGCGACCAGAGCAAGGGGGCGGTGTGAAAATGAAATCCTTAAGGGCAATCGAATTACTGCTTTTGCTGTTTGTTTTCGGGTTTAGCTCAGGAACAGTAGTCGGACAAGACAAAAAGAACTCATCAAAAGATAGCCGGTCTGACGTAGAGGCCATTGGCGACCGTGATGTTGGCGATGGGATGAATTTTTATTCCCTGGAGAAGGAAATCGCCTTAGGCAAGTCGCTCGCCCAGCAGGTGGAGCAGCAATCGCGGCTCGTCATGGACCCCGTCGTGGCGGAATACGTGAACCGAGTAGGCCAGAATTTGGTTCGCAACTCCGATGCCAAGGTGCCTTTCACGATCAAGGTTATCGATTCGGACGATGTCAATGCCTTTGCTTTGCCCGGGGGCTTTTTCTTTGTCAATACCGGCCTGATTTTGGCAACGGAAAACGAGGCGGAACTGGCCGGTGTGATGGCCCACGAGATCGCCCACGTTGCCGCCAGACACGGAACCCGCAATGCCAGCAAGGCGGAGTTGGCCAATTGGCTAACCATTCCCTTGATTTTCCTGGGGGGCCCGATTGGATATGGAGTCCGCTCCGCAGCCAGTGTTTTGATCCCCATGAAGTTTCTCCAGTTTTCCCGCGGGGCGGAGCGCGAAGCCGATTTTCTGGGGTTGCAATATCTCTATAAGACCGGCTACGATCCTCAATCATTCATTGATTTCTTCGAGAAGATTCAGGCCAAAGAAAAAAGCCGGCCGGGTTCGCTTTCGAAAGCCTTTTCTACCCACCCGCTGACTCCGGAGCGCATTGACGCCGCTCAAGGCGAAATTCAGACGATTCTGCCTCCACGGAGCGAGTATATGGTGACCACTTCCGAATATGACCGCGTGGTAGAACGGTTGCGCGTTTTACAAAATCGCGGCGCCGTGGAAGCTGCCGAACAGCAAGGAGAAGATCGCCCCACCCTTCGGAAAACCACACGGGCCCCTTCTCCCTCGGGGGAACCATCCTCGGAAGAAGATAAGAGTGATGAGAGGCCCCGTCTGGAAAGACGTTGAAAGATCAAAGGACCTTTTTCTCAGGCTGTGCACAGCGCTGAGTGGATGCTAAGTGTGAATGATCCCGGCATGAATTCCGTCTTCCAGAAGGAACTCGTGCACAAGCGGATGCGAACAAGCGGAAAGTTCTTCGGGGTCGCCCAAAAAAATCACGTGGCCATCCTCTAAAAACATCAAGCGGTCAGCCACCTTTCTGGCCAGGCGGGTGTCGTGCGTAACCACGACGGAGGTCAGCTTCAACTGCTGTTTCAGCCGCTCGATAAGATCCACGATATGTTGGGACATCAGTGGGTCCACCATCGTGGTCGGCTCGTCGTACAGGATCGCTTCCGGC
>JACQGE010000053.1 GCA_016199675.1 Acidobacteriota bacterium | reverse complement strand
GCCGAGTCGCCCAGCGTGCCCGCAGCGCCGTCGGTCCACTTCACCACCTTATTGGTTGTGCCCGTTCCCGACACGGCCGCTGTGGTAAATCCGTCACTGAAGGCCGCCACTGGCAGACCCGCCTTGTCCGCCAGTAAGCTCGTAGAGGCCACCGCCGACTTGGCCAGCACAAAGGCCGAAGCGGGCAAACCGCCCAGCGTCTCCGCATCGGCAGCTTTCAGCGCGTAAGGCACGCTCACCAGCAAGACGCGGGGCTGTTCCGGCTCGCCGGGCAGATTCACCTGCACCCCCAGCCAACGCGCTTCCCCAGAACTGAAGAGTTCCTGCGGCAGACCATCGCTGGTGACCGCGCCCAGCAATACGCCGTAGCGCCCTTGCTCATCCAGTTGTACGTTCTGCGTCTCCAGCCACAGCGGTGCCCCGCCCGATTGCTCACGGTACAAAGTAAAGGTGATCCCCTGCACGCCGCTCAACGGCTGCCCGGATTGATCCTTCAGCGTCCCGCTGAATTGCACCAGACGCGGCCCTGACGCCGTTGCCATTCCGGTCGTCTCCTGCGCCCTTGCCTGGAAAGCAAAAACTGAAGAAAACAGATACACTGATAGAGTCACGCTTACAAACAGTCGCGCCATGACCATGCCTCCTTTTTAGCTTATTTCGATGTTAGATTTCCAAAACGCGGGGGACCACACTTCATTGCCAAACCCACCAAATCACACAAGACGCGAGACATTCTCCCCCTGATTCGACCGATTGTCAAGAAATGGCCCGGTAGTAATGTATTGTTTTTCCTTCTCGAACTGCGCGACAGCGGGGGCCTTACTGCCGTATCCCTCGACTTCTGATTTCCGGTTTGCTACAGTTGAACTTTTCATTTGCAGTTAAATTAAGGAGGTCATTATGCGTAAGAAAGTAACCGTAGTTGGGGCCGGGAACGTGGGAGCCTCGGTCGCTCTTCGCATCGCGGACCGGGAACTGGCCGATGTAGTCACCACGGACATCTTAGAGGGAATACCGCAGGGGAAGGGACTGGATATTCTCCAGGCGGGCCCTATCGTGGGTTCCGATGCGCACATCATTGGGACGAATGACTACAAGGACACGGCAAATTCGGACGTGGTGGTTGTTACGGCCGGATTTCCCCGGCAACCCGGAATGAGCCGGGACGACCTGCTGATGAAGAATTACGAGGTCGTGAAAGCCACGACAGAGAAGATTGTCCAATATTCTCCCAATTGCATTCTGATTTTGGTCACCAATCCCTTGGATGCCATGTGTCAGGTGGCTTTGCGAGCCAGTGGGTTCGCCAAGCACCGCGTCATAGGAATGGCCGGAATCCTGGATTCGGCCCGGTTCCGCACCTTCATCGCCCAGGAACTTAATGTTTCCGTGGAAAACGTTTCTGCCTTCGTGCTTGGCGGGCACGGCGACACCATGGTGCCCCTCGTGCGCTACTCGCATGTGGCGGGCATCCCCCTGACGGAATTAATGGATGCGGCAACCATCGCCCGGATCGTGCAACGCACGCGGGACGGCGGCGCCGAGATCGTGAAGTATCTGAAAACCGGCAGCGCCTATTATGCTCCCTCGGCAGCAGCGGTCGAGATGGTGGAGGCCATTTTGAAGGACAAGAAGAAGATTCTGCCCTGCGCGGCATACCTGGAAGGGGAGTACGGCATCCAGGGCTTGTTCGTCGGCGTGCCGGCGAAACTGGGCGCACGCGGGATTGAGCAGATCATCGAAGTCAAGCTCACCCCCGAAGAGCAGGCTGCCTTGCAAAAGAGCGCCTCTGCCGTCCGCGAATTGGTCGAGGTGATTAAGGTCTGAATAGCAGTAAGAAGCGACCACGAACCTGGGTGGTATCGACGAAAGTTTGATGGCCGCCTAGCGCGCGGCTCTCATTCTATTACGGTTTTCCCGCTTGGATTTTGGCAATGATTTGGGCGGCGCGACCTTGAGCGACCTGGACCAGGGAGCGATTGTCTCGGATTTTTTTGAGCAATGGGAGCAATTGCTCGGCATTCAGCAACCGATCCTGATCCAGGTTTGCTTCCAGCCGCAGCAACTCTTTCACAATCCCGAGACGGTCGAAGTGAAGCAAGTACTCAATCGCCAAATAATGTTGTTGGGTCTGCGAGATTCGCTCGAACAACGTTGTCAGATCGATGGCTTCGGATACTTCCGTATGATTGAACGTCGTCTCGTAACGCCCTGACCCATCTTGGTAAGCTAGCGTTTTCTTGCCCAAGCTGGCCACTTTGCGCTTCGACTCCAGCTTGGCATCCCGAAATAGGTTCAGCTTGCGCGCCAGCGAAAAAATTTGCTGGGTTAATTCCGGGGAGATCTGAACCTGGAGCGGATTCGTATCGTCTGGCGCGGTACGGTAGGAAGCCGTACTATCTTCGCGGATGCTGATGGCGTAATAAGCCGGTTGACTGTTTGGAAACTCCTTCGTAAAGGTGATGTCAGGGAGGGACTCTGGTGGTGTCTGCGCCTGCGCTCCCAAAACCAGGAGGCACCCCATCCACCCCAGAATGCTCCAGGGGACCAGCCCGCGCTGTCGGCGCCAAACGCCGCTTTGCCGTGTTCCGTCCCACATGGGTTATCGTGCTCCGTGGATCACTTTATTTTGCGTGCCTGGCTGAGATGAGGAGAGGCCGCTGAGACGCCCTGAATGATGCGCGTGACAAATGGCAACGGCTAGGGCATCCGCAGCGTCTTCCGGAGGCACTTGGTCCAACTTCAACAGGATTGTCACCATATGCTGCACCTGGGATTTTTCCGCCCGGCCATAGCCAACTACACTGGACTTGATCTCCAAGGGAGAATATTCGTGCACAGGCAGGCCCGCCTCCGCCGCTTTCAAGAGCGCTACTCCCCGAACCTGTCCGAGTTTCAAAGCGCTCTTGACATTGACGGAATAAAAAATATCCTCCACGGCTACGGCGACCGGAGAGTACGTCTTAATCAACTCGCCAAGGGCATCGGAAATTTGCCGCAGTCGCTGCGGAAAGGAAAAACGCGCTTGTGTCGAAATCACGCCCGAGACAACGATCTGGCACGCCCGCCCATCTGTATCGATCAACCCATATCCGGTAACGCCGGAACCGCAGTCAATGCCGAGGATGCGCCTCATCCGCCGCTCACTTGTTCCAGCTCTTTCGCGTCGAAATCAAAATTCGAATAGACGTGTTGTACGTCTTCGTGCTCTTCCAGGGCATCCAGAAGCCTCAGCATCTGCTGGGCATGTTGGCCCTCCAATTTCACATAATTCTGAGGCAACAAACCGATCTCGGAAGAAGCCACCTCAATCCGGGCGGCTTTCAAGGCCTGAAGCACGGCCTCGAATGCATCTGGAGAAGTGATAATTTCCCACTGCTCGCCGTCATCGCGCAAGTCTTCGGCGCCGGCATCCAGAACGATATCTAGCAACTGTTCTTCGGTCGCGGTTTGCTTCGCCACGGAGATCGATCCGTGCTTGCTGAACATCCAGGAGACGCATCCCGCTTCTCCCAGGCTGCCGCCATGGCGGCTAAACAGATGGCGAATCTCTGACACGGTCCGATTTCGATTATCCGTGGCCACTTCCACAATTATTGCCACGCCATGCGGCCCATAGGCTTCATAGGACGCCTCCTCGTAAATAACCCCGGGGAGTTCCCCGGTGCCCCGCAGGATCGCTCGCTTGATGTTTTCGAGGGGCATGTTTTCGGCCTTGGCAGTAGCGACGGCGGCGCGCAGGCGAGGATTGGCCTCCGCGTCACCACCTCCGATCCGGGCAGCCACCGTGATCTCTTTAATGAGGGTAGTAAAAATCTTTCCCCGTTTGGCGTCCGAGGCCGCTTTCTTGTGTTTAATGGTGGCCCATTTTGAATGGCCAGACATTGGATTTCTTTCTTCCTCCCCAACTCTTTCCTGTGCTCCATCCTAGCATACGCCTTGTTCCGGAAACAAGCGAAGCACAGCATCCCCAGGCCAGGAAAAGCAGTCCGTCAGAAATCGCCTGCGGCCAGATTCTCCGGGGGCGCGCACGTATTATTTCAATCGGTGGTCAGTTCTTCACGCGACGATGATTTTCTCCGATACTCTTTCCAGGATCGCGGAGGGAAAGGGTTTGACAACCACGCAACATAGAAGTAATGATGGAAAGTTCGTGGGAGAGTTATACCATGGAAACCACCGATCTCGAAGCATTTCTCTCCCGCGCGAAAGCCCTTTGTGTTCTAACGGGTTCCGGGATTTCCCAGGAAAGCGGCATTCCGACTTTTCGAGGGAACGACGGCTTATGGAAGCAATATCGAGCCGAGGTTTTAGCCACGCCGGGGGCTTTTGCCCGCGATCCAAAACTAGTTTGGGAATGGTATGCTTGGCGGAGGGAAATCATCCACCGCGCCCAGCCGAATGCGGCTCATCAGGCGCTGGTCGAATTGGAGGCGGAGTTTTCTGCCAGACCGGGCGGTCGTTTCGCCTTGCTGACGCAAAATGTGGATGGACTGCATGAGCGCGCTGGTACCGGCAACTTGATCCGGTTGCACGGCGATATCTGGCGGTTGCGCTGCACGGGCTGTGGAGCCGAACGGCAAGACTACTCAGTCCCCTTGGATCGCTTGCCTCCGCACTGTTCATTCTGCTTTTCTCTCTTGCGCCCGGCAGTGGTTTGGTTCGGGGAATCATTGCCTCAGGAGGAATGGGCACGGGCTGCGGACGTTTCCGCCTCCGCCGATTTGTTCCTGGTGATCGGGACTTCGGCTCTGGTACAACCCGCTGCCTCTTTGCCATTGCTGGCGAAGCAAAATGGCGGGTTGTTGATCGAAATCAATCCCGCCCCGACTCCACTCTCCGGGCTGGCGGACTTGGCGATTCGAGGAAAAGCGGCAGAAGTTCTTGGGGGACTTTCCAGCAGGATTCCAGACGCATGAAACTCGCGTATCTAGATTGTTTCTCTGGCATCAGCGGCGATATGTTGCTCGGCGCCTGGGTTGCGTGTGGGGTACCGTCCGGCGCACTCGAGGAGCAAATCCAGCGCTTAGGACTGGCAGACTTCCGACTGCAAAGAGAACAAGTCAAGCGAGGCGCGTTCGTGGCGACGCGGGTCATGGTCGAGGCACCTCCACAACAGCCTTCACGCCACTACCACGAAATCGCGGAATTGCTCGTCTCGGCCCCGCTTACTCCTCGCGTGCAAGAACAAGCCTTGGAAATTTTCCGCCGATTGGGAAAAGCCGAGGCAACTCTGCACGGAACTTCTTTAGAAAAGGTCCATTTTCACGAACTGGGAGCTATAGATTCCATTGCTGATATTGTGGGTAGCTGCGCTGCTATGGAACTGCTGGGCATCGAAGAGTTGCGTTGTTCTCCCTTGAACTTGGGCAGCGGAACGGTCACGACCGAACATGGCTTGTTGCCAATTCCGGCCCCGGCCACGGCGGAATTGCTCAAAGGGATTCCGGTATATTCTTCGGGGATACAAGCCGAGTTAGTAACGCCCACCGGCGCAGCGATCGTCTCCACCGTGGCGAAAAACTTTGGACCATTACCCGAAATGAAGATTCACAGCATAGGGTACGGGGCGGGAACCAGGAATCCAGCGGAGTTGCCGAATCTCCTTCGCGTTTTCCTGGGCGAAATCAAATCGAGCGAACCCGGGTTCGAACAACTGCTGATGTTGGAAGCCAACTTGGATGACATGAACCCACAGCTATGCAGTTTTTTCTCGGAAAGAGCGTTTGCCGCCGGCGCTTTGGACGTTTACTTCGCCCCCGTGCAGATGAAGAAGAACCGTCCTGGTGTGTTGCTCTCGGTTCTGTGTCGCCCCGAGCAGCGGGAAACCCTGATGGAACTTTTTTTCCGGGAAACAACCACGTTCGGCGTTCGGGGTTACGAAATATTTCGCTCTGCGCTCGAACGGGAGTGGGTCTCGATCACCACTTCTTATGGCTCGATTCGCATCAAGGTCTCCCGCCGCAATGGACAAGTACTGCACTTCAGCCCTGAATTTGAGGACTGCCGCCAGCTCGCAGCGGAAAGCGGCGTTCCGTTGCGAAAAATTTTTGAGGCAGCTACTCTCGCCTATTGGAGGAAATGCAAAGTCGAACCCTAGTCACAAGCTCCTGTGAAATCTCTTCGGAATGAGTGATCGAACTGGAAAATATGATGCCGAAATTTTACTTGACCACTCCACTCTATTACGTAAACGCGGCTCCCCACCTGGGTCATGCCTATAGCACCATTGTCGCCGACACGATCCGGCGCTTCAAAAAGATGCAGGGCTATGACGCCTTCCTGCTGACCGGCACGGATGAGCACGGCCAGAAGGTGGAGCGGTCGGCCAAGGCCGCCGGGCTGTCGCCGCAGGAATTCGCCGACCGGGTTGCGTCGCTCTTCCGCAACGAGTGGCGACCGCTGGGAATTGAATTCGACAGCTTCATCCGCACTACGGACGAGGCGCACAAGCGCGGCGTGCTGGAGCTTTGGTCGCGCCTGATGGAGGCCCGCACGCCCGACGGGCGTCCGGCTATCTACAGCGGCAAATATGCCGGATGGTATTGCCAAGGCTGCGAGGCTTTCAAAGATGATTCGGAATTGCGGCAGCCGGGCAACCTGTGCCTCGTCCACGAGAACCCCTGCGATTGGACTGAAGAGAGCAACTTTTTCTTTCGCCTCTCCGCGTTCCAGGAAGCGCTGCTGGCTCATTATGACGCGAACCCGGAATTTATCCGGCCCGAGACGCGCCGCAATGAGGTTACTACGTTCGTCCGCTCCGGCCTGCGGGATTTGTCGATCAGCCGCACCTCCATCCAGTGGGGAATTCCCATGCCGAAGGTTCCCGGGGAGGCGGCGGATCATGTCTTCTACGTTTGGCTCGATGCGCTGACGGGATACTTGAGCGGCATCGGCTACGGACAGACCGGCGAGGCGGCTGAGCGGTTCCAGCGCCTGTGGCCCGCCGACCTGCAATTGGTGGGGAAGGAAATTTTGCGCTTCCACGCGGTATATTGGCCCGCCTTCCTGATCGCTGCCGGGTTGCCGCTGCCGCGCGCCCTCTTCGCGCACGGCTGGCTCCTGTTTGAAGAAGGCAAGATGAGCAAGTCGCGCGGGAACATCGTTCAGGCAGAGCCGATCCGCGAGCTTTTAGGAGCGGATGCTCTGCGGTATTTTCTGCTGCGGGAAATTCCCTTCGGGCAAGATGGCAGTTTTTCCTTCGATGCCCTGCTTCACCGCTATAACAGCGACCTGGCCAATGACTTTGGCAACCTGGCGAGCCGCGTGCTGACGATGATCGGGCGCTATTTCCACCAGGAGATTCCTTATCCTTCGACCCAACGCACGGAACAGGATCGGCAAATCCTGGATCTCGCCACTCAGACAATCTCCCGATACGCCACCTGTTTTGAACAGTTGGATTTCTCGTCGGGCCTGGAAGCCGTCTGGGAACTGATTGCGGTGCTTAACAAGTATCTTGTGGAAACCGAGCCTTGGACGCTGGCAGAAAAGGATTCCGGCGACGACCGCGCTCTCCTCGCTAATATCCTCTACACGTCCGCGGAAGCTTTGCGAATCGCCACTGCGTTGCTGGCGCCGGTTATGCCACAAACGACCGCAAAGATCTGGCAGCAACTGGGCCTGACTTCCGACCTGTCCTCGCTGACCCTGGAAGAGATTCAGAGTTCACACTTGCCAGTGGGCGAGAAGATCGGCAAGGTGGAAGCGGTCTTTCCCCGGCTGCAAAAGGAAGAGACTTTACAAAAACTGCGGCTCTTGCAAGAGCAGGTTTCTCAAAAAAGTCTTCCCGGAAAAGCGGCCTCCGCCCAAGTCTCTGGCCCGCCGCCGGTCTCACCCGAAAAAGTCCTACTGGAGGACTTCCTGAAACTCGATCTGCGGGTGGGAGAGATTCGGACGGCCGAGCCGGTGAAAGGAGCGTCCAAGTTGCTGCGTCTGGAGGTTGACATTGGCACCGAGGTACGCCAGATTGTGGCTGGCATCGCCGAGGCTTACCCCCCGGAAGCACTGATCGGCAAGAAGGTCGTGATTGTGGCCAACCTGGAGCCTCGCAAATTTCGCGGTATCGAGTCCAACGGAATGATCGTGGCCGCCTCGGTAGGCAAAGAAGACCGGCCCGTTTTGGTGACCTTTGCGGAAGACGTTCCCAACGGAGCGCG
>JACQGE010000044.1 GCA_016199675.1 Acidobacteriota bacterium | reverse complement strand
TGGGGCAATTCCATCACGAAAGAATATTTGGATACCTTAGCGCCCAACAACCCGGTTTGCATCAGTAACGGCTTCACGAGCGCTTGCATGGGTAACGCCAAGACTGTGGAAGAATACCGCGCTGTGTTTGAGGACATAAGTGAACAGCAAGTACAGTCGGGCCGGTTGGGTCGAAATTCACCTTCCGATATGATATTAGGCGCGAAGGGGAAACTGCCGCAACTGGCTGAGCTCCTGAAATCGGAATTGGAATTATGGGCCGCCGCCGGCATCACGGCCTATGGCTCCGCGCCATATGCTTATACCAATTTGCAAGCTATGAACCTTTTGGACCAGAAAGGCGAAATGCCGGCGCGGATTGGTTATTCATGGCAGCGCGCAATAACTAAAGAAGGCGCATGGGAATTGGCGACGTTGCGGCACTTGTCTGGCATGCAGGGACAGGGATCAGACTATATGTGGTTTGTGGGAGCTTTCCCCGGTACGGGCGGCGGCTGCTTATCGGTCCCGGAAAAACCCGGATGGAGAGAGGCAATGGGAGCTCCTCCTCAAACTGGTGGTGGAGGCGGAGGTCAAGGAGGTGGAGGTGGCGCAGGGCAATGCAGCAATGCGCCCGGCACGGGGGATTATAACGCGCAGATGAGGACCGCGCAGGCTGGCCTCCGGATCGCCACTATGCATTCAGGAGGGGATAAAGGGATTGACTACGTCATGGATGCCATTGAAGAGGGAAGCAAGAAAGCTGGATTTACGCCGGAACAGATTCGTTCCATGCGGCATGCGTTTGATCACGGCGCGGGCGCACCCAGACCGGAGCAGATTCCGCGAATCAAGAACCTGGGCATGATGGTCGGCCAGATCAACACCATCATTTGGGAGACTCACCGCGGGGCCCATGAGATTGCAAACCAGTATGGACTGGAATACACGAATTGGGTTGTGCCGCGCAAAATGGTCAATGATGCGGGGATTATGAACTCGTTTGAGATTGACCGCCCGCTGCCGCACAAGGTGTTCTTCTTTGTGACGAAGGGAATGAATCGGTACAATGACCGCGCTGGGCAAGTATATGGGGCGTCGCAGAAGACGGATCGCATTACCCAGTTGAAGGCGCTGACAACCTGGGGCGGCTATTACTTGCTGCGGGAAAAGCGAGTTGGGATGTTAGACACAGGCTCATACGCTGACTTCCTTGTTCTGGATCGGGATTTCCTGACGATTCCGGAAGCGGACATTCCCAAAATCGATGTGCTGATGACAGTGGTTGGCGGCAAGCCGATCCATTTGGGTGCAGCGATGGCCCGCGAAATCGGTATGCAACCGGCGGGGCTGACGACGTGGACCGAGCCGATCCCCTCGGGATGGGAACCGAAGCCGTACTGAGAAAGTTTGGAGGAAAGATTAATAGCATGGGGAGGGATCATGAGGAGAGCAGGCTTACTAGCGCTAGGAGTAATTTTGTGCAGCGCATTGGGGTGGGCTCAGAATGGGGATGTTGCAGCGAAGCTGGGTGCCTATCCGCAGATGGTTCTTTACAACGGTAAGATCGTGACGATGGACGACAAGTCATTCACGTCGAATGTGGGAACGATTGTACAGGCCATGGCGGTTCGGGACGGCAAGATTGTGGCGATGGGGAACAACGGCGAGATTCGGGCCCTGGCAGGATCGCAAACGAAGCAGATTGACTTGAAGGGTCGGACGGTGTTGCCGAGCTTCATCATGACGCATGAGCACCCGGTGGACTGGGCATTTACAGAACCCCGTGCTTTCCGGCATGTGTTCCCCAACGATGATGTGATTATCTCTCGCTGGCTGCCGAGCTTGCCAGCTAAAGAGCAGTTGGCGCTGTTTGAGCCAACAATGAAGGAGGCGGTGGCGAAAGCAAAACCAGGGCAGTGGATCCGCGTGATACCGAACTGGGGCCCAGATTATGAGTGGGCTGAACAATTTAGCGGACCAGTCTGGGACGAAGCCATCAAGAAAGAATACCTCGATGTGTTGGCTCCCAACAATCCGGTCTGCATAAGCGGCGGCTTTACAAGCGCTTGCATGGGGAATACGAAGACTGTGGAAGAATATCGCAAAGTGCATCCGGTGTTGGATCATTATTCAACTGGTCGCAGAGGCCGACCGCATAGTGAGGAAGTCGCTCGCCGGATCGAGCAAACGGCTAACTTAGATCGTCCGACGAACGCGGATGTGATGCTGAGAGGAAAGCTACCGGAGCTGGCTGCCATCCTCAAGGGAGAACTCGAACTGTGGGCCAGGTCCGGGATCACAGCGTTTGGTGGCTGGTGGTACGCTTATTCCAATCTACATGCTTTTCATCTGCTAGATTCCAAAGGAGAAATGCCTGGGCGATTGGCATTGGGTTATCGAGGGCCAGCTTGGGACTTGGATACGCTTCGTATGTTGGCCGGTATGCTGGGACACGGGACAGACCACATCTGGTTTATTGGGGCTTTTGGCGATGGGGGTGATTGTCTCTCGGTCCCGGAGAGGTCCGATTCGACTTCGACGAGGGGTGGAGGCGATGATTGGCTAGAGCGCTGCAGCAGCGCCCCCGGCACGGAAGGATGGGAGATGAATGTCCGGATCGCACAATCCGGCCTGCGGTTTGCCACGATGCATTCTGGGGGGGACAAAGGAATTGATTATCTCATGGATGCGATTGAGGAAGGAAGCAAACGGGCCGGGATGACGCTGGAAGAGATTCGTGCCAAACGCCATGCTTTTGATCATGGCGCGGGAGCTCCCCGACCGCAACAGATTCCTCGCATCAAGAACCTGGGGATGATGGCCAGCCAATTGAACACCATTCTGTGGGAGACGCACCGGGGCGCCCACGAGATTGCAAAGCAATATGGGATCGAGTACACCAACTGGGTCGTGCCCCGCAAGAGCTTGGTGGACGCCGGAGTCATGAACACGTTTGAGATTGACCGGCCATTGCCACACAAAGTATTCTTCTTCGTCACAAAAGGAATGAACCGGTACAACGACCGGGCCCAGATGGTTTACGGCCCTGGGGAGAAAACGGACCGAATTGCCCAATTGAAAGCGCTGACAACCTGGGGCGGTTACTACCTCCTGCGGGAGAACCTGCTCGGGACCTTGGGAACGGGGAAATATGCTGATTTCATCGTGTTGGATCGGGATTTCCTGACGATCCCGGAAGCGGACATTCCAAAAATCGATGTGCTGATGACAGTGGTCGGCGGCAAGCCGATCCATTTGGGTGCAGCGATGGCCCGCGAAATCGGTATGCAACCGGCGGGGCTGACGACGTGGACCGAGCCGATCCCTTCGGGATGGGAACCAAAACCGTACTAGGCGAAAACAATTTGTCCCTGCGGTTGCAAGATATTTGTAACCGCAGGCATAGATAAAACGTATAGTTATTGGAAGAAGATTTCCCAAGGCGTTCTAAGATTCCATTTAATAAGCAAGGAGGAGCTATGAAAAGAGTGGCCGGTAGATTGTTGATAATAATCCTCTGCAGTGTGGGAGGTTGGGCTCAAACAGTAAATGCGCCCGCGGAACTTGTAAACTATCCGCAGATGATTCTCTACAACGGAAAGATCGTGACGATGAACGACACCACATTCACGTCGAATGTGGGAACGATCGCGCAGGCGATGGCGGT
>JACQGE010000043.1 GCA_016199675.1 Acidobacteriota bacterium | reverse complement strand
GTCTTGCAACGCTCACGGAAAGACTCACCTCAGGCGCTGAAGCGCCAAGCAAACAATCCTGAATCGGCACGACTAAAGTCGTGCCCTGACGGTTGCACATGCCGGTCTACACCATTTGTGAAACCGCTATAGAAGGGAAATATCACAGATCTACTACGATGTGAGTGTCCGTAGATTCAACGCCCTCGACCTTGGGAACGCGTTGCAGGACCAACTCGCGAAGTTTTTTCATATCAGTGACTTTGACGTACACAATAATGTCCGGACGTCCCCAACAAGCGTGTATGGTCGTCACTTCCGGCAGTTCTGCCAGTTCTCGCACAATCTTTTTTGCCCAGCCCGGCCGGATGTGCAGGAAGATGTAGGCTTCGATCATGACTCCTCAGGTCCCGTGAAGCAGAATCTTACTACGAATGCAGTAGAAAGGCTATGGGCAAAAGGGAAGAGGCCGTCAAGTGCTTTGGTCTAGGGCGTTGTTCAAGGAGATCAGTTTAACTAAACAACACTGTAAATTTGGCAGGGTCCAGGGGCGTCAAGTTCTCCGGAGAGGTGGAATCCTTTTTCTTTTCGGCATACATTCGAGCATCTGCCTCGGCCAGAACTTGGTCAAAAGGCCTGCTCCCATCGAACACCTGGACCCCCACGCTCATGTTGAGGGTAAATCCAGGCAGGGGAGATGTAAGACTCCATTTTTCAGCCATTTGATGGATCCGACGCTTCACAATCTCAGCTCCGGGCTCATCGGTATCCACTAAGGCCACCAAGAACTCGTCTCCCCCCATTCGAATTACATAATCCGATCCGCGCACGCATTGCTTCAGAATGCCACCGACTTCCGTTAAGACCAAATCGCCGGAGAGGTGCCCGTAGCGCGTATTCACGCTCTTAAAGTTATTGATATCAAGATAAAGGAAGACCAGAGTCGTTTGCTTTCGTTGCGCCCGCTTGATTTCCTTACTCAAAATTTCTTCCAGGGCGGAACGGTTTAAGGCCTGCGTAAGGGGATCAATGAGAAGTTGGACGTGGGTCATCTGGAAATTCCATGCCTCCTGAATGGATTGGAACCGCAACGCACGGAGCTGGAGTTGCTTATGAACCAGATAAGCGAGGAGCAACATGATCAGGACCAGCATTCCCAAGAGAAGCTGCGGCGAGAGTCTGGCCTGAACGCGAATAATGTCCTGGCCCATAAATACCGACGGGGCGAGGACGATGAATAAACCAATTGCCAGAACCGCCACCATCGTCAAGGCCAGAACCCAAAGTTCCCAGTCGCGTTTTTCCACCACCGCCATCCGTTGACGAAGCTGCTGTGAGAAAGATTTTGCATCCGGCTCCAAGAGTTTTCTCCTTGTCAGAAACGCCTTGCTTTCCCCGAATCAATAAAGCTAAAAAGGCAGGACAAAGCAAAATAGAATAGCATAAGATTTCTCTTATTCCCCCGCCTTTCGAGTTACGGTGATTTCCTCTGGTTGTGACCCTCTTCTCTAATCCGTTTGTAATTACATATCGGCAAGTTTTATGCGGAGACTCAGGATTTTTTTGAGATGGTTTTGGAGTGCCTTTGAATGGAACGGCCTGGCTCCTGAGTTGGCTGTGGTTTGGATGGGGGAGATCGTTTGTTTTCAATCAACCAATGGGGAATGGGAGGCCAAAGATCTTTTCAGCTCTCTGCCAGATTCAAGGAAAGAAAAGAAGGTCTCCCAGGAAAAACGGTGTTCTGCCCCTTCTGAAACAAGAGATGCTCCCTGGGGTAGTACAACCCAAAGTTCCGGGAGCGAGCCTTGCCGTTCTTTGCTGGCGGTGGGGGAAGAAGGCGTGGCTGGAAGCAGACGGGCTTCCCGTTCGAGTTGCTGCCGCCAGACATGAATCTCTTCTCGGGAAGGAGCTTCTTCGCAAAGCGCGATCAAGAATACACAAGGTTCCTTTTCTGGACCAAAGGCCAGGAACCCATAGCACCAAAATAATTCCGCTGCCTTGGCCGATTCAACGGCAACGGAACAAATCTCCGGCATTCTGATCTGGAGCCCTTCCCATTCCAGAATCCCCGGCCAACCGGTTTGCGGCACGCGGAGGATTTTCTCGCGGATGGCAAGCAAGAGAGAGGCTTGGCGATCCCGGCGATTCTTCGCTGCGCGAAGCAGAAAGGTTTGCAAGGCCCTTGATTGCGCCCGTTCGGCGGAGGCGTCGGATGTTGCCATCATCAAAGAAAGCCAGAGCCAATCCTGTTCCAAGATTGAGAGCCGGATCTGGAGTCCTGCGCCTGTTTCTTCCGCCCACTCCTCAGCGACCAACCCATCCCATATTTCGGAGGAGAAAAAAGACAGGTCGGGGCGGCTGAGCCCTTTGCTGACCAGGTTCACCAAGAATTCGGCCACCCGTAAACGATGGCGGCGGTCTGGAATAGCGCGTTGCCAACGAATCGCCAAAGCGTTGCCCAGCGTGCCGTAGGCCAATTCCTGGATGTAAATCCGGCCTAGTTTTTCGAGGGATTCAATGGGCTGTTGGCTGGTGGCCGCCGAGTTGATCAATCCGGCGATCAACCAGGGAGAAGTACCGGCAATTTCAAACCATTCTTCCCAAACCTGCTCGGAAAATGCCAGATCTGCTTCCCGGCACTTTTTCTCCGCCACCCCTTGTGCTTCCAGGGGCGAAAATGGTTCAAGCGGCAGCAGAGGCCAGACTTGTTCTCCTCCCAATCGCTGGAGAAACGGTTGGTGGCCCGTCAGCAACCAGCACAAGTCCGGGGAATTTAAGGCGGAGAAAAAGGGGGAGTGGCGACTGAGTTTTTCCGCATCATCCAACAATAGGCATACCGGCCGTTTCTCCCTGTTGGCAAATTGGGCTGGCAGTGCGGCAGCAAATTCCGCATGAGCGCCCTGCGGGAGGGCAAGGAAGGACTGTATCAACTCGGTCAGGGAAAACGGCAAGCCCGGTCTTTCCAATTCCTGTTCCAGGTGAGCTGCCGGCTCCCAGAGCAGCTCTTCCCGTCGCATTAGAAATGCCCGCACCTGTTGGCAGAAAGAAGCTAAAAAATGCCGGGCCAACGTAACTCCATCCTGGCCATCCGGGAAAGCATAGAAGAACGTGATGGGGCCTTCGGGCGTCTCAAAGAGCCTGGTATGAACCTGCCGTAACAGGTCTGTCTTGCCTTCCCTTCTTTTTCCCAACAAGACTCCATGGAACACCGATCCTTCCGGGGTAATCCTCTCCACTAGGAGGCCGGCTTGCCTGCGAGGTTGTAGACTTCCGACGTTTCGGTATGGAGTCATGCAAATTTTTAATTCGATGCGAAGCTAATGCTGCGCGGGTGGGGGGCCAACATTAACTTAAATACCGGAGAATGGGAGAGAGTGCAACTTAAAATTGCAGGGCTCGACCAATTCTTCTGGAGGATTTTTCGGGAATGCGTATGCATTCGGGACAGCCATAGATCCCGAAGCCTGTCTTATCCTCCTTCCTGACTTATTCAAATTTTTGGCCTCTCCCTTCCTACGCCTCACGCCGTTCGTTAGCAGCCTAACGCCCCTTCTTGAGAACCTTTGTGAGTTCTGTCTGCGGGATTGCTCCCTCTCGCAAGATCTCCCAAGAATTCATCGTGAGGCTCAGGACAGTCGAAGGTTTGACATGGCGGCTGGTTCCCCCATCCAAAATCAAAGTCAACCGCTCGCCAAAACAACGTTCCACTTCCCCTGCCGTAGAGGATTCTGAGTTTCCCGATAAATTTGCGCTAGTGCCTGTGATCGCAAAACCGGTTTCACGTATCAATGCCACTGGGATAGAAGCTGCTGGTAAACGGAGGCCGATTCTGCCAGTATGGGCAGTCACCGACGGAGGGATTTTCGGGGATGCTTCGACGACAATCGTGAGGGGCCCCGGCCAAAAGTGTTCCGCCAGAGAGAAGAAACGCAGCGGCAAATTCCGGGATAACGCTGTAGCCATCTCGACAGATTCCACGAGCAGCAGTAATGGGGCGGCTTTGGCACGACCTTTCAGGGAGAAGACATTCTCCACAGCCGCCAGATCAAACGGATTGGCCGCCAGTCCGTAAAAGGTATCCGTTGGAATGGCGACTACCTCCCCTTGCCGGAGCAACGCCGCAGCCCGTCTCAGACAAGCTATATCCGGGGAGCGCGGGTCTATCGTTACGATTTCAGCCATCGAGAGTTATTTTGCCACTGTTTCTTGCTGAGGTCTCAAGCCGCGCTGCTTTTCCGAACTGCTTTCTTGCCTCTTGATTGAACAAGTCGTGGTCCTCAAGCCGTTAGTTATTCGGCTTACAATAAGGCATGCCTGCCCATAGTTTTCAGAAATTGATTGAAGGCCGGCATCATCCGCTGGTCAAGATGCTGCGCCGGATGGTGCGCACCCAGGAGCTTTTGTCAGACGGCTTGGTATTGCTGGAGACCGTGCGGTTGATCGAAGATGCGCGCTCCAGCGGAGCGGCCATTCGCAGGGTTTTTGTTAGCATTGACAGCATGGCC
Organism: Acidobacteriota bacterium; assembly: GCA_016199675.1. Taxonomy (GTDB): domain Bacteria; phylum Acidobacteriota; class Terriglobia; order 2-12-FULL-54-10; family 2-12-FULL-54-10; genus JACQGE01. The sequence continues at coordinate 4,376 of JACQGE010000043.1, read as the reverse complement.
CGGTATCAAGGTTTGCTCCAAAAGCTTCCCGCCGAAACTGAATTTTTCCAGCTTGCCCCCAAGGTTTTTGACACGCTCGTCACGACCCAAACCAGCCAGGGCATTCTGGCCCTGGCCGATGAACCTCATTGGGCCACGGAGGACTTGTTTGCTTCAATGCCGTTGATCCTTGTTTTAGCAGGGATTCAGGACCCTGGGAATCTGGGTACGATTCTGCGAACTGCCGAAGCCTTTGCCGCAACGGGCGTGGTGCTGACCCCAGGAACCGTGAGTCCATACAATGCCAAAGCGCTCCGCGCAACTGCCGGCGCTCTTTTCCGGCTTCCACTTTTGCGCGGCCTGACAACCGTGGAGGCATTGTCCCTATTGCAACAATATCAAGTTCGGATCTTCGCCAGCGTTGCTAAGGAAGGGAAGCCGCTTCCGGAGGTGAATTTTGCGGAGCCAACGGCGGTGGTGCTCGGCTCCGAAGGCCAAGGGCTTCCAGAAGAGTGGCGGAGAGCCGCCGAGCCTCTGACCATTCCGATGGCTCCAGCGGTGGAATCCTTGAATGTGGCCGCAGCCGCTGCCGTAATTCTCTATGAAATTACACGCCAACGCGCCATTAGGAAACCGATAAATTTTGCCGGTTGATCGCTGGCGCTTGCGCCGCTGGAAAATAAGAGGTCGTCATGGGATTGTTCCCCAACCTGGAACCCAAGGAAGACAGCACCGTTTCTCGGCCGCTGGCGGATCGCATGCGCCCGCAGACTCTTGACGAGTTCGTGGGCCAACAGCACTTATTGGCGCCGGGAAAGCCGCTGCGCACGCAACTGGAGCGCGACGAGCTTTCTTCGATGATCCTCTGGGGACCGCCCGGCTGCGGCAAGACCACTCTGGCTCGCATCATCGCCAATCGAACCCGAAGCTACTTTGTCAATTTCAGCGCGGTTTTAAGCGGCATCAAAGAAATCAAGGCAGTCATGGAGGAAGCAGCGCGGGCGCACCGGTTGGGCCGCCGGACGGTTTTGTTCGTAGATGAAATCCACCGCTTTAACAAATCTCAGCAAGATGCTTTTCTGCCCCGCGTCGAAAAGGGCGACATCATCTTGATCGGAGCGACCACCGAGAACCCTTCTTTTGAAATCATCTCGGCGCTGCTGTCGCGCTCGCGCGTTTACCGGCTGGTTCCTTTGACGGCGGAGGAAGTTCAGGCCTTGCTGCAGCGGGCACTCCAGGACAAAGAGCACGGTTTGGGGAATCTGAATGTGGAAATTGACGAATCTTTGCTCCACCAGATTGCCACTTTCGCCGGTGGCGACGCGCGGATTGCCTATAACGTTTTGGAGACTGCCATCCAAGGCACCCAACCAGCAGAAGGAAAAATTCGCATCACGCCCGCACTGCTGGAAGCGACGCTACAAAGCAAAACTTTTCTCTACGACAAGGCCGGAGAGGAACACTTCAACCTGATCTCGGCACTCCATAAATCGGTGCGAAACAGCAACGCTGACGCCACGGTCTATTGGCTGGCACGGATGCTGGAGGCGGGCGAGGACCCGCTGTACGTCGCGCGCCGCCTGGTGCGAATGGCCAGCGAAGACATTGGATTAGCTGACCCGCAGGCGCTGCCGCTCACCGTGGCTGCGATGCAGGCCGTCCATTTTGTGGGGATGCCCGAAGGCGCTCTAGCCCTAGCCGAGGCCGCCATTTATCTGGCTCTGGCTCCGAAATCGAACAGCTTGTATGTCGCCTACGGCTCGGCCCAGCAGGACTTGGAAAACACTGTGAACGAACCTGTTCCACTGCACTTGCGTAACGCGCCCACGCCGCTGATGAAGGCGGAAGGCTACGGCATTGGATACGAATACGCCCACAACCTGGAAGAAAAAGTCTCCGCTATGCCCTGCCTGCCGCCGGGTCTAGAGGGGAGGCGATATTACAATCCGAGCGGAGAAGGATTAGAGCAGCAATTTCGAAAGCGGTTGGAGGAAATCCGGGAGCGCAAGCGGCGGGCGGCGGAAATACTGGGCAAAGGAAGAGCAGATTCCTCGCTGCGCTCGGAATGACAGTGCCGCAAAGTGATGGAATCAGAAAGCAAAAAACCCATTCTTAACTTAAAATAACGCCATGCAGCCGATTACCAAAAGAGCCGTCATCAATGCGTTGGCGACGGCCATCTATGTTGTGCTGGTTGCTTCGTTTTTATTTTACGCGCCCAAAATCTTTGGACGAGCCGGCAAAGCCGACACCGTGCTCGCTCCTATCACGATGCTTCTTTTATTTGTTTCTTCGGCAGCTCTGACTGGACTATTAATTTTTGGTCAACCGGCGCTTTGGTATTTGGAGGGCAGAAAAAAAGAAGCTCTTTCTCTGCTGACTTTAACCCTTGGGATTTTCTTCGCCATCACCCTCATTTCATTTTTAACACTCGTTTTGTACTATTCTATACTTCGCTAGCAGGTAACCTCTCAGGGTGCTCTGGCTGGCATCCGCAGCTTATGCATACGTTATGCTGTTTGAGCTTTTAGGGGAATTTCCGGTTTCAGCGGGCAAATAGAGGAAAGACCAGCTAAAGCCTTACAACAGTCGGAAGGTAACTTCGATGATGGCGGCGACATCTACGGGCTGGCCGCTCTTCATGCCTGGACGGAAGCGCCACTGCTTGACGGCCTCAATCGCCTTTTCTGAGAGTCCTAATGCCAAAGCCTTGGTAACACGGTTATCGGAGATTTTTTCGCACTGTGTATTGTCTTCTATGACTCGAATATCACGGACCGTGCCATCCTGTTGGACAATCAGATTCAAGACCACTGTACTTCGGCATTTCGCCTCACGGGCGTCGCTTGTATATTCCGGGTCCACCTTATTAGACAATCTCTGGCGCAAAAACATCTCCGCCGACGCGAAAGACTTCACCTTCGGCCACACGGGGCTTGGCGGGCGACTCCGGCCTGCGTAACACTGCCTTGGGAGACGTATCCACTTTGTCTTGAGAAACTTCGAATGACCTTTGATAAAGTGAGTTCTTCAACGTGAAAATAAGCCTGGATTCGGCGGGGATTTGCACGTTCCCTCCCTTAGTTAGGACCTGGACAGCAGCTCCGAGGCTCGTACCGGCCTCAGAAACTTCGCTGGTCGTAATCTCATGCTTGCGGCCGTCAATCGTGATATCAAGCAACACCAGCGTTAGCTCGGACTTTCCTGTCATCCGTCCTGACTGCTCCACTTTAGTCAGCTTGGCTGTTACATCGGCGCCCTTTGCGGCAATCGTCTGGCCATTTACCACCATCGGCATATCCAAACTGGCACGGAATGTTTGCCCGATTTGATGCAGGGAAGAATCCACTGGATCAATCATCCGCACCATGATCTGCGCGCCTCCCGGAAACAGGAGGCGACTTGGAGTGTTCGTGGGAGCGGTAACGCTGGGTGTCGCTACCGGCTTGCGGATTACCGCAGGGGGAGAAATAGACTGCACAGTAGATGGGCTAGGGTTCGACTGCGCAAGGAACTTCAGAACGTCTTGCAGCACATCCTTGTCTGGCTTGGACCACCGCCAGTTCCCAGCGTGAGTCGAGGAATACAGCGGCCCCGAAAGACGCCGGTTTTGGCCCTCTACGCGGTATAACCATGCGATCACGTACAAGGTGCTGCGTTCGACCTCTTTGGTCTCGTAGCGGTAGATCGTACTCGATCCACTGTAAGTGGCCGTTCCGCCGCCACTCCCGTAAATCGTCCCACTCTGTGTTGCAGTTTCAGTCTTCAGCACAGGCACTTCTATAGTTCGCGTATTCACGGAGTCGGACCAAATGATGACGAAGTTCGCTGAGGCCGTATCTGCCAAGCAGAGCTTAGGATACTTCTTGCTTGCTTCCTCCCGTAGCCAATCCAATTGCGCTTTCGTGCCCCGATCCCAATTCGTGACAGACCCAGACTCGGATTCGGCTAACGCAAATGTCTTTTCGCAGGCGGCAATTAGCCGGGTCGAGAAGATCAGAGAGAAAGCAACCAAGAGTACGCAGCGCATGAGGGCGCCCCTCCTTACGCGATGAGGGATTATATCACAGCGGATCGAAGGTTGTCTGATTTTACAGCAGCCGGAAGGTGACTTCGATGATGGCGGCAACATCTACGGCCTGGCCGCTCTTCATGCCCGGACGAAAGCGCCACTGCTTGACAGCTTCGATGGCTTTTTCATCCAAGCCCAGCCCCAGGGATTGTTTTACTTGAATATCGCGTACGGAGCCATCCCGCTGAACTATCAGGCTCAGCACCACCGTGCCCTGGTATTTGGCTTTGCGAGCCTGCTCGGAGTATTCCGGGTCTATCTTATAAACAATCTCTGGCGCGCTGACGCCGCCGCCCACGCGAAACACTCCGCCGCCGATGCCGCC
>JACQGE010000042.1 GCA_016199675.1 Acidobacteriota bacterium | reverse complement strand
GATTACTACTACATCCAGACGCCCAACAAGGCTGGAGAAGCCGCGCGCGCACGAGCGGTCTACAAGGAAGCGGGGGTACACTAGATGGCATGTACCGGTTTCCCCAGCGGGCGGCGCGCGCAACTGGATTTCATCCCGGAGGACCCCCAGGGGTTTTTGCAAGCGGCTCGCAAAGCCCGTTTGAAGCTGAGCGCCAAAAAGGCCGGATTTTTGATTCAAGGGGACGACAGGGTGGGGGCGATCGGAGACGTTCTGGCCAAACTGGCCGCAGCGAAGATCAATGTAACTGCCGTAGATGCTGTTTCTACAGGAGAAGGACGCTATGGGGCTCTCTTGTGGGTAAAACCCCAGGACCGAAAGCGCGCGGCCAAAGTGCTGGGAATCTAGCGGCCAGCAGGCAAGCTGTTGGCAGCATCCTGTGTGGTGGCTGATTCCACGCGGTTGTGCCCACCCCGTTTGGCACGGTAGAGGGCGGCATCGGCCGCACGGAGGAGCACCTCCGGTTGGGAAAGAGCGTGGGTGCTGGCGGCTACGCCCAGACTCAAGGTTATGTGGATCACCCCATCGTCTGTGTAAATGGGTTCGGCGCTGACCAGCTTCCGAAGCCGCTCAGCGTGCTTTAGGGGAATCTCCTGGCAGGCGGGGAGAATGATCAAGAATTCCTCCCCTCCGTAGCGACCGACTGCGTCATACTCGCGAACCCCCGTCTGAAGTCGCTGCGCCACTTCGCGCAAGACCGTGTCTCCGGCTAGGTGTCCGTAAGTGTCGTTGATTTTCTTGAAGTAGTCCAGATCTGCCATCAACACGCCTACGGAAGTGCCCTCCCTCTGGGCGCGCACCAATTCTTTCTGGAGAATTTCCAGGATAACCGCCCGGTTCCACAGGCCGGTCAGGCTGTCATGAGTAGCGAGGAAGCGAGTCTCTTCTCCAGCCGCCAATTCCCTCTGTAGCGTTTCCATCTGGGACGTCAGATCGTTGATGATTTCGCTCATCGTCGATTTAGCCGTGTTCAATTCGTGCAACTGCTTCTTGATGTGAGCTTCCTCAGCGGCCAAGCTATCGCGTTGGTTCAGCACGCGGTCGTGCGCCTCTTTTAGCTCCGCCAATTCCTCTGCCAAACGGCGCGCCTCCTTCTCCGCCGCAGAAATTTCGGACGTAGTGGCCGACGTGTCAGCCGGCAGAGTTGCTGTCTTTTCCGCTGTTTTAAGGAGGATATGATTGCGCCGGGAGTCTTCTGTGGAGCACTCGAACTTAGCGCGGGCCGTCTCGGCCGCCCCTCCAAGCGCCACAGCGACGCCATGACGTCCCTCGGGAAGTTCCTCAACGCGGACCACGTATCCTTCCTGTTCGATGTCGTTGTACCCCGTGTAGGGAAGGGCTACGAATACTTCCATGCCCGTGCGATACTCTCGGTCCGTAACGAAAAAAACCCCCTCTTTGCTGGCATTGGCCACCATGCCGATATCCGCGCTGATGACGGCTCGTTTTTTCCCGCGTACTCGCACCTGAGCCTTAATGGCATAGCGGCGGTGGTTCCGCCTTTCGATGCCATCCCAGGGCGTTTGCAGTTTTGGCGACTGAACCCTTTCCACCCGTTCTCCCACTACTTCTCGCAATCTTCGGTGCAGTTCCGGCAGACTGAACGGCTTTAAGATAAACGGAAGTTGCCGCTCGTCAATAAACTCCCAAGTGGCTTCGGAAGCAAAGTCGCCGGTAACGAAAATGATTTTTCGCCGGTAGTCCGGAAAGTCTTGTTGAATTTGCTGATAGAAATCCTTGCCGCTCATGTCTCCCATCCACATATCGCAGAGGATGGCGTCATAATGATTTTCGGGCAATTTGGAGAGCGCCTGCCGGGGCGAGGAGAAAGCTTCCACAACGCAATTTTCCGCTTCCAGAAGTTTCCGTATGACGGCTAAGGTCAACTCGTCGTCATCAATAACCAAAACTTTGGTGGGTTCCGCTCCGTTCATGGTTTTCCCATCGGCGGAAACCTCCGGAGCGCCCGCAGGGGCATTCGCTGTTTCGCTCATAAGCTGCCTCGCGAAGGATAAGTTGTCCCTTGCCTTGGTTTCTTATTCACCCCGTATCCCTATCTCTTTGTCTTGATCGCCCTGCAACTGCCGCAACTCCGGCGATCACCCGTTTTTTCTTCCTAACAATAATAAAAGGGTTCCAGGATTATGCGCCAGTGTTTCTTGACTCATTCGTGCCCCTGCTGTCATGTTTCATTTTCGTCTCGGCACAACGACAATGCAATAGGTACATAGTCCCGTTTATCGGTGGTGCGATCGTAATGCTGTCCCTGCCCGGTTTTAATCTGCGGGTTTGACCGGCGCCTCAGCGGCCTCCAAAAAGGGCAGTCCGAGGGCTTCGTGTATCGGTGCGGAAACGATCCGGTAAACCCGATCCTGGAGCAGTTCGAGTTCTTGAGCCGAAAGGGTCTTGGTCTCGATGGTGTCGTGGATATACACGGTGATCGTAGATGGGTAGAGCATCCGACTTCCTTTGCGATGAAACTCAAAGGAGCCCGTAATGCTCACAGGGACGATGGGGTAGCCCAGATCGCGCACCATCCGGAAGATTCCCTGCCGGAAAGGTTGTACGCGCCCGTCCAGTGTGCGGCCTCCTTCAGCAAAGACCACCAGACTGGTTCCACTATCGAGGGCTTCCCGGGTGAGGCGCTGCAACCTTCTGAGGCTTCCCGCCGTTTTCGTGTCCGGGACTGGCACGTTGCCGAAGCGCTTCATCATCCAGCCATAGATCAGAACCTGGAAGTGGGATTCCAATTCCCAGCCGCGGACGAATTGGGGAATCGCTGAATAAACGACGAAAGGGTCGAAGATATTGACATGATTGCAAACGAAAATGCTGGTCCGTTTGGGGTCGAAATCCGGAGCGTATTGCACACGGAATTTTGCACCTGCTAGGCGCAAAATGTTGCGGGCGAAGATACGTTGTGGACGGTCGTTTTTGCGCGGGTCTATGAAAAGTGCCAGAAAAAGGAGCAATAAGGCTCCAAAGAAGAAGTGCAGGCCGCTGACAGCCCAAAGTATTCCGCAGCGCAAGATGAAATAGGCCCGTTTCATACCATGACGTCCAACGCACCGGGAAGGACTTGCAGCGCTTGGCAATGCAAGGTGAGAACTTCACCGTCCACCATCACGTCCACCGGCCCATCCAGTGCAAAATCTACTCGCTGCACCGCTTGGCGCGAAGCCAGCGGGTGTTCGATATGAGAGCCATCGTATAGGCGGTGCAGGTTCCACAGCAAGCCCAAACGCCCGATGGGACCCCAGCGGACAAATTCGATCCATCCGTCTGAAGGATCGGCCTGCGGCGCGATCATCATCTTGCCCCCGGTAAACTTGCTATTGTTGAACGTTAGGAAAAGGCAGCGACGACGATCCATTTCCTGGCATCCTCCAACCCGGAGCGGAAACGGGCGCCGGTTCAGTCGAAGCAAACAAATCAAGACACCTAGCAGATATCCCATCTCACCCAAGGATTTGAACTTTCGATTCGTGAGGGCGGCTACATCGGCGGTGAAGCCCATGCTCAGCAAATTGATATAGTAAATCGTCCCTTTCGTATGGACGAGCTGCAGTACGTCACAAGGGCGGCGACGCCCAGCCAACAGAGCTTCTGTAGCATATTCCGCGCTTTGCCGCGTGAAATCGCGCAGAAAGGAGTTTCCGGTACCTAGAGGAAGGAAGGCCAGGGTCGGGCGCTCGCTTTGGGCCGCTTCCGGGAACAAGCCATTGAGGATTTCGTAGGAAGTGCCATCGCCGCCCACGGCGAGAAAATGGCGGAAACCATGGCGGTATGCTTGTCGGGTCAACTCTATGCCTTGTCCTGCAAAGCGGGTTTCGGCCACCTCCACGGAGACACCATGCCGCTGCAGCTTTTCGAGTGCTGCGGGCGCCAATTTGCCGCACCTGCCGCCCCCGGCAGCGGGATTCACGACCGCGAAAAAACGTTCCCTCACAACTCAATCACCGAAGACGGATGGACTAGTCGCTGCTGGATTTCTTCCGCCAGGATACCCCGCTTAATTTTCAGCGAGGCCGTGCGGGGGAAATCTTTATCCCAAACAATATACCCGCTAAGGCGTTTGAAGTCCGGCAGTCGCCGGTTGCGGGTAGCCAGTTCCTGGCGCAACGGTTCGCTAAGGGTCTGCGCACCGTCCAGGCGGAGCACAGCGACGAGATGCTCTCCAAGCATCGCTTTGGAGTCGCGCTGGGGCCATAAGTAGTTATTTGCAAAAATGCAGAATTCCTTGACGGGAAGTCCTTCAAAAAAGGTTTCAATGTCTTCGGGATAGATGTTTTTGCCCCCTTCTGTAACGATCATGTTTTTCTTGCGCCCGAAGAGCTGCAAATGTCCGCTCGAATCCAAGCGGCCCAGATCGCCCGTTAGGAGCCACCCTTCTACGATAGTTTCGGCGGTCAGTTCGGGATCGTCCAGGTAATGCGACATCACGGTCTTGCCACGCACCGCAACCTCACCGATGCCCTCAGCGTCGGGGTTCAGAATTCTCACATCCGTACCCGGCAACGGCCTGCCCACCGTATCAGGGCGAAAAGGTTGCAAGTCGTTCAACGTGATGGCCGTCCCTGCTTCTGTGAGGCCGTAGCCGTTCGCCACAGGAATTCCCAGGTCATAAAAAAATTGTAAGGTCGCCGCTTCTGTAAAAGCCCCTCCAACAAAAAATCCGCGCAATTCCCCGCCAAAGGCACGATGAATATCCCGCAAAAGAAATCGGCTGAGTTTGATGTTGGGATGGTCGTGAGTGAGGAAACGATTCAAGCCAATCAAGCAATTCAGGAGAAATCTGCGATGTGGCGGAAGTGCGACGAATCGTTCCTTTAGCCCCTTCTCCAGGTTCTTGAGCACCAGTGGCACCAGGGCCATGTAGGTGATCTTGTAACGGGTAAAAGCCTCGCGGATGTATTCAGGGCGTAGCGTTCGCAAATGCACCACCGTTGCGCCGCACAGAAACGGACCGATAAAACCGACCATGAAATCAATGGCGTGGTTGGTAGGCAGAATGCTTAGATATCGCACGCCGGGCCAGAAGGGATACAAAGCAATAAGCGCCTGGCATTGTTCGAGATAATTCTCATGGGTGAGCACACAGCCTTTGGGCCGTCCGCCAGTACCGGAGGAATAGACAATGCAGGCCCAGTCTTTGCGTGTGCGAGCGACGAATGCGGGTTCGCGGACATCTTTGCATTCTTCCCAGCGTCGAGCTCCAGCCAGGTTGGCTCCCGCAGGAGCTTCTGTAACCAATACAATTTCCGCCTTCAGTTCCTTAAAGTTCGAAGCCGCCATAATGGCGCGCCAGAGATAATATTCCACAATCAGCACCCGAGCCTTGGAATGTGCCAGCAACTGCAGATGTTCTGGGGCGCTTAACTTGTAATCGAGCGGGACCAGCACGCCGCCGCCATAGAAGATCGAATAAGCCGAGATCAGCCACTTCGATTGGTTGGTCATAATGATCGCCGCCCGGTCTTCTCCGGAAAAGCCGAATTCCTGAAGAGCACGGGCCAGCGGCAGCGCCGCTTCTTTGAACTGGCGATAGGTCAAGCGGGAATTCTCCCGTTCGCGGTCAGCTTCAATCAGGCAAGTCTGATCGGCCCAGCGCTCCAGGGCATCGCGCAGGGCTGCCCCCAAAGAGGAATAGGAAGAAAGGTCCAACATCAGAGTCTGGCTTGAATCTTCTCGGCAAGCGTGCGGAAGTCAAAGACTCCCTGCAATTCGTAGTCGGGCAGTTCCACCTGAAAGTGATTTTCCAGCCGCGTCAGCAGTTCCAGGGCCTGGAAACTGTTGATGCCAAGTTTTTGGAAAAAGTCGTCGTCCGCAAAAAGTTGCTCCCGAGGAACCTTGAAATACGTTGCGGCTAGTTCGAGGATTTCTTCGACGGTTTGGTCTAAAGTTCGCATGAGTCACGTCCTCAGCCGGTATGCCATTCCGGGCATAATTTCACGGCAAATAAGGCATCGCTTCGGTACTCTCCACAAACTTGCGCAAGCCGACTTCGACGGCAGGCTGGGCGAAGAGCTGGCAGAAGAGCTCGATCTCCTGTTGCAACTCTGCATAGGGAATCGGTTTCACGAAGCGCTTCGCAGAGGAGCTGGTTTGCCGGTCGAATTTTTTCACTTGCTCGGCGGTAGAGCGCGCCAGTTTTAGTGCCTCGCCGTCTGCGGCCACCTGGCTGACGAGTCCTACTGATAGGGCTTTGTTGGCATTGATGCTGCGGCCCGTCAGAAGAATATCGCGGACAACTGCGTTGCCCAGGTCTCGCTTCAGGCGGGGAATGCCGCCAAAACCGGGAATCAGGCCCAGGCGCAGTTCAGGAAAACAGAATCGCGCCATCTTGTCCGCGATGATTAAATCGCAAGTCAGGGCAAGTTCAAAGCCGCCGCCAAAGGTCACACCCTGAACTGCTGCAATAGTGGTCAATGGTGAGGCATCAATCGTGTTCATTACAGCGTGGATCCGCTGCAGGAAATTCCGGACCCCAGCCATCCGTTCGATTTTGGCCACTTCCTGTGAACGCTGGTACAGTTCTCGCAAATCGGCCCCAGCGCTGAAGCCGGATTCCAGGGTGCTGTAAATGATGATGGCGCAGGCATCGTTGGATACTTTCTTCAACACCTCAACGAATTGTTCCAATTCCACCAGGGTCTGCGAACCAATTTCATTGCATGGCTCCCGGTGCAGCGCAAGCTCCAGCCGCCCGTTCACGAACTCCCAAGAAAGAGTCTCGCCGTGAAAATTCTTCATGCTTTCGCCTTGCAATATAGCTCTTCGATCCGTTCCCGGAAGCGCTCCACGATGGTCTCCCGCTTGAATTTGCCGTTGGCGGTGAGAAGTCCATTTTCTATCGTAAATGGCTCCGAGGAAATGTGAAAGGCTCGGATGCGTTTGTAATGGGGCAGGTGTTCATTCAATTGTTCCAGTGCGCTCTCTACCTGATGATACGTCACATTCCCCGTTATGATAACGGTTAGAAAGCTTCGCCCATTGCCGATTAAAGCAACCTGTTGGGCTGCTGGAAGTTCCTGAAGAAGCGTTTCTTCAATGGGTTCCGGGGCCACGTTGTGACCTGAATTCAGAATGATAAGGTTCTTGATTCGGCCGCTGATGCGCCAGTTGCCCGACGCATTTACCTCTCCCTGGTCGCCAGTATGAAACCATCCATCCCGCAAGGCTTCAGCCGTTGCTTGCGGCTTGTTCCAATATTCTTGGAAAACATTCGGCCCGCGCACGAGAATTTCACCATTTTCGCTCAATCGCATTTCGAGACCGTCTATGGCTGGTCCAACGTAACCCGGCTCGATCCGTTGGGGATGGTCCATCGTGCAGATGGCCGTGGTTTCTGTCAATCCGTACACCTGGAGCACAGGCACACCTAGCATATGAAAAAACAGTTGCGTCTCTTTCGCCAGTGGCGCCGATCCACAAATCAGAGCCTTTAAGTCCGGCCCCAGGCGCCTACGAATAGGAGGGAAGATCAGAGCTTTCCCCAGCGCCAGCCACAAGAAATCAAAGAGGCCAGCCTCTGCCTGCTGGCGGCGAAACCAGGCCGACTTGACCTTGTCAAAGAGCCAGGCAATCGATGCGCCTTTCTGTTGCAACTGGGTTTCAATCCCTGCGCGGAGTCTATCGAGCAGCACAGGCACATTGAGAAAGTAATTGGGCGCAGCCAGTCGCATTTCTTCCGCCAATCGAGCTAGGTCGGTGGAAAGCGTGAGAACACTATTCCTAGACAGGCACGTCAGCAACAGAATCCAGGAACCCGCGAAACAGCAAGGCAGATAATGGAATACGCGGTCGGGCTCTGTTTGAGGCCCCATCAATAGATCCAACCGGGCCGTCGTACAGCGCAGCATGTGGTTCAGGTTGCCGACCGTCAAGACGACTCCTTTCGATTTCCCCGATGTTCCCGAAGTGTAGATGATTGCCATTGGATCAGTGTCTGCTAGCGGGAGCAACGGCGCAAAAACGGAATTAGCAGCCTGTTCTGGCCCTGCGCCCTTACCTCCAAAAATCTCATCGAGGCAAACCAGGGGGGGCGAATTCGGCCAATGCTGAACAAGGCTTTCCCGCAAAATTGAGTCCCCGCAACAAATAAGCTTCGGGGAGGCATCCTGCATCATGGCCACTAGTTCCACAGGGGCCTGCCGAACGTATAAGGGAACTACGATCAATCCCTCGGCCATCATCGCCAAATCGAGCGCCGTCCAGCGAATGCTGTTCGGGGCCAGCAGGACGGAGCGGTCTCCCTTTTGCAAGCCCGTCTGATTCAAAAAAATCCTCGCTTGCTGTATGGAAGAGAGCAGTTGCGCCCCCGTAACTGCAAGAATGCGTCCATCACGCACTTCTTGCAACACGGGCCGGGGACCTGCATGGCTTAGATTGCGAAAAATGGTTTCCAGGAAATTCATCCGCTGTAGGTTTCGACCAGTCGCCGCAGGTTGGGACTCAAGGGAGGCAAATAGTCCTCCCAGTTCAGCAGCCCATTGCGGGTAGGAAATTCAGGATAGCGGTGTTGCACGTGCTCTTCCAGGTAAACTCCCATGCGAGCCATCGTCTGAAGGTTTCGAACCACGGTGCGCCCTATCCCATCCTGAATAACCTCTGCGTCCTGCAGCAAAAAGCGCATGATCTCCACCAGTTTGGCCTCCAACTCCGGGTCATCCACATTAAGAAGCAAGTGCGTATGGCCTCGCTCGCGCATCAGGTTTCGGATACGCTCGTCCATCGTAACACCGGCCGATGGAACTAAAGCAGGCATGGAGGTCACGATACCGTGGTAGCGGGAGGAAACCATCAGGTGGCAATTCCGCAGGATGCTGACCAACTGATACATGTCAAACTGATCGGAGACAAAGACCGGCAAGCCCCCCAAACGTTCCGCAATTCGCCGGCAGGCATCGGCGTCCAGGCGTTCCATAGCGATCAGAACTGGAAAGACTTTGTGTTCTTTTCGGAAAGCACTCACCGCGTTGGCAAAAGCGCCGATGTAACGGTTGTAAGCCTCCCGAACCTCCGAACCGGAATTGTGAAAATAGATTGTCCGATAGTGGCTGTCAGCGTATGCCCCGGTAGAGGCTTTTGCCAGGGCCTTGACCAGGGAGGCTTTTACCGGCCACCAAAAAGGGTTGATGGGACACAGCGCTAGCACCGGTGTGCGTTCGTCCCACCCCACTTCGCACAACCCCTGCCTCCCATATTCCGGGCCGAGCGGCTCGAAGGTCCAGGCCGTGTCGGTGCCGATCTCCGTGGGCACACCGAGCTTACGGAGCACACTCCGCGATTCCTCATTGCGAGTGACGATCAGAGAGTCGCAGCAATAACGGCGGCACATCCCGGAGAGCATGGGGTCCATGGCGCCTGCCTCTGCCCCGTACCCCACGGAGAGCTTGTTTTGAGCCGTGGCGATGCCGAGCGAGCCAATCATCATCGTGGTCAGGGCGTTGGCAAACTTGCTCTTGAACATGGAACCTTCGCAGGCCATGATGCCGTGATGCTGGCGCACTTCGCGGTAGAGAAAGGGAGGGAAGACATCGGGGAGATGGACTTGGGTGGCATTGCCAAAATAGCCTCGCGAATAATCAAAGTTCTGAGTCATTACTGTGAGATGAACGTTTCCTTCGCCAAAGATGCGCCGCACCTGGCGGAGCATCTCCTCTACTCGCACATCCGAGCCGGTATTACGGGTTCCATTGTATCCAGCGAAGAGAATTTTAAGTTTTGCTCCGGGCGTCCACGGCTTGCCCTTTCCAAGCATCCACTCTACCTTGGAAAGTTCAATCAGCCCGCTGACCCAAAGTTCTAATACTTGATCCATCATCCTGCTGGTTCTTGAGCGGCGGTCGGCCACTCCTGATAGGGATAAGTGAAATTGTGTTCCTTGCTGAATTTCAACAACGGATAACAGTATTCAGAAAAAGGAGCTGGGACTCTCTCCAGTTCGGTGACGACCCGTGTGTTATCAAACACCGTGTTCCAGACTAAGTAAGGGAAAAAGACCTTCAACAAGGAAGCGCCGTAGCCGATAGCGCCTCCAGCCTGGGCCAGGCTATTGTCGAGCCAGGCGAAGGGGCGCTCCAATATTGGAAGATACAAGGGTCTGTGTTTTTCCTGAGCTTGGGCCAGATAATCCGTCAGTTGTTGGTAGGTCTGGGAAGCGGTGCCAGCCGAAAGGTGATAGATTTCGTGTTGCGGTTTCTCTTTCTGATGCAAGGCCACAACAGAATCAGCCACGAAGTCCACTGGAACGATATCAATCCGGTCATGGGGACGAAAAGGAAGGATCGGCATACCGGCGAGCAAGACGAAGGCTCTGACCATGTCAAACTGCGTGGTGGCGGCACGGCGGCTGTGGCCGAGGACGATGCTGGGGCGGAAAATCGTGCGCGGCACATCCGGCAGCAGTTCCCGGATCATGTGCTCGCAAAATTTCTTTGTGCGAGCGTAGGGATCGTAGTCCGATCGGTTCCAGTCTATTGCTTCGTCTTCGTGCACCACCTCATTTTGGCGATGCCCCGCCACGGCCACTGTGCTGACATGGCTGATGCGGCGGAGGCCGTGGTCCTCGCGCGCGCGTGCGGCCAGTTGGATAACCTCCAGTGTGCCCCGCAGGTTCACGTTCAGGCAAGTCTTCTCCGACTTGCGATTGAGCGAGGCAGCGCAATGGATCACCGAATCTGTTGTTCTGACCAGTTTCTGGTATTCCTCTCCAATCAGCCCAAAGCGAGTATCGGTCAAGTCGCCCCGAAAAACAGTAATGCGCGAGCGGAGAAATTCATAGAAGCGGGGAAAATCCAAGTGCAACTGCAGCGCACGCCACAGCCGAGCCTCTGCCTCGACGGGAGTTTGTGCCCGCAGGAGGAGATTGAGCCGTTCGCTATGTTTTTCCAAGAGGCCCGCTACGATGTGGGCGCCAATGTAGCCGGTGGATCCTGTTAGGAAGATGGCCATATTGCTATCGGATTTGGGCTTGGCTTTGCAGGGTCTCGCCCCCGGCAAAGGGCGGGGAGGTAGAAGACAAAAGCCGGAAAGGGCGTTCCGGGCGAGGTTCCAGAGGGCGTCCTTCAATCAGCGGATAAGACCATTTGCGCTGCGCCGGAATGTGGACGTTGATCCAGTAGTCCCACCAATCAATCGAGAGGGCATCGTAGCCGAAAGTTTCTTTCTCTTTAGGCGGAAGAGCGAGAGAGAGCAGTTCTATGTTCTCCGCTTCGAAAACGTGGTCATTCTGAAGAATGAAGGGTTCGTACAATTCAATGATTTTTTCGACGCGGTCCAGGTTGCGCTCGGTGCGCACCAGAGGGGATTGGAGGAAGGGCAGCGGTTGAACGGTCCGCTGGAGCGCCCGGATAATGGCTTTTTGTCGCGGGGCGGAGAAGTTCTGGTAACGTTCCTTGGAGACTGAAATCGTGTCGAAGCGAAGACGCAGGCGATGCCGGAAGCTTTCCTGCGCGCGGTAATGTTTGCGGTGGGCCAAACCCGTCAGTTCAATGGAACGGCGCATGTCGCAGGGGTTCACTGCCGAGGTCGCCAACTGGTACACTCGCTCGTGGCAACGGTTGATCAGCGCCGCCGCAATCAGAGTCATGCCTCGGCAAACCAAATCCACTGGAATGACATCCAGGCACTTGCGCTCGTTCGAGGGCAACTGCCGGAAATAAGTGCCCAGCAGATAGGAAAGCGGTGCGGAGGTATTCACTCCTTCATTCCAACCGCGGAAGGGTTGTTGCAAGGAGGTCTCCACAATGGAAGGCCGCACAACCGCGACCGGGAGGTCCGATCCCCGGCTGGCAATCAGCGACTCGGCGAGGCTTTTGGAGAAGGTATAAGTGTTGGGCCAGCCAAGCTCTTTAGCTCGCTGGATAGCCGCCTGCGTCAAATGAGTCCGGAGCCAACGGCTGCGATGTCGGGCGACGTGATTCTCCAGCGCAGAAGTAGAAAGCATTTTGCCGTGAGCGCTTTTTTCAATTACAAGCCTCCGCAGTTCTTCGGAAACAGCAGGACTCTCGGCCTGGGCCTCTGTTTTCTGGACGAGTTCGTGCAGCGCCTGCCATTCCTGTTCCGCGTCAAAAGTGGCGGAGCGAGCCGGAGTGTAGTGGGGCGTCAGTTTTTCACTTACGCGTCCATCGCGCGCGCCGGCTACATAGCAGGTGGAAAGATGAAGCAGGGCGGCCTGACCGCTTTGCCGCAAGAAATCCAGAAGGTGTACGACGGCGTCCACATTGGTGGCCAGAGCTTCGCGCAGATCGGGATTAAAATCCGTCAGACCAGAACTATTGACGATCAGGTCGAGCTTGCGACGGAGCCGGGCCTGGACTTCCGGCTCGATGCCCAAACCGGGTTTGGAGACGTCACCTTCTATTATCTCAATCCGATCGCTGAGGAATTGGGGGAGGCGCTCGCCATGCCGGTTGTACAATTCGTCGAAGGCGGGCGATTCGGAGACAATCTTTTCAAAACGGCTCCGGGCAGTGTGGGGCCCCTGCCGCCGGA
Organism: Acidobacteriota bacterium; assembly: GCA_016199675.1. Lineage (GTDB taxonomy): Bacteria > Acidobacteriota > Terriglobia > 2-12-FULL-54-10 > 2-12-FULL-54-10 > JACQGE01. Next base: position 1,188 of record JACQGE010000042.1, on the reverse strand, counting down.
TCAACAAATAAATCCGGCCCACTTCCGGCAGATCGCTAAGCAAATGAATCAGCCAGACCTTTCCGATGAAGCCCGTGACGCCGATCAAAAGGATGTGCTTGCCGGCCAGCGATTCCCGGACGGACCGGCGGGCGATTGTTTTTTGGGAGTCGAAAAGCACCAAGGGACGAGAGCGGCTCACCGGGAGACGCTGGGAGGGAAAAATCGAGCGGTGCAGAATTTCCGGCTGGCCCTTGATGTTGAATTCCCGGCACAGCCATTGGGAGGAGACGCGTCCATCCGCCCTGCGACCGATCAACCGAGCCAGAGCGCCCCGAGGGGGGATGACGGGTTCCAAAAGGCGGCCGGTCGCCAGACCATCGCGGAACTCCAGGCGATTGGAGAGCAGACGTTCTACTCCCATATGTTCCGCCAAGGGCCGCATCACATGGTCCAGACCTTGGCTGACTAAGACCACCTGCCCGTGGACCTCCATCCATTCTTTCAGTTTCTTCACTCCCTGGGGCCGGAGCCTGGGCTTCAGGACATAGTGAAAATATTCTTCGCCCAACAAGTCCAAGCGATCCTGGCTAACGCCTCGTAGGGATGTATGCAACATCCGAGTGGCAAAGACCCGGTTCGTCGCGTAAAGAAAAGGACGAACCAGGGCGAGCAGTCCCACGCTGCCCCGGCGCGCCCACCGTTCCGAAAAACTCTGGGCGTTCCAGGTAAAAAAGGCCACAGGGCGAACCGCGCTGAGATGGAGGAGGCTGCCCTCGACCCGCCAAAATACCGGGCGATTCGTATCTCCCCTCGGTGGGTGAAGGCTGTGCGCAGAATTTATAGGACTTGCTCCGGCACGTTCCATAAAGTCAATTCTCTCAAAATGCGGCATTTTATTCTATTCGACCGGTCTGGGTGATTTCAACTTTCCTTTCGGGAGACAGTGATGAGTGATGGGTGATGAGTGACAAGTAAAGGCAGAGACAGGAGACAGAAGAAAAGCAGATTCCTCCCCTCACTTCGTTCGGAGTCGGAATGGCAGCCTCTTTTGAGGTGGTTTTTTCGGCACACAGCAACTATAAAATGCTCTGGCGTGGCCTTTCCGAAGCCCATTCTGCAAAACCCACGGCATAGAGCATTTTTTAGTTTTGTGTATCAGCCGTTGAGTCTGTCGCCCCTCCGGGGCTTGTCTTGATTTCCCCTCTG
>JACQGE010000038.1 GCA_016199675.1 Acidobacteriota bacterium | reverse complement strand
AGTCGCGGTGGGGGTGGGCATTTTCTTCCGTGGGGCGGCCATGCGTGGCCCAGCGCGTATGGCCAATCCCGTAGGTCCCTTCCACCGGTTGCGTGCGGATGGCTTGTTCTAAGTTGCGCAGTTTCCCCGAGGCCCGGCGAATCTCCAGGGCGCCGTTGCGATTGCCCACAGCGATCCCAGCCGAGTCATATCCCCGGTATTCGAGCCGCTCCAATCCTTCCAGGAGCACGCTCACCACTGGCTTAGGGCCGACGTAGCCGACAATTCCGCACATTTTACTCTCCGCCTACTCCTCGATCTGGTAGCTGTATTCCTCGATAACGGGGTTGGTGAGGACCTCGCGGGCGATGCGCTCCACCTGCTCGCGGGCCTCTTCGGGCGTCAAGTCGGGCGCGAGCTGAATCTGGAAATGCTTCCCCTGCCGCACTGACTCCACGCTGCGGAAACCCAGGCTGTGCAGCGCCGCGCGGATCGTCTCCCCCTGCGGGTCCAGCACCGTCTTTTTGAGACTTACGAAGACATTGGCTTTCATGGAAGGTAACGGCTCATCATAGCAGAGGGCGCGGCGAATTCCTATGGTCGCTAGCGTTCGATTGAGCCACAGAAATGCCTCCTTTCCAGCCATGGACAAGGGGGAGCGGGCAACTGCCGCTATGGTAAAATTAGCTATCGAATGATCCGTCTGAAGGCTGTCTATTCCGATAAATATGATCTCAATTTAGGAGACCATGTTTTCCCCTCCTCCAAATACCGACTGGTCCACGAGGCGTTGTTGGAACAACAACTTGAGCATGAGCTAGATTTTTTAGAGCCGCAACCCGCCGAGGACCAGGACGTCTTGCTCGTTCACACGGAAGATTGGGTGCGGAAATTAAAGACCGGCGCGCTGACGCCCACGGACGTTTACCGGCTGGAGATTCCTTACTCGCCAGAACTGATCCGCGCCGTGTGGCTCAGCGCGGGAGGGTCAATTTTGGCGGGCCGGTGCGCCTTGACGGACGGGGTCGAGGTCAATATTGGCGGGGGTTTTCACCATGCCTTTCCGGGCCACGGCGAAGGTTTCTGCGTGCTGAACGACGTGGCTATCGCCAATCCGCAAGCTCCAAAAAGAACGCCTCATCCAGCGGGCGATGACGGTGGATTTGGATGTCCACCACGGCAATGGCACTGCCGTTATCTTCGCGCGAGACGACACGGTCTTTACGTTCTCCATGCACCAGGAAAACAACTACCCGCTGGAAAAGCCGCCGAGCGACATGGACATTGATTTGCGCGACGGCTGTCAGGACGAGGAATACCTCGATTTGCTGCGGCAAAATCTCTACCACGCGCTAGCGGTGTTCCAGCCAGATTTAATTTTTTACTTGGCTGGAGCGGACCCTTACCGTGAGGACCAACTCGGCGGACTGGCGCTGACGAAGGCGGGGCTGCGGGAGCGCGACCACATTGTTTTTACAATGGCGCGCGAACGTAAAATTCCGGTGGCGACAGTCCTGGCCGGTGGATACGCAGAACAGTTAGAGGACACCATCGCGATTCACGTGGGCACGATCCGGGTAGCGATAGAAGTCATCGCTTCCCGAGTCTGACAAACGTCAATTTTACTTCGTTTAGGAAAAACTCCTTCTACCATCCCGATAAGAGAAAGCTGTTTATCGGTCATTGGTACCCGTAACCGTCCCTGGAGATACTGCAATCCAGTTTATGTGCGGTCGGCAGGCGATTGCAGCAACTTCTGGTTTCTTCCAATCTTCCTCTGTGGCAAGTAGGAGGCAAGTCTCGCCGGTTGCTGTATCGAGCCGAAAGGTTCTCTCACCACGAGAATACTGTTGGTAGCGACCGACGCCCTTACCGAGAGCAGCTTCTCCTCTTAATTTAAGCAGGTCATCCTTGCGGACCAATTCATAATCACCGCTATTAACCTTGTTTAAGGTGTCCACAAACCTGTTTGATCCGCACCCAAACCCTGTCAGCACACAAAGAGCCAAAGTGGCCAGCGGAATGCGCTCTCTGAGAAATCGATCCTTAGGCCTCAGCATAGTCTTCTTCCTCTCTGTTCATCGCAAGAGCATTGGTGGAGGTGACATTTCAATAACCGTTTGGCTCAGGTGCAATGATCTCAAACAAGTTGCTATCGTTCCAGCCCTCTTCTACTATCTTGAGGTCAGGTGTTCCCCCGTTAACTTGTCTTAGAAAAACAGACCTTTCTCTAATGCGCGTGAACGAGGGTGCCAATATGTTTGTCGCTGGAACATTATCAAGGTCAAGCTTCCCTCTCAGATAATACAGGATGGCGTTAGTGACATTTTCGAGAACCTCAGCAGCCGCTTCCTGGGTAATACCCCTTCCATGGAACAACTTATGCCGAAAGGCACCACTATCCTTTTCATAAAGCCGCCCGTACTCATCGCCAATAATCTGTTGCAATTCGACTTTATCAGTGGAATCGTAAGAGCGTTCGCGACCGCATTCACAACTCACCTTATTCTTCTTCGTTCCCGCGAGGGCTTCGGCTGCGCAAATGGTCATGGCAAGCCTTGTAATT
>JACQGE010000037.1 GCA_016199675.1 Acidobacteriota bacterium | reverse complement strand
TCCTGAGCGAAGCGAAGGATCTGCTTTTCCCGTTCGCAGGAGGTGAGGGAAGGAAGGACTTGGTGCTAACCAGCGGCGGCAAGGACTCGGTGGTCACCTTGGAGATTCTGCGGGCAGCGGGGCGGGAGTTTGATTGCCTGATGGTGAACCCGACGAAGGCAGCACTGGCCGTTGCGAAGCAAGCGGGATGCTCAGAACCAATCATCGTCCGGCGCACGATTGACCCGCGCCTGCTGGAGTTGAATGCAGCGGGATACCTGAACGGACACACGCCGTTCTCGGCGCTGCTGGCTTTTTGGGGGATAACGGTGGCAGCGCTCGGTGGCTATTCGCGGGTGATTGTCTCAAACGAGCGTAGCGCCGAGGAAGCGGGCGTGGAATATTTAGGGGAGCCGATTAATCACCAGTACAGCAAGACGATGCGATTTGAAACCTTGTTTAAAGAGTATTCCCGGAAGTACCTAGCCCCACTTCTTCGATGTCATCCTGAGCGACCTGTCCCGAGCCATGCCCTGAGCGAAGCCGAAGGGGCGGCCGAGGGAAGCGAAGGATCTGCACTTCTCGAAAGCGCACCGGACTCTAGCCCAGCCATCGAGTACTTCAGCCTGCTGCGGCCCCTGTATGAGCTTCAGATTGCGCGCCTGTTCGCTGAGCACCCTGCTTATTTCCCGCTCTTTCGGAGTTGCAATCGCGGGATGAAAGAAAACAAATGGTGCGGTCGCTGTCCGAAGTGCTTGTTCGTTTATACGGCGCTCTATCCGTTTCTGGAGCGAGAGCAGGTGTTCGGCATCTTTGGAGCGGACCTGTTCGCCTGGGAAGGGGCGGGGCCGATTCTTGAAGCTCTCTTGGGAGTGGATGAGACCAAGCCGTTTGAGTGCGTGGGGACAAAAGAGGAAACGCTGGCGGCGATTTATCTGTGCGCCCAAAAATATCGGGAGCAGGGAATTGAGCTTCCTCCAGCTCTGCGCGCCTTGGAAGAAACGGTGCTTTCTGCGCGATCCGACCTGCCGCAACTCGCCCATCGTGTTTTGACGGCATGGACCGACCAGCACCATCTCCCCGCGAATTTGTCAGAACAGCTCCGACAACGAGCTTCGAAGTGAATTGTCCGCAGGAAGAAGTACATAGCGCATGAAAGAAACAAAGATTTATCTTGCACCGTTTCACTCTTCCTTTACGGGAGACCCCGTTGGCCCTTGCGCACGTTCAGCACGGGACTTAAGCCAAGCTATCCAGAGAGGCGAATGGCCTTACGATACCGGCGATGACCCTTCGTTCTTTTGTGCAAGAAAATACGAAGGCCAATTGACATGGGGCATTTGTCGGCAAGACGTGAGAAACCACCTTGAACCTGGAGATATTGTTGTTTTCTTTTCCTTCCGAAAAAAACAGGAAACCCAATTGGTGGAATATCGCCTGTGCGCGGTAGCGACTGTCGAAAGGAAGGTTTGCCAAACCGACCTATGGAAGCCCGGCGACCTAAAACGATACAGGCGGTACTTTAATCTGCTCATTAGACCCTTGCCACACACACACTTTCAATGCTGGGAGCACTATGAACCCAGCTTGAATGGCGGCAGACTCCACAAGGATTGGATATGGCGGATTGCAGAGCATTGTGGTCTCAAGAAGTCTGCATTTGACCGATTGGAACAACGCAACTGCTTCGCTGAAGAAGATAGAGTTGGTGGTCACCCTTTGGCTATTGCCCCCAACTATGTTATTTTTTCAAGAAATCCGAGAGAAACGTACATTTTACCGAATCCGCCTATTGTGGCCTGGTATACAAATGGGGCGCCCCCAGAAAAATGGAAACAAGATGCATTTTGCCAAAAGGTTAAAGAGTTAACGCTGGAAACCGCTACTCGCCTAACTAGACGGGTAAGATTCCTAAGAACCACGAACTCTCAGCGTGCTCACCGGCATGTCGTTTGGAATATGTTTCCCCAAGAGGCATCTGCTTGGAGGGAGAGGCTCATAGAACTAATTTCTTCGTAGCGTTTGTCGCTTAGCGATAGACCTCTTTTCGGTGGGCGATCTTGACGACCAGGACAACCTGTTCCCGGTCGGAGATGGAATAGACGATGCGGTAGCGGCCTTGGCGGAGCCGGTACTGCTCCCGCCCGGACAGTTTTTCGCAGCCGGTGGGTCGAGGATTGTTGGCTAAGGTTTGAATCCTTCTGACAATCCGCAGGCGATCTTTTCTTGGAAGTGCTCCCAGTTCTTTCACCGCCGAAGGCTTGATGAGGATGTTATAAGAGGCCACGTTTCTTCAAGTCCTTCAGAATCCGTTCGAAGGGCAAATTGGGTTCGCGCGCCCGCGTTTCAAACGCGGCCAAGTCTTCGGCATCTTCCGCCAGCGAATGTTGAACCGCTCGGCTGACTATTTCAGAGATCGTCCGCTCCGTTTCGGCTGCTTTCAGCCGCAGAGCTTTGTGGAGGCTGGCCTCCAGATAGATTGTGGCTCTTTTTTGTTGTGTCTTCATAAGAACATAGTAACGTTAAAACGTTCAGACGTCAAATCCACAGGATTCTCACTTCGCCTTCAACCTGCTTGAATTCCCGATCTCCAGTAACCAATTCTGCCTTGCGCAGTTTGGCCAGGGCGGCGGCAAAGCAGTCGGCGTAGGACATTCGTTTGGCGGCCTTGAATTCGGCGGCCTGGCGGGCCAGGTGCAGATCGGCGGGGATAATTTCAATCGGGAGGCGGGAAATCAACTGTGCGATGTCTTCGGCCCGTTCATGACCGTAGGTTCGAAGGGTGGAGTAAATGACCTCACCCCAGTTAACGGTCGAAAGCAGCAGATTGATGTTGGTTCCGGCAGCTGATTCGAACAGCTCTATCATTTTTTGCTTACCGCGCTCTCCTTGGACATAGACCAGCAGAGCGTAAGAATCAAGTACCCGAACTGCTGCGGTCACAACTCGCGCTCCACCTTTTTCATATCCATCAGAGTTTTCAGCAGATCGCCTTTTCCCCAAGTGCGCGCGATCCCGGCCATACTGCGGATGTACTCATCGGTCAGCGGTTGGAGGATAAGATATCCATCTGACTGAGAGAATATAATTGGGGTTCCGGGCTGGATTCCCAATTTTCGCCGGAATTCAGCGGGGATCACGACTTGCCCTTTGGGACCAACTCTTGGTTTGGTAAACTTATTTTTCATAGTCTTACCTCAAATTTAAGTTTAACTAATTTCTACATGCATTACAAGCCGAGAATTTATACTTTACAATAGGTCTGATGCGACTTGCAGACTTCGAGAACAAAACAACCGTCATCCTGGGTCTGGGGCGGGAGGGGCAGAGCACGTGGCGCTACCTGCGCGCCGCGTTCCCGGAAAAAATTTTTGGACTGGCGGATCACCTGCCGCTCGAAAAGCTGGGCGATGAAGTTGTTGAAATGATTCGCCGCGACTCGCGCCTGCGGCTCCATCTGGGCACAGACTATTTGAAAAGCATGGCGGAATATCAGGTCATTGTGAAGTCGCCGGGGATTCCCATCCTATTGCCGGAATTTGGGCAAGCAGCGCAACTAGGCAAGCGGATCACATCGCACACCGCCATTTTTTTTGCGAATTGTCCGGGGCGGATCATCGGCGTAACGGGCACGAAAGGGAAAAGCACCACGGCCTCATTGATCCACGCAATTCTGCGGCAGTCTCTCCCGAAGACATTCCTGGTGGGCAATATCGGCGCTCCAGCGCTGGACTTGCTTCCTGAAGGAGATGCCGCGACTGCATTTGTCTACGAGCTTTCGAGCCACCAACTTATAGAGCTGCAGCAAAGCCCACAGACTGCCGTGTTGCACAATATTGTTCCAGAGCACCTGGATTACTATGAGAGCTTTGACCAATATGTGGCGGCGAAGGAAAATATTACACGCTATCAAACAACAGACGATGTTCTGATCTATGATGCTGACCACAAGATGCCATGCGACATTGCGTCTCGTTCCCGCGCGCGGAGATTTGGTTACTCGTTGGAGAAACCACAGCAACCGGGCTGTTTCCTCGAGGGGGATTGGATAGTCTGGTCTTCTGAGGAGAGCAAGCGGGAAAAGGTGCTGAGGATTCAGGATGTGCCGCTCTTGGGAAGATTCAACCTGGCCAACGTGGCAGCGGCGGTAGCGGCGGGAAAGTTGATGGGGGTTGCCAATGATAAGATCGCGGAGGGTGTTCAGAGTTTTCAGCCGCTCGAACACCGCCTGGAGTTGGTGGGTACCTACGACGAGATCACATACTACAACGATGCCATTGCCACGGTGCCGGAAGCGACCATCGCGGCGCTGGACACGCTGGGGGAGACTGTCGAAACCATTTTGCTAGGAGGGGCGGACCGCCAACTCGATTTTTCCCTCTTGGCAAAGCGACTCCTGGAGAGTAATATAAGGACCGTTATTCTTTTCCCCCCAACAGGGAAGCGCATCTGGGACGCTATTTGCGGCCAGGAACCATCGGCGCCATCCCGGTTCGCGCATTTATATGTAGAGAGTATGGAGCAGGCCGTAAGCTTAGCCAAGCAGCAGACGGCGAAAGGCAAGATTTGCCTGCACTCTCCGGCATCGCCCAGTTTTGGTCTGTTTCGCGATTACCGGGAGAGGGGAGAGCAATTCAAACAGCTTGTGCGTGAGAGCCCTTGAAACGAATTGGAGGGATGGCATGGAGAGCAATGAAATAATAAGCATGAAGTCAGAAGTCAGGAGTCAGAAGTCAGGAGTCGGAAGATGGCTCCAGCGACAGGCAAAAATGCCTGTCCTACTCCTTTTGCTGGGACTTACCATCAGCCCCGGCTTGCGGGCGCAGACCTTCAATTCCGGGGGCACGGCGGCGCTGGGCGACTTCCTGAACCCGTCGACGGTGGCGGTGCCGGCAACCAGCCCAACGGATACCTGCGATTACAGCACAATGAAGATTGACATGAACCTGGGCGTCGTGAAGGTTACGCCGGTGAACAGCGCGAGTGTGGCCTGCGTGTCCGTGGCCGAGCAGACGTACCCGTTGTCGTTAGTATTCAGCGCGACCACGTTACCGAGTTCCTTCCCCGATGGGGTGTTCGAGGTCAGCAACTTTACCTTGCAATCTTCGCAGGTGGGTACCAGAGCGGCCAGAGGCGTCACGCTCAATTTCTTATCCAATGCGGACAACACGCCGGTGTTTATTCGCGCCACAGGTGACGCAACGATAAACGCCGGGAACGCCATCGCCCTGAACGGCGTTGTCGGCACGACCGAGAGTGGGACTGGAGGCTCGATCCGGGGCAGGGGGGAATTAGGCGGGCCGGGCGGTTATCGCGGCGGCGACGGCGGTAACGGCGGGATCGCGCCGACGCCTGGCGGGCGCGGATTCGGACCCGGAGGCGGAGCCGGGGGAGGCATAGGCGGGGCAGGTGCTGGCGCCCAACTGCTGACCACTGGAACGACGATCGCCGGGACCCCGATCCCGGCTGGAAATGACCTGTTGTTGATGCTGCGAGGCGGTTCCGGGGGAGGCGGTAACGGCGGATTCCAGAATGGAACAGCGAGCGACGGAGGCGGCGGGGGCGGCGGGGCGATCCTCATCGCGGCCAGCGCGACCATTACCGTCAACGGAGCTATCAACGCCGATGGCGCCATCGGGGGTTGTTGCCATGGAGGCTCTAGTAGCAGAGGCGGGGGCGGAAGCGGTGGCGTGATCCGCTTGGTTGCTGCCAGCATTGTTGGTTCGGGGTCGCTGACCGTTAGCGGAGGTGGTATTGGGTTTTCTGCGGCGTTTGTAGGCGCTAATGGGATCGTTCGCCTCGAAGCCCTCTCGCTGGGTTTCACTGGCAGCGTGACCTCGAACAGTTTCCAATACGCCACTTCCCCCGGACAGGTGGTCCTGCCATCCGAAGTTCCGGCGTTTATCCGATTTTCCAGTATTACCGACAGCGACAACCCTGCCAATACCGTAACCGCTGATGCTGCCGCGCAGACAAGGATAGGCCGCACAGGCTTCGTCAGCTCGCCGGACGTGACGATGCCAAACGCAAGCGGGACGCCGAATAGCGTCATCGTAGATTTTGTGGTCGGCCCCAACACGACAGCCAAACCTTTTCCTTCGGGAAAGACTGTCACGCTTGTAGTGGGGCCTGTCGAAACGTCTCTGGGCAGTCCGGCAACCTATACGGCTTCGGTTACTTGCCCCTCTCCACCGGCTGACTGCACCGCGACATTCACCGGCGTCACCTTGCCCAGAGGATTGAGTGCGATGACCGCTTTCACGGTGGTGGACCTGGGGGCCGACGGGCAACTAGCGCGCTTGTTCCCGAAGGAATACGAGGGTGAGGAGATTGAGAGCGTGCGCATAGAGACGAATGGAAGTGATTCGACTTATGTGCTGATCGCCCGCTCGGGCAAGGAGTTCCCCTATAAGCCGGGGAGATAAGAGACGCCAATCAGAGCCGCGCGCGTAAGCAAGCGGGCAATTGGTCTACACCAATCACGAAAACCGATTGCGAAGAAACAATCCTCAGTTAAGATTTGTCCAGAATGCGGGGCTGGCTTAGGATCGGGAGCAGAGGAGAGCCTTCCAAAGCGATTTCCTCTGGCGTGGGCGGTTGGGCCGACATATAAATTTCCGCGCCGGGGGTCAGCAGGTAGGCCATCGCAATCTCATCGCAGGCTTGGAAGTGGGGACAGCGCAGACAGTCTTTCCAGGTCTTGAGCGGGAGCGCTGCGCGGTCCACTTCCTGAAAGCCGAGTTTAAGGAAAAAGCCAGGGACATAAGTGAACAAGAAGACAATATCGATTCCATACTGGCGGGCCTGCTCCAGGAGTTCACGGACCAGGCGTTGTCCGGCGCCACTGCGCGTGTGATTCGGGGAAACGGCAAGCGAGCGCAATTCGGCCATGTGCAGAGTGTAAAAATGGAGCGCGCCGCAGCCAATGAGCTCGCCGTTGTCTATGGCAACCAGGAATTCCCGCAAACCTTCGCAAAGCTCCAGCTCCGTGCGTGGCAACATGATTGCCTGTGCCGCGTAGCCGTTAATCAAGCGCAGCATGGCGGGAATGTCGGCCAGCTCTGCGGGACGAATAATGCGGCTGGTTTCTGCACCGCTTTGTAACTCGATTTCCATTTCCACGGCTTCTCCTGGATGATTACGCAAGGGTCTCCTCCTCTCCCGATCATGACCTCTTCACGGTGAGCGGGGAGGATGTCACCACCGTCCCCACCGGCAATTGCCCATCCGCGCGGCCTGCGAACAGGCGGAACACGTCATTCAGCACATCGTTGCGGTGGCCGTTAGCGATCACCACGCGCTCGACCCCCTGAGCCAGGGCTTCCTGCACCGTATTTAATTTGGCCAGCATTCCTCCACTCACAGCGCCAGAATGGAGTAATACAGGAATTTCTTCGGCCGCAACCCGGGTCAGGGTGCGGCCTTGCGCATCTTGAACCCCGTCCACGTCGGTCAGGAAAACGAGACAATCCGCTTGCAAATGAATGGCGCAAGTGACCGCCACTTGGTCCGCGTTGACGTTGTAAACTTGCCCGTTTTCCCCCACTGCTAGGGAAGCCAGAACCGGAACGAAGCGGGCGGCCAGGAGGGTTTCCCAGAGGAGCGGGTTCACTTTCTGGATTTGCCCTACATACCCCCAGTCCTGTCCTGGCTGGCCCACTCGTTTCGACGCCAGCAGGCAACTTCCGTCAATGCCAGAAATTCCGGCGGCGGGAACTCCAGCCTGATGAAATGCCGCCAGCAACTGGTGGTTGATCGTGCCCGCGAAGACTTTGACGACGCCATCAAGCGATTCTTCTGTCGTTACCCGCAAACCCTCGACAAACTGGCTGGCAATGCCCGATTTCTCCAAATATTGCGTGAGCTGCTTGCCGCCTCCATGCACCAGCAGAATCTGATGTCCCGCTTGCCAATGCTGCCCGATGAGCTTCGCCAGCCGCAGGCGGTCTGCGGCAGACTCCAGCAGCGTTCCTCCGATTTTGATGACAGCTTTCATGACCCTTGTTCTTTCGCGCCGGTTTCTAGCAAACCTTCCGCCTCATCCAGTCCAAACATCAGGTTCATGTTCTGTACCGCCTGCCCGGCAGCGCCTTTCACCAAATTGTCAATGCAACTCACTACCACCAACCGCTTGCCATCCTGCCCGAGCGTACAATGAATATCGCAGAAGTTGGTCCCGTTCACTAGGCTCAACTGAGGCTGGCTTCCCTCCGGGTACAAACGAATGAACCGGGCCTCCCCGTAAGCAGAACGATACAAATCCAGCACCTCCCCCATTTTGGCAGCGCGCTTGAGCCGGAGATAATGAGTGGCTAGAATTCCCCGCTGCATTGGAAGCAGGTGGGCGGTAAAAGCGAATTCGCTTTCCTCGAGTCCCACGCTGTTGAGCACCTCCGGTACATGACGGTGTCGAAGAATCGCGTAGGCAGAAAAATTTTCCGAGACCTGGACAAAATGGGTCTTGGGAGAAGGATTTTTCCCGGCGCCGGTCACGCCGGACTTGGCGTCACAAACAACTCCCGCCGCTCGGTCCACCCAGTCATGCTGAAGCAAAGGCCAGAGGGCGCAGATCGCCGCCGTGGGATAGCAACCCGGATTGGCCACCAGACAGGCCGTCCGAATCTGTTCGCGGTATAGCTCGGGCAGACCGTAAACCGCCTGACGGAGCAATTCCGGGTGAGCATGTTCGTTCCCGTACCAACGACGGTACTGATCGGCTGAAAGCCGAAAGGCGCCGCTCAAGTCAATGGCCCGGGCTCCCTGAGCCAAGACTTGCGGGATCATCGCGATGGAAATTTCAGGTGGTGTTGCCGTGAGCACCGCCTCCAGATTATTTTCCGCCACCGCCGTTGCGCTCCAGCGGGCATGGGAAAGCGGCCGCGAACGGAGCTCGCCACAGGGAACGGGCTGGAAATTTGCAACGGAGCCATCCACTTCGCGGTGATCCAGCAATACGGGCGCCACCGCCGGGTGGCGTTCCAGCAGGCCGGCCAATTCGGCTCCGCTGTAGCCGGTATATCCTAAAAGCCCCACCCGAAATTTTCGGCCCGCCCGAAGTTTTCGGGAAGAAGCCGCCTGAGAATAATTATGCATATGAGTGAATATTTATACTTTTTGGGACCTCCCGTCAAGGAAAAAAGTGAATTGACGAAGGTATGGGGGGCTGCCGCTTGCATTGCTCCCCTTTTGCACCTATGCTATCTTGGAAAATAATGCCTGTTCCAGAAGTATGTCCGCAGCAATTAACTGGCAATGTGAGTCTTTCGCGGCCCAGTGCCGCCGCATCTTAGAAGAAAATGGACTTATCGGAGTAATTCCGTATGGCGTTTGGACTCGGATTCGATAAAAACAAAATATTGCAGGCGGCGGAAAAATACGTCATACAAGGCAAATTACAAGCTGCGATTGGGGAGTATAGCAAAATCCTGAAAAAGGATCCCCAGGACCTGATGACCCTGAATACGATTGGGGATTTGCATGCCCGCACGGGTCAGAATGAAGAAGCCATCAAATGCTTTTATGAGCTGGCGGAAAAGTACCTGGAGGGGGGATATGTCGCTCGCGCGATTGCCGTGTACAAGAGGATTACCAAGCTGGACTTTGCAGCTCTTCCCGCTTTGCTGAAGTTGGGCGAGCTTTATTTTACGCAAGGCTTGACGCGGGATTCTCGGACCCATTATTTGCAGGCCGTGGAACTTCATTTGCGCCGGGGCGAGAGAGAGCAGGCGCGGGAAGTGTTCGAAAAGATCGTCTTGCTGGACATGGAGAACCCACGGCTGCAGGTCCGCATGGCAGAACTGTATGCGGAAACCGGCAAACCCCAGGAAGCGATAGCCACTTATTTGGGAGCGGCAGAACGTTTTTTAGATCGGAATGAGTTAGAGGATGCTGAGGGCGCCTTGCAAGCCGTGTTGCGATTAGATGCCCAAAATATTGATGCCACTACTCTGCTCGGTCGCCTGTTTCTCGAACAAGAGAAGTATGAGAAAGCGATTGCAACTCTGGAAGCGATTCCAAATTGGGCCGAACACAAGGGCGCCCTGAATGCCCTCTTTCATGCCTACCGAAAGCAGGCAAATCTGGACAAGGCGCGAGAAGTCGCCGCGCAACTGTTTGACTTGCACGAAGACTTCGCTGGGATGGCGCAAATTGCGGAAGAAATGGTTACGGCAGGGAATGTTGATGAGGCTTTTGGAATTTACGAGGCCGCTGAAAAGCGGCTCTTGGCCCAGCGGGCCTTTGCGGGACTGGCCGAGGGTTTGCAAAAGATTGTGGCCGCCGATCCTTCTTACACGAAGGCGCTGGAGCTGCTCTGGGAAGTGCAACAACAAGCCGGCAATCGTGGAGAGGCTCAGGGAACTGCCGAGATGTTGGGGCATGCCTACGTAGAGGCGGGCGAACTAGGGAAGGCGCGTGAAATCTATGCCAAGCTCGTCGAACAGCAGCCGGAAGACCCGGAGCTGAAACAATTGCTCCGGCAAGTGGAAACCCGTTTACATGGCCCCGTAGCCGAGATTGCTGCGCCTCCCAGTTTGACCGTGGCTCAAGATTTGACCTCTTCGGTTGAACAGCCTGCGGTGAGTGAGGCATCGCTCCCTCCCCGAGAGCAGGAGATTGTACGCAACTGCCTCACGGAAAGCGAACTGTATATCACCTACCATCAAATCCCACAGGCAATTGATGTGTTGGAAAAGGGATTGGAGAAAGTCCCAGGCAATATAACTCTCTATGAGCAATTGCTGCCATTGTATGAACGGTCCGAGCAATTTCAGAAAGCGGTCGCCTGCGCGGAAGCGCTGACAGAGGGTTATATCGGCATAGGGGACGGCGAACGTGCGGCGCGCTACGGCGAGCTGATTTTCACCTACCAGCAAAAGGCTCAAGAGAGCGAAGCGGCGGTTGCGGAAGCCGTTCCCTCAGAGGTGGAGTCGTCAGAGACTGCGGCTCCCGCGCCCGCAGGGTCTCCAACCGCGGAATCGCAAGTGCGCGAAATTGATCTTTCGCAAGAATGGGCCGCTTTGTCGGTTCCGGGAGAGGCTGCCGCCACCGCCTCTTCGGTGGAAAACACGGTGGAGGAGATTGAATTTTACCTGCAGGCGGGCCTGTCCTCCGATGCGGCAGCAGCTTTGGGACGTCTTCAGGAACAGTCTCCGGAGCATCCTGCAATTACGGGTTTCCAGGAGAGATTGGCGACTCTTTTGGGAGTGGCGGCTCCTGTGGAAACTCCTGCGGAGGGCAGCCCGGGCGCAGAACAGATCCAAGAAACGGCGCCGGGATTCCCCTTGGAAGCCCCCGGAGCCCCGAGCGAACTCGAGGCCATGATTCCCTCTCCTCCTCCAGCCGAGGCAATCGAGGAGAAAGAAGAAGAACCTGCCTTCTCTTTACAGGAAGCGGCGCCAATTTCGCTTGCTCCCGAGAGACCGAAAGCGGAAGAAGAGGCGGCGGTCCCACTTCCTGAACCAGCCCCGGAAAGTGTTTTTGGGGAATTTCTTCCGTCCTTGGAACCGGTTTCTCCGGCTTCTTCTTTCGAACTTTCGTTGGAGGAGTCTGTTCCTGGCAAGGAGCCGGGAAAAACAGAAGCGCCGGCGGTGCTCGAAGATCGCTTTACGGCGTTGACTGGGGAGTTAAACGAAATGTTGGAGCCATCAGCAGCGGCTCCAGTTTCCCCAGTGGCTCCTTCAGCGGCGGGGAAGGTTTCGCCTCCGCAAGAATCACGAAAGGACTTTCTGGAGGATGTTTTCGCCGAATTCAAGGAGGAGGTAGAAGAGCCAACCGCGACGGAGGGAGATTTAGAAACCCATTACAACATGGGAGTGGCTTTCAAAGAAATGGCCTTATACGACGAGGCGATTGGAGAGTTTCAGAAAGTTCACCAAATTGCGGAAAAGAAAAAGGATTATTCGCATCTGGTGCAGTGCTGCTCGCTGCTGGCTACTTGTTTTCTGGAGAAAGGACTTCCGCAACTGGCCGTGCAGTGGTATCAAACCGCGCTCAATTCTCCCGGGATTGATCCGGAGACTTCCCTGGCCTTGCTCTACGAAGTGGGAACCGCCCATGAAATAGCAGGAGATCGAGCGGCGGCTCTGCGCAGTTTTCTCGAAGTCTATGCTCGCAATATTGATTACCGCAATGTGGCTGACCGAATCCGCGACCTCCAGCAAAACCAGTGAGCCTCCCTTGTCTACCAATACGCACAGATGGAATGGAAGCCGCATGGGAACCGTCTTTTACATCCTATTGTGCGTGGAAATCGGAACGTTTTTGCTGGTTGTTCCCTGGTCCTCGGCGTGGGAAGGCAACCTATGGTTCAGCTATCTCCCTTCCGGGCGCTTTCTTTATTTGAATCCCTACTTGAGGGGAGCGATCAGTGGCCTGGGTCTGATCAACTTCTGGCTGGGTGCGTCGCAAGCATGGAATTTTCGGCAGTTCACCCCCCGCCCGGATAAAAGCAGAAGTGGCTAGAAGCCGTTGCGAAACTTCTTGGAAGCGCCGTCAGGGCACGCCTTCAGGGGTGCCGATGAGGGAGAGTGCAGTTTTGGTTTGTAATAACTTACTCGCATTATAACCTCTAGTTTTTTTGCTCGGCCCCGGAGGGCTTGACCAGCTTACCTCTTAGATCGTTCGGAATCCGGAAAATTGGCCCTTTGTTACTACATTACGGCGCGCCATCAACTCGAAGCCGTCGCGGGGAACGAGAAAGCGCTTCAAGAGAAAGTTCGCGCTGCTTTCTCAGCGGGAGCCGATTACCTGCAAGTACGAGAAAAGGATTTGCCGGGAGGACGATTAACGAATTTGGTGAGGATTTTGCTGAGTTTGCCGGAAAAGAGGAAAACACGGCTGCTGGTGAATGAGCGGCTGGATGTGGCTATCGCCTGTGGGGCGGACGGGGTACATCTGCCAACCGATTCTGTCCCCCTTCCGGTTGTGCGAGCGCGGGGAGGGGAAGCCCTGTTAGCAGGGATTTCCTGCCACAGTGTGGAGCAACTGGAGGTGGCGGTGCAGCAGAAAGCTTCCTATGTCTTGCTGGGGCCGATTTTTGAAACACCCTCCAAACCCGGCGCCAAACCTTTGGGACTTTCGTTGTTGGCCCAGGGGTGCCGTCGCAGCCCGGTTCCGGTCTTTGCCTTGGGGGGCGTGAATTTAGAAAATGCTTCGGCCTGTGTCCAGGCTGGCGCAGCAGGTATTGCGGGAATCCGCTTGTTCCAGCAGGCACAGGAATTGGGAGAGGTCTGTGGCCGTTTGCATTTGTTGTGATCGGGGAAATTCTTCGGCTGAACAATAAAAAAGTCGCCTCTCACAATGACCCGTCTACAATAATTGTGAAACAGGTTGACTTGAACAGAATGGAGATGGACGTGAACTATATTCGAACAGGAATTCTTTTGCTGGTTGTCGGATTAGCGGGATGCGGAAAGGCATCGCGGGATCCAGCAGTACTGGCCCGGGTCAATGGGAAGGATATCCTCCAATCCGATATTGATAGGCAATTTCAATTGCGAACGCAGACGATGCCCCAAAAACCGACCGGTGACGCAGCCAGTATCCTGAAATTAGACATCTTACGCGAAGTGATCGTCGAAGAGATCATGCTGCAAAAAGCAGAGGCATTGAAGTTGAAGCCCACCGATGACGAGGTGGAAGCGGAACTCACGACGTTGAGAGGGAATGCTACGCCGGAAGAATTTCAAAAAACCATTCAGGAGCGCGGTTGGAAGGAGGAAGAATTACGATCGGAAATCCGCAAAAATCTTACGATCCAAAAACTCATGGAAAATCAGCTAAGACCCAAGATGCAGGTGTCGCCGGAAGAGGTTGGCCGTTATTACGCGGAGAACAAGGATCGCTTCTATGTCCAGGAACTGGAGTACCACATCGGACAGATCGCGGTTTCCGCGAATCCTGACCTTCCCGTGGTGAATTTGAGGAAGGACAAAGCCAAAAACGCGCAGGAGGCTTCGCAGAAAATTCAGATGCTGGCGAGCCGGTTGCAGGCCGGAGAAGATTTCGAGCAGTTGGCTCGCGAATACTCTGAAGACCCTCAAACGGCGCCGCAGGGAGGCGACATGGGTTTCCATCCGGTTTCCGCTTTTGACCAGCTTGCGCCTCCCATGAAGGAAGCATTGATGAGAATGAAGGTGGGAGATGTATCGCAGGTCATACAGGTCGCGGATGGATATATGATTTTCAAGCTGACCGGAAGGCGAGAGCCGGGCCAGCTTTCGCTGGAGGTGCCGGAAGTGAACCAGGCCATCCGGCAAGAATTGGAGGCACAAAAACAGCAGTTGCTCAGCACCGCCTACTCGGAAAACCTCCGCAATGAGGCCCAGGTGGAGAATTTTCTGGTCAGTGATCTCGTAGCCGGGGTCTCGAAGGGCAACTAATCATTCTTCTTCATGTTCCTTTCTTCCGGTTCGCCACCACGATGGATCAGTTTTGATTGTTACGGAACGTTAATTGATTGGCAAAGCGGCATCCGCTGTGCCTTTGAGGATTTGATTCGTGTTCCACGCGAGGAAGCGGCAGAGCTGACTCAAACCTGGGAAAGAATTCAATGGGAAAAAATTCAGGGTCCCTATGTTTCCTATGAAAAAATCATGCAGGACGCTTTTCGGGAGACTCTGGAACAGTTTGGCCATCGTTACGGTGGCTATGCCCTGGAAGCTTTTGTGGAATCGCTCGGCCGGTGGGAACCATTCCACGATGTGAATCCTGCCTTGATTCGTTTGTCGCGGAGGTACAAGCTGGCCATTATTTCCAATAGCGACCGGCTACTTCTGGGCCGATCGCTGCGGCAGTTAACGGTGCGCTTTGACGCCCTCATCACTGCCGAGGACGTCCGTGTTTACAAGCCGAATCCAGAGGTTTTCCGCTATGCGTTGCGGCGGCTGGCCTGCCCAGCCCACGAAGTCGCCCACGTCGCTTTCGGCGCCGACTATGATCTGGAGCCAGCCCATGCGATAGGATTTCGGGCCGTTTATCTGAACCGGGAGAAATTGCCCGTGCCGGAAGTGCCGCTGGAGGCAGAAATCTCAGACTTGGGAGAACTTTCCTCTCTTTGGGAGGAGGATTAATCGGATCACTCCCTGGCCGGCAAAGGGACTCAACAAAAGGAAGCGGTTGTGCGTTCCTACCATCCCTTGATGGATAAATATTCTCGGCAGGCGGCGCATTACGATCGCCGCTGGAATCGCCCCGTAGGGGATGTCACCTTGCAGGTCACCTTGGAGGCGATTCCCTGGGAGGGATTGAACCGCGTTCTTGATGTGGGCTGTGGCACTGGCCTATTGGAAGAAGCGATAAACTCCCAACGGAAGCCTTCCCGCTCGGTAGTTGGCCTGGACATTTCCTTGGCCATGTTGCGACAGGCGCACGGCAAGCTAAACGGTGCTCCCGGCGTTCGCTGGATCAACGCCCAGGCGGAGAACCTGCCTTTTGTCAATGCCAGTTTTGACGCCGTGGTCTGCACGAACAGTTTCCATTACTATCGCCATCCCCTGAAAGTCTTGCAGGAATTTCACAGAGTCGTGCGCCCCACCGGGCGTCTGGTGCTGGTGGACTGGTGCAATAACTTCCTGGCCTGCAAGGTCAGTCAGTGGGCGCTTCAGTTTGTCCATCGAACCGGCATCCACCGCTATGCCCTGGAACGCTGCTATACGATGGCGGAGTGCGAAGACCTTTTGTGCCGCGCAGGCTTCCACGTTGAACTCGGCCGCCGCGTCAGGATTCATTGGGGTTGGGGAGTGATGGTTTTTAGGGCCCGCCCGGACTTGCACCCTTCAAAAAACAAATCGCTAGGGCGATTTCACTTATTCCACGATTAGCAACGTTTCCCCGGCGTTGACAGCTTGCCCTTCTCGCGCCAGCACTTTTTGGACGCCGCCCGCTTTGGGACACTTGATTTCGTTCTGCATCTTCATGGCTTCTACCACAATCAATCCCTGACCTGCTTCGACGAGTTGGTTCTCCGCGACCAGCACTCGGATCACTTTGCCCGCCATGGGCGCCTTGATGTTTTGTTTTCCCTCCAGCGCCAGGCCGGTCCCGCTGCGGGAGCGGCGGCGGAGGTCGCGCAACGAAACAGCGTAGGATGTGCCGTTGATCTGGACATCATAATGCCCCGCATTGTTGCCTGTAACGGAATTCTCCGCGCCGGGGGCCACCCGCACCTCAAAGCTTTTCCCGCCCAACAGCAAAGAATAAACCCCCGGCCGCACCTCAGCCACCTCGGCTTCCAGCGGGACGCCATCGAGCAGGCAGGTCCCCGAATTCTGCGTGCTTAATTCCAGGGTATGCTCCTGGCCGTGGATGGTGACCAAAAACTTCATGGTTTGACAATCAGAGCCGCGCTGAGCCTGCCCTGAGCTTGCCGAAGGGT
>JACQGE010000004.1 GCA_016199675.1 Acidobacteriota bacterium | reverse complement strand
ACACGAAGGAGGAAGCGCTCGGGCTCCATCTCAGCGATTGGGTGGTCGACTTGGGCCCGGAGGAGGTCCAAGCGCGCATCGATAAAGCCAAGACGGTTGGATTCAAGGAGCTCTTGCAATCCAAATGCCGCCGCAAAGACGGCACGGTGTTCGATCCGGAAGTCAGCCTGAGTACGTTTGAATTCGACGGTCGGCCTTATGTGTACGCCGCGACCCGAGACATTACCCGGCGAAAGGCAGCCGCGCGCCGAATCGAGCACCTTTCGCAAATGTATGCCCTGCTCTCCAGTACGAACCAAGCCATCGTGCGCGCCCGCAGCGAACAGGAACTCTATGACCACCTCTCGCGCGCCGCGATCGGCAACTCCCGGTTCTACGGCGCGATGATCAGGATCGCCGACGACGAGGGAATCCTGCGTGCCGTTGCTTATTCGGAAAACATGCGTTCCGTAGCGGCGAAGACGTTGAACCCCAGCAATCTGGCCCTACCCGAGTCCCACGGCCCTGTGGCAACCGCCTATCGCGAAAACCGCCTTGTCATCGCCAACGATCTCCTCGCCCACGACTTCGACGAACCGTGGCAGACGGCTCTACGGTCCGCGGCCATTCGCACCACTGCGGCGCTGCCGATTCGGCGCCAGAACAAACCCATTGGCGTGTTTGCGCTCAACGCGATGGAGGTAGATTTTTTCGATGCCGACATGACCACCTTGCTCGGTGACATGGTGTCTGACATCGCGTTCGCCATGGATAGTATTGAGGCCGAGCGACAACGCGTGCAGACGGAAAAGGCCCTGACCGAAAGCGAGGTGAAATTCCGGTGCTTGGTGGAACAGTCACTCACCGGCATATGCATCGTCGAAGGCGGCAGATTCACATACGTGAACCCCCGATTTGCCGACATCCACGGATACGCGCCAGAAGAAATGGTCGGCCTTCGGGTCGTCGATGTCATTTCGGACGAGGACCGTCCGTTTGTGCGGGCGCACTTCAGCGGGCGCTTGGGCGGTACAGCGACAAGACTCGCTCGCACTTTCCACGCACGGCGCAAGGACGGATCGACGGTGCTGGTCGGCGCCAACATTGCTCCGGCCACAGTGGAGGGCAAACCGATCGCCGTCGGCATGGTCCAGGACATCAGCGAACGCGAGGAAGCGCGACGCCAAATTGAAGCCCGTACCAAACAGCTCGAAGCCGCACTGCTCGGCACCCTCACGGCGGTCGCAACGATGGTTGAAATGCGCGACCCGTACACGGCCGGTCACCAGCGACGGGTTGGCCTGTTGGCCCGGGCCATTGGCGCCGAGATGGGCCTTCCGGACGACGTCTGCAACAGTCTCGAGCACATCGGCCGGGTGCATGACCTCGGCAAGATTTCCGTCCCGGCCGAGATCCTCGCCAAACCGAGTCGTCTGAGCGACATCGAACGTACCCTTATCCAGAACCATCCCAAGGCCGGATACGAGATCCTCAAGGATGTGGACTTCCCCTGGCCGGTCGCCAAAGCGATCCTGCAGCATCACGAGCGTCTGGACGGGTCCGGGTATCCGAGCGGCCTGAAAGGCGACGACATCATCGTCGAGGCGCGAATTCTTGCGGTCGCCGATACCGTGGAAGCAATGGCTTCGCACCGCCCATACCGCCCGACCTTGGGAATCGACGCGGCAATTGAGGAGATCGTACAGTTTCGGGGCCTTCGGTACGACGCGGATGTCGTCGATGCCTGCCTTCGCCTATTTCGAGAGAAGGGCTACCAGATTCCGCAATGAACGTGATCTTTACGCTCCTTGCGGTGGCTCTTTTCGCCGCCATACCCGCCGGCGCAGGCAACCTTGCGGGTCGTGTTGTAGCCATCCACGACGGGGATACGCTGACGCTGCTGGTGGAGCGGTAGCAAGTCAGAGTCCGCATCGCCAATATTGATGCTCCGGAATTGAAGCAGCCGTTTGGGCAACGTTCCCGTGAATCATTGGCGAACCCTTTGCTTTGGCCAACCGGCAACCGAGACGTTGGCAACTGATCAATACAAGCGAACCGTGGCGCACATATCGTGCGCCGGTGCGGATGTTGGTACCTTGCCTATCCGGTTTGTTGCCAAACGGCTGATTTTTTATCACATAAGGACGCTGCATGAACAATTCTACGATCCACATTACCCTACCCCGCCAAGCAAATATATCTGCTTGGCTTCGATTCCTCAGTGAACTGGGGGTTGAGCCACGCGAAATAGGCGTAAGTCGAGAGTATTTTTTGCTCCGCAGCTTTCGCAGCGCACGCGCCCCTTGTTTTCGACGGCGTTCACGATCTCCGGCGAGTTTGTAAAATGGATTTGAATCTTTACGCGCTCGGCCAGATAATCTTTGTCGATGGTAACAAGGCGCTGGCCGCAGCGTTTGCAGTCAATGTGTGTAGGCAGTTTGCTCACGAATGCAGCGCTTATGCTGGTTTGCCAGCCGAGATTGATCTTGTCGTCCATGAAGGCTCCTTTCGTGATTGATTCCAGGTCGGAGCATCTGAAATATAGCACGGCTGGGATCACGCCTTATTCGAGGGGCGGTTCATCCATTTGGCAACAAACCGGATAGGCAAGGTTGGTACCTGGCAGGTCCGTACCGGCATGGCCTGGGTGTACCGCAAATACGCCGCGCCACAATCGGTCCTTTACCGCCTCGAGCAGGATGCGCGAACCGCACGGCGCGGTTTGTGGGCTGACACACATCCGACGCCACCGTGGGATTGGCGCAAACCGCCAGTGAAGAAAGGGGTGACGCCGAGGCGAAGGACGAAGGCGTCAACCGAAGCCCGTGTGAGCACATGCTGGCCGAAAGACTGCCCGACACCTTGGAATAGCCGAACGCACTTGGAAAGCTTCGGAAGGACGTGGGATCACTCTGTTTAGAAAGCAGCGGAAACTCACCGCTTAGTTCCTCCGATTTCCTGCAAATCCGATCGTTTGAGAGATCTGAAAGCACGATTCATCGGTCCGGGTTTCGCGAATGCCCGACAACTGCTCCAATAATCGCGCCGACTATAGCTCCCGGCGGCCCGCCGATTGCCGCGCCGATTCCCGCACCAGCAATCCCACTCTCAAGCGCATTATTTACTTTCGCGGCGGCGCGCGATTTGCGGCTCAGCGGGGCTTTGCTCTTTCCCGCCCATCGACGCGCGGTGCGCGTTGTGAACGTGCCCTTCTCTAAATTGCATGAGATACATGCTGGGTAAAGATTGTTTTTCCGATGGGTGCCGCCGTTTGCTAGCGCTCGTGAATGATCGACGTGCCAGGCACCCCGTTTGCCGTTCACGCCGTAATTTACGTAGGCGAGCTTCCTATGACAGAGGTGGCATTTCCCGCTCGTACGCTCGTATATTGCAGAAAGCTCCTCATTGGTGAACCGCGGCCGTTCTGTCACTTTCGGTCCTCCTTCTTACTTTCCGAGATTCGCCAGCGGACTTCCTGCCGGCCGCTCTTTTTTCGACGGAAATACTTGCTTTATATCAGACGTCATTCCATATCCACTCTCTGACACGATCGTGTTAAACGCCTTATCGACCCAAGACTTCTGTCTTGCATCGGTCATCATAGCAACTGGTCCGATAGCGTGAGGTTGTCAGCGGGAGCCAATAGCCTTTCCTGGCGCCAGCGCTCGATAATCGATGCCCGCCGCACGCAATCGCACGTAGCCTTTGCTTTTTCAAAGAGTTCTACCCCGCCTGCCGGCCCGGTGAGGATGTCGAACACAAACCGAGGCGGCGCGTCATCACGGCCCTCCAGCAGTAGCCTGAGAGCCTTGCTGAAGACGAGAGCCGCGCTGGCGCATGCCACAAATGGCACGGAAGGAGAGAATCTATTCCGCGCCCCAGCGGAGCTTATCGACTTTATCGCCGCTTCGCTCACGACCGAACAAATCTTTTTGCCAACATTTCGCTGCAGTTGCTCGCGGCGCTCCGATGGTGCCGCTTCCACGTCCTCTGACCTGATGACGTCTTCCGGCGATGCAAGCCGCTCGGGCCTTAGACCGGTCAATTCGGCAGCAAGCGTAGTGTGATCAGTATGCACCTCTTCAACGAACTGACACTTTAGGCACCCTACCGACCTACCCCAGTAGTGGGCAGAAACTTGAACGCCGAAATCGCTGATACCGCCGTCAATCAGCCAATCCGGCCAAAGCTCCTGCAGGCGATGGCGGGCAGAAACGTTGTCGAACCCGGCCAGCACCAGGACGGGGAAAGGCACAGTTCGTCCAAATGCATGCTTCACCGCCGCAATCTCGCCGGTCAGCGGAATAGCGTGAAGCCGGCCGGGGTCACAGAGTTCTGCGGAAAGGTATTCGGCCTTCAAAGACTCAACCCCATTCGGCCCAAGCATGACGCACGTGCCGAGGTTCTCCGGACCAAAAGCCTGGCGATCGAGCACCCAAATCTTTCCAATCAGGTTGAATTGACTAACAAGCAGTGCAATACCGTTACCGATCGCGCCGCCGCCGGCAAGGAGCGTCGGTGGGAGATGGAGTTCAGGTAGCAAGATTGGACCGAGATTGCTCGGATCAACGCTGTAGTCGTAGAACGAGAACTGCATGCGGTCGAACATGCTGCCGCGCTCTGGACGCAGACCGACGAGCCGCTTAAATACCTCCGAGACGCCAAATGACGCAGCGCCGAGCGCTCCGACCGGATTGTGCTGATCGCATTCGGGCGGGAGTAACGCGCTCCCTGATGACACACGAGCAACCCATCCATTCGAGTTGACTGCGGTCCAGGGCAGTTCCGGTCGCACACGCCAGCCTACGCTAAGGATGGCGTCGCAACGTTGCCACTGCGGTATGTCCTCAAGGAACACGATAGGGGTCCCAAATTCGAGCTTGCACGCGAGCGCTTCAACAGAGGCCAACAACGCCGAACACTGCGGCGGAACATGGACGTGGAGGTGCTTGACGGTCCGAAGGAGGAGGCGAAGAGCGTCAAGCAGGCAAAGCGTGCCGTTACTTGTCGCCAGCGTCTCCGCATCACCAGTGAGAAGCACTGTCTTTTCAGTAAATCGGTGCGCTTCTGCCGCGTAAGCCGCAAGTCGAGCGGCCGTCGCCCGCGGGCGGCTGTACGCGAGGTCTTGATCGATCATGCTTCTTCTCCCAAGGAAATTGACGTTGCATTGGCAAACGGGAGCCGTTCAATACGCCAGCGCACCTCGACGTTGGATACTCGTCGAAATCCGGCGCGCGGAATGAACTGATGAACCCCGCAGTCGCGCCAATCGGTGTCAGGGCGCTGTGCGTAATGCGGCGCAACAACTGAGAGGTAATACGGCGCAGAAATCCCATAGCGCCGATCGGGTATAGAGAGGTCGATGAAGGTGCCCGGATGCGAATGAATCTGTCCGATGAGCGAGACCTCCAGCGTTTCCGCCAAGTCCGTCAACCTGCTCATCGTACTCGGCGGGATTTCCAGGAAATCCGGCCGCTTGCGCAAGAGATGCTCCGCGAAAGTGACGAGATGCGTGATCGTAGCTACGTTGCTCGCGGACCGACCTAGCCACATCACGATGCCTTCGTTTCCGCGAAGGCCGTCAGGCGCCATCGCCTGAAGAGACGCGGAGAGCGTATTGGTCGGCATCCGCCAGTGCTTGATCTTTTCATAGAGGCTCATCCTCCATACCTCCCGGTAAAGCCGAAATCCAACGTGTCCTGCAATATGCAAAGGGAGCGAAATAGCACGTTGCCGGTCCGGTTCAGCCGCGTCGCGGGTGCGTTGCCCCACTCCGGATGGAGCGCGTGACCTTCGGCAGTCCAGCTCACGCAGGTGTCGAGTGATTGCGGACGGAAACCTGGGCATTGCGGCCACGCGCGTGCGTTGTCGAGCCTTCCCGTGGCGGGGTCTCGAAATCTTAGTGACGGGAGACCAGGGTATTCACGATAGAGGAGTCGCACCTGGAACTGCTCACCGGGCGCACGACTAGGAGACATGGTGGCAAAAACCTCAAGCGGGTCACCCCGCTTGAGGGTCCATCGCGCCGACTCGGGCGCGGCCACGATCTCTTCAAGATCTGCCTCAAAGCAGAGCACGGCGAGATCGTCGGCCATGACCTACCCCTGCACGATTTGCTGGACAAGTTTCAACTTGAGCACCCGGTCTTCTCCCGCTATTTGACCGAGTGTCCGAGTAAGATCGTCAAGACGCTCGTTCTCGTGGTAGAAGAAGAACAAGACCTGCTGCTCCGGTCCCTGCGTTTCAGCCACTTCGAAGGCGGCGAGCACCCGTGACTTGAGCTGTCCGAGTGTCTCCGCCGCCTGCGCCTTCGGGTCAATGAATGGCCTCGGCGCCGCCGGATAGCGGACTTGAACGTTGATGAGGTCAGGTGCGGCGTGCGGCGCCGCGGCCGGTTTTTCTGCTGTCATCTGTATTGCCCTTGTAAAAGATGGATATCGCTTCGCGTACAGTCTGAGGAACAGTGCGCGCATCTCTGCCGAAGGGCTTGACAGCAGGAGCGGGGTCCAGGGATACTGTCAGTCGCCAAACCGGACGTGGTCCTTGTACCGCGTTCACTACGGGCAAGCTCCTTCGGGGTTTGCCCGTTTTCATTTGGCTTTCATACGCACCTCCCTCCTCGTTCTTGCTACGTTAATTTACGTCAATTATATCTCTAATTCCGGCCGCGCTGTCAATTACCATACGCGTATTCAATACGTTTCTGCGGCTGACGTTTTTGCTACTTGACATTTTGCATTCGTAAGTAATAACATACCCCGTGTCACATGTATCAATTACCTCTTGCTGATGGCACGAGCGCGCTATGCCACAAACCGCGAGTTCTATCTGGCGCTTGGGCAACGAATTGCCAAAGCGCGGCGCGGCCTTCTCACTCAAGAAGACCTCGCGAAGAAGATCGGCATGACTCGTACGTCGGTAATCAACATCGAGAAAGGACGCCAGCAGTTGCTTGTCCACACCCTGACCGATATTGCGCGGGCATTGGGCACCTCGCCTGAAGCCCTCTTGTCATCACAAGATGAATTAATGCTGTTGCTTAAAGATAAGACGAAGAAAGGCCGCGACTGGGTACGTACCTCGGTTGCACCCAAAGAGCAAGACTAGAAGAACACAAGTGAGGAGAAGGATATGGGCGTACGCCGCAAATACATCAGAGATCTGGCGGAGCAGCTCATTGACGAATATCGCCAACGCAAACCGCCAATCCGCGTTAAGCACATCGCCGAATTACTCGGCATAGAAGTAAAGCTTGAGCTAGTTGACGACGAACTCTCCGGATTTCTTTATCGTGATCGCAAGTCAGGCAGAACTGTCATTGGGGCGAATGGAAACCATCATGCCAATCGCATCAACTTCACGATCGCACACGAACTTGGCCATTTTCTGCTCCACGAAGCGGAATCTGTGCACTTGGACGAGCGAAAACCAGGCTACACGCTGCAACTAAGGAACGCGAATTCATCAACAGGCGAAGACTCAAATGAGCGCGAAGCAAACCTCTTTGCAGCTGAACTCCTCATGCCCGCACGATATTTGGAAAAGGATCTGAAGGAAAAAAATGTTGATCTTATCGCAGACGACGATTTTCTCCGCAATTTGGCACTCAAGTATGGTGTAAGTGTTCAAGCGTTAACTATTCGGCTCGATTATCTCGGGTACGTGAATCATTAGTATTGATCGTTATTGAGCCGGGCCAACGCCGGCAACGCTAACCACGGAAGAGATTGTCATGAATGCCGTCTTCGCGGATAAGGAATTCACTGCTCGCCCAATTGCCAAGCTCTTCCGCGAGCGACCAGACGCGGTTCCTCGCATCGGAACCCGAATACACAAGAAGGCGGACGTCGTTGCGCATATGCATCGGTGATGGTGCCATACACTACCGTCTCAGTTCTTTGGATCTTGTTCGGACTGCTTGAATAGCTGTGGCCAAGTCCTTCCACGAAATTCGAGATCCAATCCATGTCTTCGTCCGGCTCGACTCGGAAGAGCGTCGTGTTCTTGACTCACGGCCTTTCCAGCGATTACGGAGTATCCATCAGCTTGCGCTTACCTACCTTGTGTATCCCGGTGCTACCCACAAGAGATTCGAGCATTCCCTGGGGGTGATGGAACTTGCGGGGCGGGTGTATGACGTTGTCACTGATGCGAATAATATTGAGAGAAGCATCGAGGACATCCTGCCTAATGAAGGACACATGCGGCACTACTGGAGACAGGTTCTGCGAATGGCCGCCTTGTGTCACGATATTGGCCATCTGCCCTTTTCTCACGGAGCGGAAAAGGAACTCTTACCCGCAGGGTGGAACCACGAACGACTAACGTGGGACCTTATCTTTTGCCCCGAAATGGCTGGCTACTGGCAAGAGATGAAGGTTCAAGCTCTGGATATTGCGAAGCTTGCGGTCGGTCCAAAGAAAGCAGCGGAGTTCGATACAAAAGTAACATTTACCGCCTGGGAAGCTATTCTGTCGGAAATCATTGTGGGCGACGCTTTTGGTGTTGACCGGATGGACTATCTGCTTCGTGACTCCTATCACGCCGGGGTCACGTATGGTCGCTTCGACCATTATCGTCTGATCGATACGCTACGAATCTTGCCTGCACCACCCAGTGACACTGCAGAATCAACCAATGAGCCTGCATTAGGTGTAGACATAGGCGGAATTCAGTCCTCGGAAGCGCTGTTGTTAGCAAGATATTTGATGTACTCGCAGATGTATATGCACCATGTCCGCAGGATTTACGATAAACATCTCCAAGATTTCTTGTCTGCATGGCTTCCCGACGGCAAATTCCCAACAGACGTAGATAGTCACCTAGCGTTGACTGATAATGAGGTGACGGCAGCGATGCTTACTGCTCTTCGTAGTAAGAAAGCCGGGGAAGATCCTCTATCACCATTAGCAAAGAGGGTTTTATGTCGATCGCATTTCAGGCTGCTATATGCAAGAAGCCCGGACGACGTAAAAATCAATCCCGAATCAGGAGAGGCACTTTATAAGGCTGCACAGAAAGAATTTCCGTCGGACCTGATTCGGCATGACCGATACTCTCAGAAAGGCGGCTCGCCAGATTTTCCGGTTCGAATGCATGACGGAAGAATTGTCTCATCCATTTCTTTGTCCGATACCCTCGCTAGATTACCGGTGGTCTCGACAGATTACATTTTTGCGGACAAGCAGATCTTGTCCAAGGCGGACGCTTGGTTGCAATCAAGCAAGGCGGCAATAATTTCTGAAGGAGGTGAATAATGGAGCGTTTGGAACGCACGGCCTTGTTATTTGAATTAGCAAAACAACTTCATGAGAAGGGTAGTTGGTGCGGAGAAACGCACCTTCAAAAGGCAGCGTATTGGGCAGAAGAATTGCGTTCGCTGCCTTTGGGATTTCAATTTATTTTGTACAAGCACGGACCATTCTCGTTCGATCTTCGCGACGAACTTACCTCAATGAGGGCCGACGGTCTCTTGGAGCTATCACCGAATACACAGCCTTATGGACCCACGTTAAGGCCGTCTGACAGAGGTGATATCTTGCTGAAGAGATATCGTGACATCCTCGCACAGTTCGCTGATACGATCACTAGAGCTGCAAATGAATTGGCAAATAAGAACGTATCAGAGTTGGAGCGATTAACAACTGCCCTCTATGTCACAAAACGAGAAATGCCACAGGACACGGCCGAAAAACGTGCAGAACGCATCAGGCAAATTAAACCCCACATTCCATTCGACAAAGCTCTACAGGCTATTGATGCCGTAGATCGAGTTATAAGTGATCGTTGATAACGATACTGCTGAGCATTGTGACAATCGCCGAGAAGGTGCTGCAATCAGGCTATGCTCCATATTCTCGGTTGCAGGTTGGCGCTGCTGTTTCGAAATCCGGGAAGATATATCCTTGTGATAGTCTCGAACATCCAGCGTCGTTACTCAACCTGATTCCCATTTCGCAGCCTCAAGCCGCGCCTCCGATGCGAGACTCAAAGGCCCTTTGAGCCAAAAGAACCGCGCTCTCACGTTCCGGACGGCGCGATTACGAAGACGATATTCGGGGACGATTCCGTAGCGTTTGTGCCGGACCCAATGCATGTCCGGCGTGTCAAAGAGAGGCGCCCAGTTCTGGAGCGGTCCAAGCTCGTTCGCGGTGAAGGCTCCCATCATAATGAGCTGGCGTGGCGGTCGGGCCAGCTTAAACCTTGGAAATTCAAGATCGTGAGCGTGAGACTGACAACAGATGGCGTCGTGAAGATAGTGCATTGCGGCTGGGAGACTCTTTTGACCGCGATTCTCCAGTTCTGAAGTATCGGCCAAGCCGTGGAAGAGTTCCTGCCGGAGGCTGCTTAGCTCCTTCCATTCCTTCTGGCGCTCGGCCGACGTCGTTGCCGGATGGACATCGCCGCGCACGTACGCTCGCACTCCAG
Source organism: Acidobacteriota bacterium (assembly GCA_016199675.1). GTDB lineage: Bacteria > Acidobacteriota > Terriglobia > 2-12-FULL-54-10 > 2-12-FULL-54-10 > JACQGE01. Next base: position 24,096 of record JACQGE010000004.1, on the reverse strand, counting down.
CGAGGACCGTCTTTCGCCGCGTGTAGGTAGCCCCGCAGTTGGCGCATCTCCCCTGTAATTCCTCAACGCCAGGCGGAATATTCATCGCTTGGGCGAGAGGCTTCTCCATTGCTTCGAGTCCCATGTAGGCATTTTGAAATGCGGCCAGATCGTCAGACGTGCCGATTGCTCGACGGAAGTGCCGCGCGGCCCGACGTAGACGGGTTCCAGTATCAAGGCCATCCCAGTGAGCGACCAGGCGGCGAACTCGGTTGATTGTGGCAGACGATATCGGCTTAATCCAGTGATTATGGATCAACGGAAGGAAGCTGACAAAGGTATACCTGTGCAAAGAGGAAGAGGACTCATACGCCCGCGCCACCTGCACCGGTTCGATCGCGCGCAACGGCGCACCCTCCACCAAGGCCACGGCCGACAAAAAATCCTCGATGAGATCCACCCCCTTACGTATGGCAACTAAGAGATCCGTCGTCTTCGGAAGATGGAAATCTAGTCCGATAAACGACCCGCCTCGTGTCCGTTGTGCGAGTTCTCCTCGCTGTGCAGGTCGTAGCGTCAGGCAGCAACTTATGCCCTGCAACGACACGCTGACAGGCCGCGCGTTTTCTAGTGTAAGAGACAAGGACTGCCAGGCGAGAAGACGAAAGGCACTATGCCTCGACGGGATTGCGAGTCGCTGATCACCAATCGTGGCGGTCCGAGTGCGCTTGTGACGCTGTGTTTCAGAATTCCCGGCACCTGTCCTCTTAGACCTGGAGCTACTCACGACCTTCTCTCTGTGGCTTGCACTAGTCCGGCGAGTGGTTAGCTTCCAATTCGCCCCTGTTTTCACCAGCATTATTGAAATTGAATTGTCGGAAAACCAGCGGCGAGGTTTGGATGGAAACTTGCCGCCGACCTGGGCGCACTCCAGCTTCGTAGTACATTACGCTCCAACATTCCTCTTGAGTGACCGCGCAATCACTTCCGCAATCGCCTGTCGTCGCGCGCCCGCCTCCTTCGGGTCCACCACCTGCTGCACGGTGCGCACCTTGTACCCGCGCACAGTCTGCTCCGTAGGCGGCGGGGCTTCTCCCAAGGAGTCCAAATACTCAGTTAAGCGCTCCGGCACGAGGTACCGTACCTTGCCCTGATCGCTCTCGTCCATATTCTCTTCGACGAACTTGGCAAGCGCTTTGATGTGCCGTTCGTTGCTCCCGACCAAGAGCACCCCGGTGTAGCCGGCAGCCAAGCACTTCTCGACGTTCCCCAACTCCTGGTCCTGGTTCGTCGTTACGGAAATCTCGCACGCGATCCTCGATTTGCCGCGCACGAGGGACACGTCGACGCGCCCGGCGCCGTTCAGGATCGTTTCCTCAATCGACGCCCGGAATCCGCGTTCTTCTGCGAGCTGCTTGATGAGATGTTGCAGGTACTTGTGCTGCTGCCCGCCCCGGCCTGGCTGCACCGCTTCCTTTCTGGCTGGTGGCGGTTTTCTCTTCGCTTCAGGTTGCACTGCAGCGGATTCTCGCACTTGGACTGCCATCTCCGGCATCGCAGGCGTCACTTCTGGCTGCGAATTTGCCGGCACCTCCGCCGGCTTGGGAGGTGCTGCTGGCCTTCGAGGTTCGGGAGCCGCGCGCTCGGTTGCAGGCCGAGGCGTCGGGGTAAACGGAGCGCTCGGGGGGATGACCGGCGGCGTACTGTATCGGGCGCGGTTCTCTTCGAGTAGCTCTTCTTGCTCGGAAGCGTCCATCGTTGGCAGCGACTCGACGTAGCCGAGGGGAATGCGCACAGAGAGGGCCTTCGCGGTGAAGTTGCGGACGTGGCAGGCAAATTCCGTGGAGTCGCGCTCTTTCTTCTGGGCCATCAAGAAGTCAGCGGGACACCGGAGTTCCGAGTCCAGCACGTTGGCGTCCTTTGCGCTCACCCCTCCCACGAACTTGATCGTGGTGCTCGCCAGCACGCTGGAGCGGAGTCCCGCGCCGAGCTGGTCCAGGTTCTGGTGGGCAAAGACGAGCCCGACGCGGTATTTGCGCGCCTGGTGCAAGAGATTGGAAATGTTCTCGTCGAAATAGTCCTGGGCCTCGTCGATATACACAAAGCTCGGCCGGCGTTCATGCGGGGGGAGCGCCGCGCGCTGCACCGCCGCTTGGGCAATGAGGGCGATGAAGAACCGACCGAAGATGGCCGACCCCTCCTGGCCAAGGAGGTCCTTCGCCGTGTTAATGAGAATGATCTTGCCTTCGTTCAGCAGTTCGAAGATATCGATCTTGTTTGTCGGGTGGGAAAACATTCGTTCCAGGGACGCGTTGGAAAGCACGCCCCAGAGGCGGGTGAGGATCTGCTTCTTCGTTTCGTTGAATTGCCGGTCGAAGAAGCGGGTCGCGAAAAAACTCCGCGCCGTCCCGGAGAGCTGCTCCATGTATGGACGGAACCGCTCGCCGTCCTCCATGAGTTCCCGGAGGGTATGAATGGTCGCATCGGGGATCTCGATCAAGAGCCGCGCAAGATACCGGAAAATGAGTCCCTGGCGCTGGGTCAGCTCGGCGCCGAGGAGCGCCCCGAAGAAGTATTCATACAGCTCGACCGTGGCGTTGAGGATTTTCTCGCGGTCCACCGGGGCATAGCCGCTCAGGCGGTCCCGGTTGAAGTCGAACATGTTGAGGCAGACGGGATGCTCGACGTCGTTGGGGTCGACGAGAACGAATCGGTCGGCAAGGCTCTCGGCGGCGGCGGGGCCAAAATATGCCAGCCGGGAGATTGTGCGGATCAAGTCGCCCTGGCTGTCGAGGACCACCACCGAGCGGCCGTCCCGCATCGCGCGCACCAAGTCGTGGTTGATGAGGAACTGCAGGAGCTGCGTCTTGCCGTGCCCGGTCCCGCCGACGACGTGCGTATGTTCGAAGCGGGCGGGGAACGGAATGGCAAACGGCAGGGTATCGTGGAACATCGGAAGAAACGGCGTCCCCTGCAGGTACGCCTCTATGAGGTACTCCGGCGACGTGTTCTTGTTTCTGGTGGGAAGAATGGCCCTCCTGTTGACCTCTTCATGCGGTGTGTTGTCTGGGATGCCGGACACCCGGTACAGGTTGCTATTGAAGCGCTCCCGGAGCGGCTGGAACAAATGCGCGTTTTGGATATCGTCGTCGTAGAAGGAGACGATGAGCCGCTCGACCAGCTCCGGGAGGTTGTCGCAGAGGTCATACGCCTTGGCTTCCGGCAGCACGACCGATTCGTCGGCAGCGATTCCGTTGTCGTCGATATCCGTGAAGGCCGACAACGGAAAGTATTCGAGCAGGCCCGCAAACAGATTCAAGAGCTTGTTGCGCCAGAGGGTGAGCAGGCGGTCGTGGTCGGTGAGGAAATGCAGTTGGCGGTTCAAGGTCGCGCGCATCTGGACGCCCTCTTCGAGCGTGAGGTTGCGAAGAACCGATTCCTCTGGAAGCTCGACGAGGATGCCGTCAAAGTACAGCAGGTTCTTGATGGTCCCCCAGAGCATCCCGCCAAGCGGAATCGACGGCGTCACGCCGCGGCGCTCGCAGATTTCGGCGATAAGGTCAACGAGAAACCGGCCGAGTCGCTTTTCGTCCGCGAAGGGAGAGGCGCTCCGAGCGCTGGTGACTTCCGCGCACAGTTTGAGGGTGTCCCGAACCTCGCGCTCCTGACCAGTTCCGACGAACAGGTCGAGCAGCCCGTTCCACAGGTTGGACGACATCTACTTCAGCTCGATAACCTCCTCACCGCCGAAGGAGGCGGCTGCGGTAAGCACGTTCTTGAAGGTCTGGGCGGCTTCCCGGATCTGTTCTTCGACCGCAAGCATCTCGACGATGTCCTTGCAGTCGATCTTCTTGCCGTTCGAGAGATCATCGACCGACACCGAGATATTCATCATCTTGAAGGCCAGCCGCGATGCCAAGCCGAGAAGCCCCTTGCCGGGGTCGATGATCTTGTCGCGCTCATAGAGCATCGTGTCCCCGAGCCGGTATTTCTCGATGTTCTTCTTTTCCTGGTCGGTGAGCTCGGCTCGGACTTCAAGGATAAAGGCGATCTTGCCCATGCCGAGCATGCCGGCCTTCTGGTTCCGCCGCAGCAACAGCTTCATATTCCCCTCCCCATGGGTTATGAACCGAGCGGCTATTATGATCCCGATTGGTTCGCTCTCTCAAGATCCATCGGACGCAACGTATTGGCGCTGAACGGCCGGCTTGGGGCGCCGTCGATCATGAGCTTCACGTATAGGCTGTGGTTCGGGAGGTTCACCAGGTCCTCGGGGGAGAACACCGGTTCGAACTCCCGTGCCATGACCCGCGCGTCCTCGGGGCCGATCCGGAAGGAAATGAGGGTGCCGGCGTTGCCCAAGACCGCATGCTGGACCGCCGGTTCCAATTGGTGCAGATGCTGGTGCGCTAGCACCAGTCCGACGTGGTACTTGCGCAGCTCCGAGACCATAATTGCGACAGAGAGGGTTGTATAGCTTTGAAATTCATCTATCAGGATGAAATAGTCGGGACGTTTTGATTCATCAACATCGGCCCGGCTGAAGGCGGCGAGGCTTAGGGTAGTCACCAAAAGCGCACCGATCAGATTCGCGCTATCTGCGCCGAGACGTCCCTTCGCCAAATTAACGATGAGGATCTTGCCTTCGTCCATGAGCTTCCGGAAATGAAGGTCAATGGGCGGAGCGGTGAGCATGCGGTACAGCCGCGGATCGGCCAGGAAGGCGCCGATCTTGTTCTGGATCGGGGCGATGGATTCCTGGCGATAGCGGGGGTTGTATTCCTTGAATTCCTTCGTCCAGAAGGCGCGCACCTGGTCGTTCTTCACTTTGGCGAGCACGGCATAACGGAAGGACTTGTCGGTGAGGATGCGGAGCACGTCCGGCAGCGTTGCCTGGCCGTATTCGATGAGCGCATAGAGGGCCTGCCGCAACACATGCTCCATGCGTACTCCCCAGGCCTCGTCCCAGAGCTTCTTGAAGGCTTCCATGAGGCCTGAAGCGGCCAAGGGGATTCTGTCGGCCCTGACGCCACGCAGTGGGTTGTATCCATACGACTGCGTCGGGTCCGCGGCGTTGAGATAGACGAGATCATCCTTGCGCCAATCTGGAACCTGCTGTACGAGACTCTCGGCCAGATCGCCGTGAGGGTCGATGACAGCGATGCCGCGGCCGTGGCCAATGTCCTGCAGCGCGATCGTCTCCAGCATCGTGGTCTTGCCGACGCCACTTCGGCCGAGCAGATACATGTGAAAGAGTCGGTCGGCCTGTTTGATCCCGAACGCCTGGTGCGGCAGCCGGCCGTTGGTGACGCCGAAATAGGAAATCGCGGGGTTGAGGGACATCCCATAACGGTATCGGGACTGTTACGGGAGAACACGGGGTGCGATTGTGCCCGCGGAGCAAATTCTCACCCCGTGTTTTTCAGAAGGGTGCGCGAAATGATGAGTGTCGGTTCGTTCTTTTGAAAAGGAATCCGACATGGACTACGCAACGCTTTCAGATCAGGAACTCATCACCCTGCTTATCGGCCGGCAGGCCGCCGCTCGCCTTCGTGAGCGGTCTCTTGGCCAAATGCTTTCCGAGGCGGAAAAGGATGTTCGGACGTATGGGAAGCTGTTGGCCGCCCGCGAGATCGTGCGCCGGGCGCTCCGGGAAGACTTAAATTGCCAGCCGGGTCTCTCCAGCCCGACTGCGGTTCGCGATTATCTGCGGCTCCATTTCATCGGCAAGGAGCACGAAGCGTTCGTCGCGCTGTTCCTCGACTCGCAGCATCACGTCATCGAGATCGAGGAGCTATTTCGCGGAACACTGTCCCAGACGTCGGTGTATCCCCGGGAAGTCGTGAAGCAGGCGCTCAAGCATAATGCCGCCGCCGCCGTTTTCGCCCACAACCATCCTTCCGGGGTCGCGGAGCCAAGCAGTGCCGACGAGCTGCTCACCCGGACGCTCAAGCAGTCGCTCGCCCTCGTGGACATCAGCGTGCTCGATCACTTCGTGGTGGCGGGGACAAAGGCAATAAGTTTTGCAGAAAGGGGGTTGATATAGCACGCAACAGACGAAAGTTTCGCCCACCAATCGGTGGGCTTTTGTTTGACATCGTATTTTTCGCTCTCGGTATCTGTTTGTCTGTGCGGAAGGTGAAATGGTCGATCCTGCGACGGATCTCAATTACTGTAGGCTCGGAACTATTAGTGACATGGATTCCATTGTTGTGTCAAAGTCTGCGGGAATTGTTGCAAAGTTTAATGCTGCCCGGCTGTTATCGGGGTTTGGAATTGAAATGGTTGTAGGCACCGGCAATGCCGAAAATGAATCTCCATTCATGGAAAACGAAGGAACAGTAACTAGAGTTAAGCCGCGAGGGCAACGCCTCGGCCAGATGAAGAGCTGGATAGCCCTCGCGGCAGCGAGTAAGGGCGAGTTGGAAGTAAGTACTTTTCTCGCTGATAATCTCCGAAATGGGCGGGCAGTCTCGATATTGGTAATAGGAGTTGAGAATGTCCGTGGGTTATTTTCCGAGGGTGACGTCGTAACGGTCATTGACGCCGGTGGCTCGATACTCGGAAGGGGAAGGTGTCGAATTTCTTCTGCACGTCTAAGCAAACTTGTGGGTGCCCTAGGAAATTCGGACATTTCCATAAATTCTCGGACCGAGATAGTTATTCGTTGCGACTACTTTGCTCTGAATCCGATGCTTGCAAAGTGAATATAGGAAAGCGATTTCGTTTCTATAGACGCCCTAATAGCAGCACGATTGCGCGCCAACTGGACGTGCTCGACGGCCCCACTGTTGCTGGGGTTGTAAATCCGCCGGAAAATGGTGGCGAAACGCGCGGCAGACGGATCTGCTCTATACGGAAGTAAGACCCCGCAGCGCTCTCCTGGTGGGCTACGTTCAACGTTATGTGCCTGATCGAACAGAATTCGCTTGTAAAGAAAAAACGTCCGACACGCGGTGCAAGCATGATCGATGCCTGCTTTCCGCGTACCCCCAAGAACACGCGGATTTTAATCCCCGTTGACAGCCCCACAGTTAGCTTAGTTGCGGTGGTAAGAAGGCCTTGGTAATATGAAAGATACCAGATAGGCATGTCTTGTTATAGACTTGGTACATGACTCGCGAAAAGAAAAATAAGGCAATTGGTATTCGCACTCCAAAAGCGGAGAACTTTTCGGAGTGGTATTCGCAAGTCTGCGGTCTCACCGGCGCGGAGTTGGTGGACGTGAATTATGGAGTTGGTGGGTTACTGGTTCATCTTCCGAACGCCGTTCGCATAATACGATCGATTTACCAGTGGCTCGAAAAGGAAGTAGAAGATAGAGGCCACGAGCCAGTAATCTTCCCCACTTTAATTCGGGAACAATATCTTACGTTAGAAAAGGAGCACGCCGGGTTCACCCCGGAAGTGTTCTGGGTCGAAGCTGCGGGAACCAAAAAGATTGAGGAAAGACTGGCTTTGCGGCCTACCGGGGAGACGCAATTCTACCCAATGTACGCTCGTTGGATACGATCCCACAGTCAGCTTCCGTTTAGAAGATATCAGTCCCGGCACACGGTGTTTCGCTATGAACTTTCCACAAGGCCCTTTCTTCGCGGCAGGGAGTTTCTGTTCTTCGAGACGCACAACTGTTTTGCCTCCCATGAGCAAGTGATGACAGAAATCACCCACGACATGGAGACAATGCGCAAGGTTATTTGGGGGAAACTAAAAATTCCTCATCTTTTCCTAAAGAGACCGCAATGGGATAAGTTTAAAGGTGCTGAGGACACCTACGTCGCGGATACGATAATGCCCGACGGGAAACGTAACCAGATATCCAGCACACATGATCTAGGTCAACGGTTCGCAAAGCCTTTCGGTATTAAATTCTCGGACCCAGCCGGCGTAGAGCGGTACGTCTACCAGAATTGCTTCGGGCCCGGTATCTGGAGGATTATGGCTGCGTTGATCGGCATTCACGGAGACGACAAGGGACTTGTCTTACCCTTTGACGTAGCCCCCATCCAGATCGTAATCATCCCCATCCTATCGAGTGACGTGGCCGTGAATTCCAATATTTTGGCCAAATGTGCTGCCGTAGAAGAGAGCCTTCGTGCCGCAAACTATCGGCCTTTCATTGATGCAACGGATAGAACTCCTGGATTCAAGTTCAATGAATGGGAAATGAAAGGAGTACCTTTACGCATAGAGATTGGCCGACGGGATATTGACAAAGGTAGTGCAGTAATCAATATCCGTGTGTTACCGGGTAAGGTGGAGGTCGCGGATTCGAATCTCGTGGAGGCAATAGCAACTGCGTCCCGGAACCTTGACGTCCACTTAGAAGATAGCGCAGGCACCTACTTTGCAGACAAGATTCATGATGCTGAAACGCTGGATGCTGCTATCGCTATCCTTGACAGTGCGGGGGGGTTTGTCCGAGTGCCCTTCTGTAGCATTGGTGCAGACGGAGAGCAATATGGCAAAATACTGCAGGAGAAGACCCGCGGGGCCTACGTATGCGGAGTTGCATTCCAAGACGCGGAACGACCACGTAATCGAAAATGTATTGTGAGCGGGAACGAAGCAACTGAGCTGGTTTACATTGCCCGCTCACATTAGCGTCCATCTCACACTAGAAGATCTCTATAAGTTTTCGCATACCGAGCCGAAATGTGGCGCCAGTCGTAACGACGCACGTCATTTCTGTTTTGCATTGCATAGTCCGGCCACCTTGCCCTATCCCGAATCGCGCTGAGTAGGGCTTCGGCCAAAGCCCGGGGATTCTCAGGCGGAACAAGCCAGCCGTGCCTGCCATGCGTTATTATCTCCGGAATTCCACCAGTTGCGCTCGCCACTATTGGTAGCCCGGCACACATGCCCTCTAATACTACGATTCCAAATCCTTCTGTCCGGGAAGGGACTACCAACATATCCGCTGTCTGGAGGAACCGTGGGATAAGATCATTTGGACATTCACCATTAAATCCAATACAGTCCACTAATCCGAGTTCTTGCACCATGCGCTGCAACGGTTCCCGCTCTTCTCCATCCCCGACAATCTGAACGGCAAGCTTGGGGATGGTCCTCTCTTCTTTTATTAGATAAACAGCTTGTACAAGAATGTCGAATCCCTTTACCCAATCGAGGCGGCCAATCCCGAGCACGCGAATTGGACCTCCAGGTCGTGGCCGAGCCGCTGATTCAACCGCGTACGATAAGCATGAAATATTAATTCCGTTTGGGATAACCGCTATGTTCGGATTACTCGCACGCGCGTCAGCCATAATCGCTTCCAATTCCTGCGCGAGGGCAGCCGAGCAAGAAATGACGAGCTGTGCCTTTTCAAGAAGACTTATCGCCTGTTCCTGGAGAAAGCGGTTCTTACGGTGGAAGTGGAATATGTCCGATCCATGAATTGATACTACTAAGGGAATCTTTACCTCTTTGAGAAGCACATTCGCATAGTAGCCTTGTATATCTAGCAGATGTACGTGCACGAGGTCGATAGATTCGTCAACAATGATCCGCCTTAGCGGAGACATGTAGCGGTTAGCAGCATCACCCAGTTCAGCTTCCGGGACCATAAAGGGGATTCTAAAGACTGCTCCACCCCAAGACCCACGCTCCATAGCGGGAGCATCTCTAAACGTCTCTGTTACAACAGAAGTGTGAATATCGTAATAGCGGAGCTGGTGCGCAAGATTGTACACAACAGTTGCAACGCCCCCAGTCTTTGGGAAGAAGAAATTCGGCCACATCAATAGATTCAAGGATGACATTGCCGTGCGAGACAAATATATTCTTTCAACGCAAGAACAAGAAAAGCCTCCGCATAACGCCACGAATCTCGGTGCATAGCCCGGTATCGGTTTAGGGATTTAACGTAGGGTAGATAATTCAGAGATGTTAATGCCGTCCTATGTTCCATTAACGCTGCAAACTTCTTTGCTGCAACATCGGTTATGTCCACAATTATGTTCGCGGGTTGAGGAGACCAGATTTCGTAGCACGCGACTGTTACGTCCGATTGCGCAGTCCATTTGATACGGCTCAACGCCCACGTAACGGCGCGGTGGTCAGGGTGGGCGTCTCCAAAAAATGGTAAGTAAATAATTTGTGGTTTGTATGTGTCGAGAAGAAAGGCTACCTGGCAACTAAGGGCTGTCAGTGCACTATTTAAGCGACCATCTTCCAGGTGTAAACATTCGGTTTTGGCAGTCCCCAGTTTTGCAAGAGCGGTTCTTGCTTCTCGCAGTCTTACAGTTCTTCTTGCGCATTGAGGTGACCCACGTAGGGCTACTGTCGCTTCCCCGTCAGTCAAGTAGACGACAGTTAGGTTGGCCCCAGCTGCGAGATGCAGTGCAATTACCCCACCGGCGCCTATGATGTCGTCGTCAGGATGAGGTGCAAGCACCATTACGTGCTCGCAATTGCGAATGTTATCTGGCCGTGGATATTGAAGAAGTAAGTCCGCGGCCCGCAACATCAGCTGCCGACGCTACTGTGGACACCTTGGGTCGGGGTTACATAAATCGTGCGAATCGTGATATGCAGCTGCATGGCATCCCCCCTTACACAAAGACTTGAAGCCACAATTCGAACATTTTCCCTTCAGGTTGGCTTCGTCATTCGCTCGCCGGAATTGCAGTATCGCAGAATCCTTGGACCAAATATCAAGAATAGACATGTCCCGGACATTGGATTTCAGCACTACCGGGTTTGTCAGGAATAATGGGCATGGTGCGACATATCCATCTGGCCGAATTAGGATTTCTCTTCGGCCGGCCTTACAACCCGCGTAGGATGACGGAACCGTTAGCAACTTTCGGTCGAGGATCTTATAGTCAAAATGCAGCTCCATAAAAAGCCGCGGCTGCTCGTGCAATTGATTCCATCGAAACACTACTCGTTTTACCTCCTCGAGTTCCGCCGTATCTAACCGTTCGGAACGCCAAAGGTCCGCTCCGTGCCCGCCAGGGACTAGATTGTTGAAGAAGCAGTGCTCAACCCCCATTTGCTCAGCAATCTTCGCTATTTCTAGAACCTCTCTAAAATTGCTTTTATGCAGAACCGTTGCGGTCTTGACGCTTAGACTCTCCTCCAAGAGAAAGCGAATGCCTTGAAGGGTCTTCCGGAACGTACCGTATCCACGTAGAGCCTCATGCGTGCTGGGCAGCCCGCCATCCAAGGATACATCGACCTCCGTGTAACCCGCTTGCTTTATCGACCGTGCAGTTTGTCGATCAATCTGTGTGCCGTTTGTTGACGTCAAGATTTTGAATCCCTGATCTCGTGCAACCTGAGAGAGATCGAAGAAGTACTTAAAGAGAATTGGCTCGCCCCCAAGGAAGGCTATACGCGGAACATTCAGATTTTTTAGTTCCTGGATTATGCAAACCCACTCGTCAAAGGCTAGAGGTGGCGCCAGAAGCATATTATTGCCAACGTAGCAATGCTTGCATTTTAAATTGCATTTCCACGTTAGATTAAGTTGCGCGGCAAGGATAGTTGGTGTGCCATTTTCGTAGCACTCGGCGATAATTCGAGTATTACGTCTTGAAAATCCCCGCCGCGCCATTTCTGCAAAAATCTCGCGATCGCCTTCCACGCCTCCTTTAATCCACTCTCGAATAAACGAAGCGGCGATCAGGTTACATCCAACTAGGTGGCCAGTGTCGATGTTAACGAGGTAGTAATTCATATATGCGGTACATTTATGGGAACTGGCTGAACACGAGACTGGCCCCACCTCTTTTCACGATTAGGTGTAACGCCCTGCCGTGAGGATTCGGCGACGCTTATCCCTCTTTTGGAGCACAAATATTGGGTCAGAAGTAAAGGACCGTTAGAGGCTATTTAGATCGCGTCTAAGATAATGTGCTAATAGATACGAACGTTGGACCAAAGCCCAAACGCGACTATTGAGGTGTTTTTCGGAGAGCGACTGACCAGGCTAATATTCCATGATTATGAAATCATGCACTACGTGTACAGTACGCTAAACAAATCGGTGTTTATATTTCGCTCTCCCTTTTGGTCGCTTGTTGTGCATAGCTGCAAAAGACCCATGCTGGGTCGCTCGCAGCACAGAATACCTACCTTCACTCGCACGCAGTGCTCCTCCTAGGAACGGATTTGCAACCCGCGACTGAACACCTAGGACGTTTGCGCAGTGTTGGGAGCGGGGGTAATAGAACACCCCGGACAGGCCAAATCTCCCGCTTGAGCTAATTCTAAGTCATATAAGACTGGGCGATGAATATTCGTGGCCGGTCCGGTCGGGGTGATGGAACAACCGGGGCATGCAAGATCAGCGGCCTGCGAACTTTCAAGATCATAGATCTCTGCCTTGTGCTCTTCGACCATTTTCTGCCTCCCGTTGCGTGGCGCGTCTCGAAATGAAGGCTAGTAGCAAGACAAACAATTGTCAAGGGGCAAAGCCATTATGATTCAGGGCTATCGCACGAATAGTTGTTTACGAACAAGGGTGTGGCGAATTTGGCGCATTGTGATCCGGGTGTAGGCATGGTTTGTCTGAAAAATCGGCAAGCATGCTTGTGGTCAGGTCACTCACGCACCCCCGCGATCGTCCACGATCAGCTTGAAACGCTGTCTACGATCAGCCTGAAATGCCGTCTACGATCCTTTGAAATGGCCGTCTACGATGGGCTGAAATACGCACCTACGATGGTTGTAGCCTCGTCACGATCAGTAGCCTTTAATCCCGATTGATCGCTTCCCAGGAATTCCACTTTAGCCAATTATTGTCATTTCCGACCGCTCCGGGAAAGCTCACTACGAACGATGGCCGATTGCTCGAATAACTTGCCGACCTAAGAACCTACAGCGCAACACGCCTAACCCAACTTTCGGAGGTAAGCGTGAGCGCGAGCCGCAGGGACAAGGCAAGCGCCCTTATGATTTCTGGCACAATATTAGGGGGTGCCCTAAACACGAAAGCACAGCATAGGGGAGGCTCATGGACGAAGTCCACACGCTTGATGAGTTCAATTCTGAGCAATTGCTATCTGGCTACTATAGTCTGTTGCCTGCGGACGAGAAGCAGCTCCTGTTGTATGGCTTGGGATTTCGTCTTCTCCTGAAGGCGATTGGAGGTACATTCTGCGATGCCATCGGCGATCCCCGATCCGTGAGAGAGATAAAGGCCAAGCTGGATGCACTGTGGCCACGAAATAGTGAAATAGGTCAGATGTTTTCCCGATTCCCTCAATACCACCTGTTGTTTCTCAATGCATATTGCTCTGTACTACTGGGTGCAACACGCAGCGAGGACGTTTTGATGGCCGAAACACTCGCGAGATGGTTCTCCAATCCTGAAGGCGATATTTTGGATGAAGAAACCTTAGAGCTTCTTTGCGAAGAAGGTATCGGCGAAGCCCACCATTTTATTTGCGCTTGGCGTCAAGAGTTATTCCATTACATCAAAAGCAGGACCCCGTCTCTCCCAAGCACTTATGCGTGAGGATAAAGCACACTGGGTGGTCGCGACAAATTACTGGAGTCCAATTAGACTCCAAACAGCAATTCGCCCGTTCCTGTTGTTACTCTTTGTCATCCCCTAGAACACTCATAATTATTCTCGCCAAGCGGTGATAACTTGCACAGACAGAGCAAGGTTTGCGGGCTTGCGTCTTCCCGCACGCCGTGCTTTTCTTATGGAAAGTTCGAGATGCGCCCCGATGCGGCGCACCATATAGCGATTCTTGCCAGTTGGCGAACGCATCGAACGGCGGTCGCCAAGCATACACAAGGGTTTTTTGATCAACCGCCAAGTTCGAGGTGGCTGATTTTGCGAATTCCCTCTTCTCCTCCAGATTCGCCGGATTCTCCTTGCCCGCCAACGATCTTATGAGTTCGAGGAATTCCGTGAGCTTTGCGTCGAGGTAGGAGTCGCCCTGGGAGAACTCGGCGATTTTCTCCTGGATGGCTATTCGCTCCTCCAAGAGCTTCGCCTTGCGAGTTTCAAACAGCTCTTTGTCGATGAGCCGATCTATGTACGCGTCGGTTAGTCGCAGGACCCGATCGTCGATCTGCGAGACGCTAAGCTGAAGTGCCTTCACGTCCTGCTCTCGGCTGCCGGCAATATCCTTGGTCACGAACGCGCATTCCTGCTTGAGTAGGTCAATGTCGAGCGAATCCAGGTTGAGTTCCGCGATAGCTCGGTCCAGTTGTTCGGCGACCGCGTCCTCCCGCAAACAGGTGGTCGGGCAGGTTCTCGTTTGGCAACGGTAGTACACGCGTCCTTTTTGCAGGCTGCCGATCAGCCGGTACCCGCAGGTCGCACAGCGGAGGAAACGCCGAAACACGAAGTCGTATTTGAGTCCCCGGTTCTTGGTCCGGCCGTGGAGAATCGCCTGCACCCGGTCAAAGAGCTGTTTCGAGATCAGGGGTTGGTGTATGCCAGGATACGTCTCGCCGGTCCGTTTAATGCGTATGAGGCCGATGTAGAAGGGGTTGTTCAGGACCCAGGAAAGTCCGGCTAGAGACACGGCCCGCCCCCGACGATTCCGCAATCCCAAGGCGTGGAGTTGTGCTCTGAGCGCGTGCAGATTGGAGCGCCCGGTCGCGTATATCTCAAAGGCGCGCCGCACCAAGGGGCCCATCACGGGGTCCGGGGTTTTGGGTAGTCCCGAGCCTTGGTCCTTGTATCCAAGCGGCGCCGGCAACGGATAGATTCCTTGCTTGAGCCGACCGTTGAACCCCTTCCGCACCTCGTCCCGGAGATTCCGGATGTAGTCGGCAGCCACCACCGCCTGGATGTCAGCAGAAAGACGCCCGCCCCGGGAATGCAGATCCAAGCTTTCGTGGGCGAAGTGCACTTCCACCCCGCGGTCGATCATTTCCCCCAGATCCGCCCAGTCCTTCAGGTTCCGAGCGCTGCGGTCGATCTTGTGAATGATGACGCCGGCGGCGCGGTTCTTCTCGAGAAGTTTGAGCATGTGATTGAAGACGCGGCGCCCGCGCTTGGCAGCCGTTTCTGTCTCTTCGAACCACTCCGCGACGGTCAGATCGTTTCTTTTGGCATACGCTTCAATGGCGCCTCGCTGCTCTTGAAGCGAGGAACCCTTTTCTCCCTGTTTGACCGTGGAAACACGGACATACGCGTAATAGCTGTTCATACCGTTGGCGCGTCGTTTACCGTATCACCCTCCGTCTTTTTGTCACGCGAGGCTTCCTTTTCGGCCTGCAGCCGCAGGTGCATGCGGTACGCCACCGCCAAGAACTCGCGGAAATTCTGCTGTGCCTCCAGTTGCTCCTCGACGGTCGCGTCCGGGAGGAGCGACTGGATCAACGGCGAAACGGTCGGCGTCTGTTGCTCGCTCATGCGCACAACGTAGTGCCGCCGTGAAAGACCGAGAAGGGGTGCTTTCTTGCCTCCTGCGCACATTTGCACCCCGTGCATCGCGTGACGGAGCTAATACTCTGTACACGATGTCAAAAGAACCAGATCAAACGCCGCTACGCCGATCGCCAACTGTCTCACGGCTCCTTTTAGATGGCCGGCGCGCAGAGCTTGTATATTCGGAGGAACAGAAGAAGACGATGCTTGCGGTTTTTGACGGTGCTGAGGTCGTATTTGCCGACAAGCTTATGGATGGCCTGGCTGAACTTCGGCCTATGCCAGCGTCGAATAACCTCATCAAGCACCACGCGGTCTTACTGCCGGAGCGCCCGGAGCCGTTTGAAAGTGTGCCGCAGCTTCTCTCGGACATCGGGTCGTACGTCGATCGGTACGTGGACTTTTCCGACCGATTCCGGAGAATTGCCGCCGCCTACGTCCTCCTTACCTGGGTGTACGACGCTTTTAACGAACTGCCGTACCTCCGGCTGCGGGGCGACTTCGGCACTGGCAAGACCCGGGCCCTCTTCGTCATCGGCTCCCTCTGCTATAAGGCCTTCTTCGCGTCCGGCGCCTCGACCGTCTCGCCGATCTTCCACACCCTCGACACCTTCCGCGGGACGCTCATTTTCGATGAGGCCGACTTCCGCTTCAGCGACGAGAAATCGGAACTGGTGAAGATCTTCAACAACGGCAATGTCCGAGGATTTCCCGTCCTTCGGACGGCGGTGACGGCCAAGCGCGAATTCGACCCTCGGGCCTTCGATGTTTTCGGCCCCAAGATCGTGGCCATGCGGCGATCGTTCGAGGATCAGGCGCTCGAAAGCCGCTTCCTCACGGAAGAGATGGGACAGCGAATGCTACGGGAAGACATTCCGATCAATTTGCCGGATACGCAGAAGGACGAGGCTCTGGCGCTTCGGAATCGCCTGCTCATGTACCGGTTCCGGACCCTTCCCCGCATTCGGGTCGATGATTCCTTGGTCGAGCCGACGCTCTCGCCCCGGCTCAACCAGATCCTGGTGCCCCTTCTTTCCATCATCGACGACGAAACGTTGCGGGAAGACATGCGTGAGTCGGTCAGGTCGTTCGACGAAGAGCTGTACGCCGAGCGATCTGCGTCCACGGAGGCGGGCGTCTTGGAGATTCTCGCCGAGCTGCTGCAGGACGGCTCGCGACCGAGCATTCCGGTGTCCGAGATCGCGGCGGCCTTCGCCGCCCGCTTCGGGTCCGAGTACGACCGGCCGATCACGAACCGCTATATCGGCGGCATCCTGCGAAAGCGGCTCCATCTCGTAAGCCACAAAAGCCATGGGGTATTCGTGGTGCCTGCCTCCGAGAAAGCCAAGGTGGATCAACTCTGTATCCGATACGGAGCGGCAACCGCAAATCAGGGCGCTGCTGATTAAATATTCGATACTCTTCGCTCCCTGACCCAGTTGATACCGCGGCCTCTCGCGCAGGTCCAGTTGACCGTCGGATTGGGGCTCTGCGGAAAAGCCACGCCTGTCAACGCTACTTCTTGCGGCTGCGGAGAATGAATCCGAGTCCCGTAACAACCGAACCGCCTCCAAGCGCTAAAAGAAGGTAGCCGGATGTTTTTGACTGGTGTAATTCGTCGGGCGCTACTTGCCCGGAAACCTTCTCGGCGAATGACACAACATTTTCAAGCATCGTTGGTTGGATCTTGTCGTATCCGATGCTCGAAATGATTATGCCGAGAACAACAAGGATGCACCCGATGAGTATGAACTCTGCACGGATCATTTGGGTCCGTTCCCGGCCTTAAGCAAGCCTGCGACCAATACACCGATGCCGATCAGGAATCCGAGGATGCCGAGCCCCAATGCCCATCCAGCGATTACATAGGTCTGCGAGACTCCCCCAAAAAACATTCCCATGGCGCCTTCCACAGCATGGCTCTGCCTATACTGATAGCCCCATACTGTTGCGATGCCAGACGCTATCAAAATAATGATTGCAGATTTCAATACGCCGTTCATATAGCCTCCCTGGGTAATAGCCGGAATATCAAATGGCCTATCTCCTCCGGCAGAAACATATGCCAGCCACCCAAAAAGGATTGCGACGCCTCGGAGGGGCGTTGCAATCCGCATGGGTTCTTTCGTTTCGCGTCCTGGCTAACGCGCCAGCGCCAGAATATTCTTGGCCAATTCGGCATTCGCCCCATTCAAAATCTCGTCGTTGCTGGGCTGTTTCGCCTCGCCGACCAGTACCTTGATGGTCACCGGGATCGCCGCGATATACGCATTGCTGTTCTTCGCGTAGATGGACGTGAGAAATTCCATAGTGATGTTGGCGCGCTCGAATGACCATATACTCATGTTTCTCGTTACCGCCGTACTCTTGGTGGCAATGACGGCGTCGGCACCGGTTGCGTCGCACACTTTGGCAAATGTGTCTTTCGTCTCCGTTGCGGTCATCGCTTTCAGATCGTCTGCAAGTTCGAGCTTCTTCAATACCGCTGCCACGCGCGCCGGGGGTATGACCGCGAATTTCTTGGCTTCCGCCAGGGCCTCCGCCAGCGACACTGAGCCGCCTCGTCGTTCCGGCCATACGGCTAGACTCTTGATGGCCCTTATGTGCGCCTTTTGCTCGTTCGACAGTTTGCTCACGTCCACCGCAATTTCGAAGGACCCTCCCGTCGTCGTCTGAACGATTTTGAACCCTGTGAAGCCAAGAGCCGCGACCTCTGCGCCGATCAAGGGAAGCGCTGCAATGCATCCCCCGAGCGCCAAGGGCGTAGTAATGGCGACCAGGAGGCCCATTCCGCTGTGAGCGAGGCGCGAAAGAGCCCTGAAGGTGGTGCCGACCATGGTCGGATAGTGCATGCCCAGGAAGCCCCAAAGGAGCATGCGCAGTCGTGAGTTCGCGGCGCTTCTTGCTGCCGGTGCCGCAATAGCCGTTCTAGCTCTAGCCATGACCTCCCTCCCTGAAGGACCGTGGGCTGACCATAATATCCTATTTTGGGATAATCCGAAAATAGGTTTAAGAAGGGCAGCTACCCCAATGGTCGGCTGCTCCTTTGAAGACCACCTATCTCAGGCAATACCAGGAATTCCTGGCCCGGATGCGCCAGGCGCGGAAGGATTCGGGAATGACCCAGGAGGAATTGGCCCGACGCCTCAAGCGGCCCCAGTCCTTCGTCTCGAAGTATGAGAACGGCGAGCGGCGGCTGGACATCATTGAATTTCTGCACGTGGCGAAGGCGATCGGGGTCGATGCCGTCGGGCTGCTGCACGAGATCGCCGACCGAATTGAGCTGCGGCCGATCAAGCGGGCGCGGTCGAGATAATGAATAGCCCTGAAAAACTCAGCCTTGCCGGCTTCATCTTTGAGGTGGCCGATCGGGTGCGGGGGCGTACCGCCATCGCCACCGAAATCGAGCTGCACGATCCGCTACGGGCGATTCTGGACCGAATACGGCATTCGCCGGCGACGGTCGAAAGCAGGCTGCTGGTGCGGGTGCTCCACGCTCTCACTTGGCTAACGGCGGATGAGGACTTCAGCAAGGCCGAGGTCGCGGCACTAAGCCTGGCCGCGGCGCAACTGCTCTACGCGACAGTCCACGACCGGACAAGCGGCCGGTACTGCTCGGACGATATTCAGTTGTTAATTACGCCCTATTTAGCGGTATCAACGGCCCGCCCTCACTCGTAGACGCTCGGCAAGACTCGCCGAACTACGTTTTCCCTACGTTCTCAGCGGACCTTTCTTCCTAATAGCGGGTTCGTCGGCTTCGAAGCTTTCCGTGCTCTTTGATGTTTGCGCCGGTGACGTTTTTCCTCGCGGGCCTCGGTTTTGGTTTGGCCTGCCAGATAGAGCCTTGTGTAGGTATTTAGGATTTTGTGCAGAGCGTCGTTCATTTCGTCGTGACGCTGTGGGTTCCGAAGTTTGTAGAGCAACTTTGAGAAATACTTGCCGGTAAGTTTAACGATTAATACTTTATGCTCTGCATGCAAACTGCGTACCCACTCGACATCTCTCTTTGAATATAGGTCAACGGTGTCATCACGGGTGACGACAAAGGCCAGTCTCCCATATTCCCCTGTCAGGTATGAAAGCACTTGGTAGTAGTCATCGGCTTTCAAATCTTGATAGTTCTTAATCTCAAAAATAACCTGACGTGCGCCGTAATCCTGCAGAATTCGGTTCCAAAAGTTCCCCTCTCCGAGATTGAGTGCTACAACGTCGCGGCGGGTATTGGCTTGCTTATTCGGCTTAATTTCTACGTTTCTGAGCCCTTTTGCAAAACATATCCTTATAGCCTTATGACACCACACCTCAAAAAGTCCATCCCCATCATTGCCTATGGGGATCTGCTCAAGTTGCTGGATCAGTTGGCTGATCTTCGCATTTCGAATTGCTGGAGTTTCAGACGAGACTTCAATATCGTATTCGTCAAATATCTCTTCGGCTTCGCCTGGCTCCAGGTGCGTTTTCGCACAGTTGAGTGCCATTCGATAACACGGATGGATCAAGATTTTGTCACCGCTATTGAATTCGCGATCAGGCGTACGACCATCGTGGGAGAAGACAAAGGATCCGGTTAGAGTGTCCTGTGCGCCGAGAAAGCCGATGGTGAAAAGGGCGCGAGTTAGCGTTTTTGCATCATCTAGAATGAGAAAATCCTGCTGTATTAGTGAATTCTCTGAGCCCTTCGCGAGTGTCTGTTCCAGGAATGGTGTGATTTCTGCAATCCCGAGCTCTGGTGGCATCCCCTTAAATGCGCCGATGTATTCTTCTAAGCCGGGGATAATAGCCTCGTATTCCTTTTGCAGATCGCGGAGTCTATTTTCGGATATTGCCTTAGCGGTGCCGTCAATGTGCGGTAACGAAAGGTGCATCTGCCCTTGCTTTCCTGCGAGATAGAACGCGTCATTGAGTAGGGCCATCAAGTCACGTGGTCGGTAAAGTGTGAGCTGAAGGCATTTCAGAAACCCCGGCATGCCTTTAAGGTCCTCTGTAGTGCAGAGGTTCCATACCTTTTGAGAGGACTCCTCGTGAATGGAGAGGGCAATCTTGAGTCGGTTGGCTGCAAAATCAAGTAGGTCGGGTGGATCCCAGTGTAAGCGCAGTACGTGTCCTTCTATGTTCCGCGTGTAGTCAGGATCACGCGCCTGAACGGCTCGGAATATGTTATCGCGCAAAAAGACAATGGATCTGACGCCCGGAAGGCGATCCTTGAGGTCTATTGCTGCTTGAACCAATCCATCTACCAAGCCAATGCCAATATCGTCA
Source organism: Acidobacteriota bacterium (assembly GCA_016199675.1). Taxonomy (GTDB): domain Bacteria; phylum Acidobacteriota; class Terriglobia; order 2-12-FULL-54-10; family 2-12-FULL-54-10; genus JACQGE01. Next base: position 3,509 of record JACQGE010000004.1, on the reverse strand, counting down.
GGTTCGTACCCTTCGTCTAGTCGGTCGATTAGGAAAACAACGCATTCGTTAGTTTGTTTGCAGGCAGATGCGAGCGCAGTTTCGATCTTTGTGAGATCGAGCTTAATTGGTAGATCCCCAATCCGTTCCTCTGGGGAGCGACTTGGGTCCACAGCGTCTTTCAGTAGTCTTGTAAAGCGGTCGGGAATTGTGGGGCCGCGGCGTAGCCACGTTTCGATAGGCGCCTTCAGGAGTTCGTACTCTTTTGTATGCGAGAACGAAAACCGCGGGGCGAGCGCATGGGCAGCCTCCATCATTAGGGAGTAACGCCAAAGCAATTTGGAACCCGCTCGAATTCTTGAAAAGGAACCTCCGAACAGCTGAATTAGCGGGCGGGCACCGATTACATGATGTTCCTCCGGCGTAAGCTTCAATAGCTTGGTGCGTTCTACATTGCGCCAATACTTCTCTAATGCAATTGCCAGCGCGCTCTTTCCAGTGCCGCGCCTACCGACTACTACAATCCGATCTGAGGTCTCGATGAGAGTGCGGTAGTCTGGAGTTTCGAGAAATGCCTTATTAAGCATTTCACGGTCTGATTCCGCCGCCAGAATTCCAAGTAGGTTAGGCCTGGTGAAGGTTATTGTTGTCATAGCACTGGGATAGCGGCTCGTTAGCGCCAAGTATGGCCCCGATGAGGTAACACGGGGGCCTACGGATACATGGACAGAAAACCTCCCCAAGGAGAAAAGCCTACTCTCCCGTTATGGGTATTGCAAGGAAGGGTGCGGGTCCCCGACGCGAGCAGAAATGGGCACCAATGGGAATTGCAAATTACGCTCAAAGCCAAGCAATAAGAGTCAAGTCACAGATCCCGCCTACCCTCTCCGCGGGCCTTCCCTTTGCAGGCCGCCAAGCGCTGAACTTGGCTCAATGATCTCGGCAGATCAAGCCTCGGGTCTAGGACTAGCAGTTCAACGCCGACCCTCTTAATCTGGGCGGTGTACTTCAGTTCCTGCGTGAACGACGGGAAATCAACATATAGGGCTCTTGCCTCAGGCGTGTCATCGTAGGTCACCATCCAGTATTGCTTGATCCCTCGGACCGCCTTAGCAAGGCGGGCATGGTCGTCCATCGTGTAGTGATTCTGATAAAGCTCGGGTCCCTTTCTTATGTAAGGAGGGTCGAGGTTCACCAGCGCTGGTCCTTGGACCTTCTTGGCAACTACCTTGGTCAGGAATTGAAGTGCATCCATTCGGCTAAGGTGTATCCCTGGCTTGTACTTAGAAATCCGTTCTATTTTTCTTATCAATTCCCCTTTGCGGAATCGACAATCAATTTTGTATGGCCCATTTTGATCGAAACCGCCTATCACGCCTCCACGGATAATGCCTGAGTGATTTGTCCTATTCATGAACAGGGTCGAGAACCCCAGGTCCAGCAATGTGGAATATCGAGCGTCCTGGACAGCCCGTTGCCTGCGCCATTCAGTTATGTGGACCTTGGCTTTTCCCACGCGTGCGCACAGCTCATCGGTCGAATTGAGCACGCTATGCCACAGGGCGTAGATCGAGCGGTCGATGTCGTTTATGTATATCTCGCTCACAAGGCTGTTGAGGAGCAGCTTCAACGCAAGTCCAGAGCCGCCTGCGAAGGGCTCAACATAGATGCCATAAAGCAACCTGTTCGAGCGCAGGATATCGATGACTAGGGGGGCAAGCTGGCTCTTTCCCCCGGGATATCGGAGAGGGGAGTCAGTGACGGGCATGGAGACGAGCGCTCATTGGTGCGTCGATCGTAGCCGACCGCGGGACACTTGGCCAGAACTATTTAAGCTTGCTCAGTATCAGCCCAATACAATCTTCAATCGAATCCCACGTCCTATTGATGTACCGCCCGTCTGGAATAGAGCCGCCGTGAATAAACGAACTCAAGGTGTCGTGAGATGCAAGCCCGTGTTCGTCGTTTGCCATTATGCGCATGGGCTTAAGGCGCTGTTTTCTTAGCGTAGGGTCGTCCGCCAGCAGCTTGTCGCAGACCTTCCCGCAGAGGACGTTCACCTTGATCCCATTGGTGCCGATGCCCTCTTGTTTACAAAAAAGCTTTATCAGCACCTCAATCATTGCACGGAGAAGACAAGCAGCAGCCAGCGGGTGGCTCTGACAATCCACCTCACGTAGCTCGAAGTAAATTCGAGCCAGCACCTTGTTCGTTATTTTTGCTGCGAAAGGCGGCTGGATTACATGACGCCGATGGTCTGGGTTGCTGCTATTCCTTCTTCCAGGAGCTTTGCCACGGGACTGCGGCCCACTTCCTGTCGCTGGGTCGAGCGGAACGGGGTCCTCAAAAAACGTAGTCGGAGCGACCTTTTCTTTTTGTAGTCTGCGCGCATATTTTGTTCGCTGAGTGGCATTGCTCCGCGAATTGACCCCGCCGTCTTCACCCTTGAGCGAGTCCTTCAGGAATCGTCCAATGGCGGAGTCGAATTCGGCTTGATCGACGACGATGGAAAGCTCCTTGGGCGAGGCGAGGCCGAAGACATTTCGGAAGGTGGGGTTGCTCAAATACCTTGTGAGGGTGGTCACATTTAAGCCGTCATGCTCAGATTTCGTAATCAGTCCGCGCTTATGGGCGTACTCAGCGACGGACACCGCGAGTAGATTGGGATTTGTCGGCTTTGCAGCACCTCGATTGTGACGAGCCTTCGCCCTCGGGTCCCAGCTGACGGTGCCGACGCCGTTCTGCGGCCCCTCATGGCGCAACTCTATCCAGGGCCTAACCGCAGCTCGGTCGTCGAAAATTACGGCTTCAATTTCTTTCGGCTTCGCCGACATCGAATTAGATAAACTGCGGAAATAGGCGCGGTGTGAATCGGGCGCTTTGTCCGGATCGTTTAATAGCTTAAGAGCGCAAAGCCGACGGTTCCCCTCGCCGGCAACAAAAGCGCTTTTAACTATTGGATGCGGAAACACTCCGACCCGGTCCAATGGGCTTGTGGCCTCGGTTTTCGCAATGTGGGCCGCGAGGGCCTTCACTTTCCCCTTCGACAAAAGCTCGGCAATAATCTCGGGCTCGCTGTCAATCGGTTCGTGCCGCGCGTTCTCATTGTCGAGGTAGATGTCCTGCAGACGCAGCTTTCTAGTCTTGAATTCCTTCATGTTGCCTCCCTGCAACAATCGGCACCCCCGTTTGAGTAACACGGGGGCCTACGGATACGTGGATTGAAACCTCCCCTAGCAGCAAAGCCTACTCGCCGCTTATGGGTATTGCAAGGGATCGGCGAGGCCTTCAGCCACGAGTGCGACGAGCAGCAATTGACGACGGCTTGCTCAGCGGGTCACCGGGTTAATTCCATTTTCACCACCACTACCGCTGGAGTCGGATTCGATTTGTTCCGGCCTCGTGCAAATGCGAGGCAGTGACAACGACTTGGCCGGGCGATTGACGGTAAGGCGCGGTGATCTATCGAGGGGTCAGCTTTGCACCTAGACGGCTCCCCGACCAGGGCTCGAACCTGGGACCTGCGGATT
>JACQGE010000039.1 GCA_016199675.1 Acidobacteriota bacterium | reverse complement strand
ATTGGCCTGGGGATCACAATCTACCAATAAAACACGGAGTTCGGCAGCGGCTAAGGAAGCCGCCAAATTGATGGCAGTGGTAGTTTTCCCAACTCCTCCTTTTTGATTGGCGACTGCGATGATTTTTCCCAAAGAACGTCACCGCCTGCGGTGTTATGGAATAAGTGTAAATTTATCAAGGGAAATATCAAGAGTAAAGAGAATTTGAGTATTTTAATGTGAAATAGCCGTTAACAATTCTTTAATGTTCCACGTGAAACATTCCTCAATCGAATACAACCGTCTTGATGCCATAGGGGAGAATACGATGCTCCAGATGCAAGCGGACTGCGCGAGCAAGAACTATACGTTCTAGATCTCTACCTTTCCGAACCAGGTCATCCACCATGTCACGATGGCTGACGCGCACAACATCCTGTTCGATAATCGGCCCCTCGTCGAGTTGCGCGGTTACATAGTGGCTCGTCGCCCCAATCAACTTCACGCCGCGCTCGTGCGCCTGATGATAGGGGCGCGCGCCGCTGAAAGCCGGAAGAAAGGAATGATGGATGTTGATAATGCGATTGGGATAATGCGCCACGAAATCGGCACTGAGGACTTGCATATATCGTGCTAGAACAACCAGGTCAATTTGATTCTTCGCCAGCAGTTGCAACTCTTCTTGTTCCACCGTCGGCTTAGTTTCCGAGGTTACAGGAAAGACGTGGTAGGGAATGCTGAAGCGCCGAACGTCCGGCGCCAAATCCGGGTGGTTGCTGATGACCAGCACAATCTCGCCGCGCAACTCTCCTTCATTGTGCCGCCACAGCAGGTCATGCAGGCAATGGCTGTATTTGGAAACCAGTATGGCGACGCGCTGCGGGCGGTCGGAGAAGTGGAGTTGCCACTGCATTCGCATCGAGTCTGCCAGCGGCGCAAAGGCAGGTGCTGTTTCGTCGCGGGGAATTGCGAAGCCATCCAGTTCCCACTCCACGCGCATCAGGAAGGTCGCTGATTCGCCGTCTGTGTGGTGGTCGGAGTGGACGATGTTGCCGTTGTGGCGGAAGACGAAGTCGGCCACACGCGCCACCAGCCCGCGCTGGTCCGGGCAGCTCATCAACAAGACGGCGGTTGGTTTAGTGTCCATCGCTTTCTTAGCAGATTACCACTTCTCAATGCGGGGCGGAGGGGAAAGGAAGGAATGCAGAAGATAGAAGTCAGGAGTCAGAAGCCAGGAGAGAACCCTAAGAACCGCGATCTGCAACGAGAATCAATTATTAACTTGACAATTGCAAGATGATTGTAATAATTTGTATTATAAAGTAATAATGAACTATTATGGCAACTCGGCACATTGTAACGATCTCTCTTCCTCCGGCGATGGTGCGGCAACTGGAGGCCGTGCGAAAGCGAGAGAGCCGTACCCGCTCGGAGTTGGTGCGCGAAGCCCTGCGCCAGTACTTTGCAAAGAGACTGCCTGGGATTGCACCAACGAAGAAAGAATTGGCGGCGATTCGCCGGGGCCGTGCGAAGAGCCGGACTGCCCGTAGCCGGCAGTTTCGATAGCCCTCAGCGGTTGAAACCGCAAGGAAGGAAAAGCAGATCCCTCACTCCGCTCGGGATGACAGTCTCAATAGGGTTGGGATGACCGTGTGAGCGGCGGGTTGGGGCGCACTTTTCCGGCACCACGCGGCGCCTGCTTCCAAAGTTATCCAGGACACAAGCTGATATAATGCGCGGCAATATGCCGGAATCTCCAGGAACAGCAGAGCGCCAACAGCCGGAAATAGAAGGTTGCCCGATGGCAATGGCAATGTCGGTTGGGGAACGTTGCGGGCAGCCTCTTTACAATGCCCTAGCGGGCGTGGATGAAGAACCGGTCTGTCTGATGCACTCCCGCGATCCCAACAAGGATAAGCAAGCATTCCAACAAGAAATTGAGCGGATTCTGGAGGTGGCGGGAAATGGTCTCGCTGACTTTAGCGGTTATGTGTTTCCAGAAGCACAATATCGTGGGAGAAAGTTCAAGGCAAAATGCCTATTCTGGAAGGTGATTTTCACGCAGGGAGCTCTCTTCACCTCTTCGAACTTTAGCCAGGAAGTTAACTTCACTGGGGCCATCTTCATCCAAGCAGCCGATTTCATGGGGGTTACTTTCGCTCAGGAGGCAATTTTCGCTGAGGCCACCTTTACCCGGGGTGCTTTCTTTTTCGGGGCAACCTTCACCCGGGAGGTTTACTTCACTGCGGCTAGGTTTCCTGAATTTGCCGATTTTCGGGCTGCGACCTTCCTTTCCGGAGCATGGTATAAGGAAACGAAATTTCGCAAAGACGTTGAACAGATTGGAGCTGTTTTCGATTCGGCACGGTTTGAGAAACCGGAGAAGGTGCGGTTTTATAAGACCCACCTGGAGCAGGCGTTGTTCCACAATTGCGATGTCTCAAGGGTAGATTTTTCTAATGTGGAATGGCGGAGACGGCCCGGCAATCAGAAGCGGATGCTATTTGAAGAGGTGGTGAGCCTGGAGAATGCGACGGCCAGGGATTTGAAGCCGCCGGAGGGGAGCGCGGACGAGCGCAACTACGCGCTAATTGCTGAGACCTACCAGCAGTTGAAGAAAAACTACGACGACCGCAGGGACTACTGGACAGCGGGGGACTTCCACTACGGCGAAATGGAGATGAAGCGGCTATCGAGCGGCTACCGCAACTGGGTTTTGCGCTGGCTTCACCGCAAGCTGGGCCTAGCCGCATGGTACAAATATGCGAGCGAATATGGGGAAAGTTACGTTCGACCTGCTGTGTGGCTTGGGATCGTTCTACTGGTATTTAGTCTGCTCTATCCAGTCGCTGGACTTGACCCTAACGGAAGGAATCCGGCCTCAGAGATAAGCTACAGGAATTTTTCAGAATTCTTGAGTTCGCATCCCAAGGGAGCATGGTGGGGCACGGCGGCATTCTTCGGACACAGCTTGATGACGGCGGTCTCCGTGATGGCGTTCCAGCGGGAGTTCGAGTACGCTCCGGCCTATCCCTGGGGCTGGTTGCTGCGGTTGTTGCAACTACTGCTGAGTTCCACCTTGATTGCACTGTTCTTGCTGGCGGTGCGGCGGCAGTTCCGGCGGTGAGTGGCCGCTCCATTCCTGTCGCGGCTCGGAAGATTGTCCGCTTGCTAACGCGCGCGGCTCGGATAAGTTTGCGCATTGCCCCACCAGGATCACCCGGCCAAACTGGGGAAAAAAGACCTCAAACTAGAAGCTGCTGCAAAATCCATTTAGGCATAGCACGAAAAAGTTTCATTTTACTCGCTGCGCCTTCGGCTGCGCGACGGCCTGCGGCAGCAAGGTATTCAAGACATCCACGAATATCCCGGCATGGCTGAAGCCATGCCCTTGTATCATCAACGTCGAGTCCTCCCACGGGAGGGTTCGACCGCCTCGGGACATCGGGGAGCAGCCAGTCAAAGCCGGGAGAGAGGCTCGGAAGCGGTGCAGGCCGCGCGGAACGGCAAGCTGAGAAAAGCTCCAGGAAGGCTAAATAAAGGTAGAATAGATTTTTCATTCCCATTGGGCGATTTTATAAATGGTCTAGACCACCATAGTGTCTGTGGGCTTTGGAAGACAAACCTCAGCGGCTAAAGCCGCATTGATTCT
>JACQGE010000040.1 GCA_016199675.1 Acidobacteriota bacterium | reverse complement strand
GTGCAGGTCCAGGATGGACTGCAAGCGTGCGTTCAGTTTTTCCCGCTGGCTGAGCAGGTCGTCCAACTCCACCTCCCCGATCACGCTGCGCAATGTGGTTTGCGCCAGTTGCCCGGTGGCATACAGGTAGTTCTCCACTTCCACCACCGCCCGGTTGGCTTCAATCACCCGGAAATAAATCACCGCGTTGACCTTCACCGTGACATTGTCTCGCGTGATCGTGTCCTGGGGCGGGACTTCCATGGTTACAACACGTAGCGAAACCCGCACCATGCGGTCAATGGGGGCAAAGACCAGGATGAGGCCCGGCCCTTTGGATTGGGGGAGAAGACGACCCAGACGAAAGATGACACCTCGCTCATACTCGGCCAGGATTTTAATGGAGGATAGAAGGTAGATTACGAAAATCGCTACGGCCACGGTGGTGAACGAGATGGGTAATTGCATTTGGGTCTAGGCTCCTTTCGCAGATTTCTGTTTGGGTTCCAACTCTTCTTTCGATTCGGATTTTAGGGAACTGGGAAGCGGTTCTACGAACAAGGTCAATCCCTCCACCGACTTTACCTGCACCAATGTCCCAGAGGGCGCTGGAGAGGAGCTAACCGCCTCCCATAACTCCCCGTGAACATAAATCTTGCCGCTGGGAGAAAGAGGAACCTCCACTTTGCCAATCTCTCCAATCAACCCGATGTCTCCCGTGGAAATCTTCCTTTGGCGGGCGCGAATCACCAGCCGCAACAGAAAAATCGTAATCATCGCAAACGGCAAGGCAACCGAAAGCGCTGTGACCAGGGTGATCCTGGCTCCGGGCATACGCGTATTGATTAACATTAACGCCCCCAAAACCATGGACAAAACGCCCCCCGCCGCTAGAATGCCGTGGGTGACAAATTTCGCTTCCAGCACAAAGAAAACAATGGCCAGGAGAATCAGCGCGGCTCCCGCCCAGTTCAGCGGCAACAGCGAGAGAGCAAACAGGGCCAGAATAATGGCGATCCCTCCCGCGACGCCGGGCAGGATCAGTCCCGGGTTGGAAAATTCTACATAAAGACCCAAAATCCCCAGGATCAGCAAAATGAAGGCAACATTGGGGTCCAGAATTCTTGACAAGACCATCTGGCGAAAACTCAAGACGTAGACTTCCACCTGCGCACCCTGCAAGTGCAGAACCTGTTTCTTGCCATCGAAGCGAGTGATCTCATGGCCATCGAGTTGGGCCAATAGATCAGCCCGGTCGGAGGCGCTAATTTCAATCAAGCCTTCTTTCAGGGCCTCGAAGTCGGTAAACGATTTGCTCTCAGTGACCCCCTTCTCCGCTACTTCCACGTTGCGGCCCCGCTTACTCACGATGCTGCGCAGGTAGGCGGCAGCGTCATTGGTCACTTTTTCTTTCATGACGTCGTCAATTTGGCCGCCCCCCAGCAGAACGGGATGGGCAGCGCCCGTATTCGTTCCCGGAGCCATAGCCGCCACGTCTGCGGCGAGCAAAATGAAAAAGCCGGCCGAGGCGGCTCGGCTCCCGCTTGGAGCTACATAGACCGCCACGGGGATCGGGCTGGAAATTATTTTTTCGATAATCTGCCGCATGGAACTGTCGAGTCCGCCCGGGGTGCTGATCTGGATGAGGATCAGAGAGGCTTGTCGTTGCGTGGCCTGTTCCATGCCTGCCGTGACGTATTCCGCGGCAATCGGATGGATCATTCCATCGATGTGAATTTCCATCACCAACGGATTCGGGGTTTGCGCCCGTCCGGGAAGGCTCAACCCCAGGACGCAACTGATGATGGCTGCCGCCAGGAACCGCAAAAGCCCCACCCTTTCAGCGGCGGCGTTCATTGGCGGGAGGTATTTTGGCATTGATCTCCTCGCGTAAGGTTGCCGCTTCCATGTTGTAGGGTTCGAGGCGCAAGGCAGCATTCAACTGCGCTTCGGCATCCTCCAGCTTTCCCTGCCCTAAATAGATTCTAGCCAGCAGAAGATAGCTTTCGGTGCTTTCTTCCAACTGGAGAGATTGATTCATAGCTTTTAAGGCTTCCTCGAACCGCCCGCTTTTGAAATAGATTTCAGCCAATTCCTGATAGGAGCGGGGATCTTCGGGATCGTAGTCTATCGCCTGTTGGAGTTCTTCGATGGCCTCCCGCTCGAATCCTTCCTTGGCCAATTCCTGGGCGCGCTGGAAGTGCAAAGCAACGTGTTCGGACAAGGACAGTTTAAAGTGTTTCACCTCGGACTGGATTTGGAGCAGCGTCAACAACTGCCGGAAGCTCACTCCGTCATAGTTATCTTTGGGGTGTTCCAACTTCTCCAGCTTTCTAGGATCGGCGGCGATTCCTTCCGGAGATTGGCGCAGTAGCTGGGCTTGGCGAGCACTTTCTTCTTTTTGGCCTGCTTGAAAGAGGCATTGGACGTAAACGGCCCGCGAGGCGGGGTTGGCGTTGCTTTGCAGCGCTTTTGCCAGGTACGGAATAGCTTCCTGGAACCTCTTCTGTTTCCAGTAAGCGTAGCCGAGATTGAACTGATAGTCGGGGTCGTCCGGCTCACTCTGGATGGCCTTCTCAAAATACTGCACGGCTCCAGGCCGGTCCTGGCGCATCAAAGCAATCCCCAGATTATTGTAAACTTCGTTCAAGGGAAGCCGCTGCGCGACCACTCGAAAGGCGGCTGCGGAGCGTTCATACTGTTCCAAATACAAGTACGCCAACCCCAGAAAGTAATTGGCCTCCAGATAGTCAGACTCCCCTCGCCGCAATTTGGAGAGCCAGAGGATGCTCGTCGGGTAATCCTGATTTTGAAAATAAATCATCCCCAACTCGAACGCGGGCTTGGTGAAGCCGGGATCGAGACGCTGGGCCGTTCGGAAATACTGAATTTGCTGGGTACGGTCGCTGGAAAGCAATCCCCGTAAATAATTTTCAAAGGCATCCAGCCGCGGCCCCTTGCGGTCCAGAATGTACTCGCCCTTCGAAATCGCCAGGTTGGGTCTCAAGAATTGTTGGATTTGCCAGGCCAAGCCGGTTTGCAGAGCCAGTAATTCCGTGAGCGGCCCGGTTTCAATGAGTTTTTTGCTTATCCTTGGCCCATCCATGTCCAGCACGTGGGCGGTCGCCTGAAAAACGCCGTTGTTGTACTCATAACTCCCCACAATGACTTTCGTCGTATCGAGTTCCTGCGCCACCTTATAGACTGTCGCGACGCTCAAAATGCTGGTGTGCGGAATCCCCAGAGCGTCAAACGCCGCCGCCCGTTCCCTGCGACCGAGTATGAGAAAGCGCGGTGAAGCCAGGTTGGAGGAAAGAACTTCCACGAAGCTTTCACTGATCCACTCCAGGTTGGGATCCCGAGTGTTATTCTCAAACGGCAGAACGATCCCCACATCCAGTTGCGCCCACAGACGTGTGCCTCCAAGAAACAAGAGGATGACAAACGTTCGAAGTACCTTCTTATTCATGTTGATGAGAAACATCTCAAATTATTATAGCAAAAAGCGATTCCGGGTATTTCGCCGTATGCAACGCAATAGCCCTCGGATACATCCGATAAATCCGCAAGCGCCTTCTTGGGGAGAGGGCAATCAGTTAATTGGAGGAAAGATCTTTGCCCCGGTTCTGATACATGCGGGAATAATATTGCTGATACGAAGGTCCCTTGACCGCCTCGATCCAGGAGCGATTCTCCCGATACCATCGAATCGTCTGCTGGAGACCTGTTTCCAACTGAATCTGCGGTTCCCATTGTAATTCCCGGCGGGCTTTGCTGGAATCCAGCGCGTAGCGGAAATCGTGGCCCGGACGATCCGTTACAAACTGAATCAAGCTGGCGGGCTTCTCCAGCAACTGTAGAATCATCTGTACGATTGCCAGGTTGGAGAGCCGGCACCCCGTTCCAATGTTGTAAATCTCGCCGGGCCGGCCGCGCTGCACAACGGCTTCCAGTGCGCGACAGTGGTCTGTGACGTGAATCCACTCGCGGATTTGGGCGCCTTTTCCATAGACAGGCAAAGGCAGTCCTTCCAGGGCATTGGTGGTCATCAGCGGGATAAGTTTTTCGGGGTGTTGATAGGGCCCATAATTGTTACACGCCCTCGTAATGATGACCGGAAAATCATAAGTCTTAAAATAAGAACGAGCCAGCAGATCGGCCCCCGCTTTGCTGGCGGCGTAGGGACTGTTGGGCCGCAAAGGCGTATCCTCTGAAAATTCTCCCGAATCCCCCAGGGCTCCGTATACCTCATCCGTGCTGACGTGAACAAACCGGGAGACCCGTTTGCGCCGCGCGGCTTCTAGCAGTCGTTGGGTGCCGATCACGTTGGTTTGAAGAAAGACTTCGGAAGAATCAATGCTGCGGTCCACATGGGACTCCGCCGCGAAGTGCACCACGGCATCCACTCCCTCCATGTAAGTTTCCACGGTGGGGTCGCTGATGTCCTGGCAGACCAGTTCATGCCGATCCGGCAACCCTTCCAGGTTCCGCAGGTTCCCGGCATACGTCAATCTGTCCACATTGGCGATTCGATCGGAAGGGTGTTCCCGCAGCCAGTAGCGGATAAAATTAGAGCCGACAAAACCGGCCCCGCCGGTAACGAGTAGTTTCATTTCCTATATCGTTCTCCAATTGCAAAATCATCGGGAGCAATCCATTGCAAAAGCTGTCTCAGAAGACTCCCGTCGCCTCGGTTCCTCTTGCCCCGTGAAATCTCTCACATTCCGGGTGTAGGCTAGGTGTTCTAACAAATCTTCTACGGAATTCATCACTTGGGTCCAGTCATTTCCGTGTTCCCGCGCCCGCTCCTCCAAACTGTGAACCAGCTTGTAGAATTTTTTTAGCGCCAGAATGTTATCTATCCCCCGTAGACGGCAGGGAAGTTTCCCTCTCGGAAAAATGACGTCCACGGCATAGGTGTAAGAGACAGGGCTGAAGTTTTCCGAAACTCCCGCATTTTTGTTTGCCTCTTCCTGGCACTCCAGAAAAATACGAACGAGCCGATCGTTTTCTCTTTCTTTTCTAAACGCGTATCCGATGAAGCCCACCGCGCCCTCGTGTTCTGCGAAACAATCGTGCATTTCATTATACACAAGGATGTTAATGTTCTCTGCGTGTGTGAAGATTAAGCAACGTCAGAAGCGGGCGATCCCAAGGATACTACGCGGTCTCGCAATTGTTCCGCAATACGTTCAGGTTCTGTTTCTGAATTGAACCGTACTGGCGGCCCGATGCTCACTTGGATCGCCCACGGAGGAGCCAATTTCTTCCCCGCCTGGCGGAGTTCAAACAAGCCGTTAATTCTTATCGGGATAATCGGGAGATTCAGTTTCTTGGCCAGAATGCCGATTCCGGTGCGGAAAGGCGCGATACGCCCGTCGCGAGTCAGTTCCCCTTCGGGAAACACGACCACGCTGTACCCGCGATCCGCAGACTCCCCGGCATACTCAAAACTTTCCCGGAAGCCGGTCAGCTTAGGCAATGGGAACACATTGAACAAAGCTGTCACGAGAATGTAGCCAATCCTTTGGAGCGCGCCCTGAAACCAGCCCATCTCCGGCGGCGGGTGGCGCATCTGCTGAAGCCGCTCTCCCACCATAGCTACCGCCAAGCGATGCCGCAGCCGCGCCGGGAGCGCTGCCAGGACAAAACCGATGTCGATGGTTGTAACGTGATTGACGACAATCAGAGCCGGTCCCGAAAAACCTCTCAAGTTTTCTCGCCCGCGCACCCGAGGATAGCCGAGCAACAGCGTTGCTGGCCAGGTCAGCAGGTAATAGGCCGCGAATCGGACGATCGCTATGGGCCAGCGTTGCGCCCAGCGTGGATACAAGTATTCCGAGCGGCTGGGTGGCGGTTGCCGGAGCATCTGCTCCAATTCTCCAACGGTGGTGGCTGCTGTAAAGCGGCTTTCGCCCAGCTCGATCTGGTAGCGGTCCTCCAGGGCGCTGAGCAGTTCCACGCGATCAATGGAACTCAAGTTCAGGTCGGTCTCGAGTTTTGCATCCGGAGAAAGCGCCGCAGACATTCGCCCGCTCATTCGCCCCAGCAATTCCGCCAGGGGGCTGGAGGCGCCAGCGAGCGCGGCTTCCCCGGCGACAGTTTTTCCAGGAATCTGTGCGGCGACTGTTTCCTGAATGACGTTGATCCGAGGCTTTTGCGTCGAACTGCGCGGGAAGTCCGCTCCGGGCCAAACAAACCACTGCCGGATTTGCTGATATTCCGCCAGGGATTGGTTCGCGCGGCGAATGATCTGTTCCGCCTCTCCGGCTTCTGGACGCAGAAGGAGCACCGCGCAAGGTTCCTCGTTCCCGCCCCGCGCGATGCCGATTACCACACAATCCCTGACTTCCGGCTGGCGCCGCAGAACGGCTTCCAGGTCTTCGGGATAAATATTCATGCCCGCCGGAGTCACAATGACGTTTTTCCCCCGCCCCTTGAAGTAGAGGTTGCCCTTCTCGTCCAGTGCGCCCAGATCGCCCGTGCGAAACCATCCTTCCTCGCCCGCCACCGGCTGGAGCTTTTGCTCTTTCCAATAGGAAGCGGCAATGCTTTCTCCTCGCACCAGAATTTCGCCATCGGCGGCCAGTTTGATTTCGCGTCCAGGCAACACTTGTCCGATAGAACCCTTGCCTAATCGGAACGGGTGGTTGACACTGACTAGGGAGGCGGTTTCGGTTAGGCCATACCCTTGGATCACCACGAAACCTAGGCGGCTCCAGAATGTTTCGATCTCTGGATCGAGCGCCGCTCCGCCGGAGATCAGCGCCCAGAATTTCCACCCGAACCGCCTGTGAATCTGGCGGAAGCGCCACCAGCGCTTCCAGAAACTGGCCTTTTCCGCCGCTCGGAACTGTTCACGAAACCGATCTAACTGGGCCACAGCTTCTAAATCCCGTTCGAGTTTATCGCGCAACGACTCCAGCAGTCGGGGCACAGCGCCCAGCACCGAAATTTGTTCCCTACGGATGGTCCTTATCACCTCCGAAGGGTTCAACGTGTCCTGGAAAACCACCGTGCCGCCGAGCAGTTGCGGGACGAACAGCCCCAGGAACTGCCCGAATACATGGCTCAAGGGCAGCAGGCTCAGAAATCGAAGCGGATGCACGAAACGCTCGTATTTTCGGTACTTGCGAATCTCGGATTCCAGAGGCTCCAGGTTGGCCAGAATGTTTCCATGAGTGAGAACGACCCCTTTAGGCTCGGCAGTGGTGCCCGAAGTGAAGATGATCTCCACCGGGTCTTGGCGCTGAGACGTAACGGGTGCAAACGAGGAACGATCCTGCTGGGCAACGATTTCGGGTAAGGATTCGAGGATTATCGCTGGCAAATCCGGAACAAGGTGCGCCAGTTCCTGAGAACAGACGAGCAGTTTCGCGTCCACTTCCTGGCAAACCCGGCGGACAAAATCTCCAGAAGCGATTCGGTCCATCGGAACGACCACCACGCCGCGCAACAAACAGCCCCAGAATGCGGCCACCCACTCGCCGCAGTTTTCTCCCCACAAGATGACCCGATTTCCTTCCGCCACCTTGCGAGCCTCCAGTTCTCTGGCGAATTGGCAGGCGGTCTCCGCAATTTGGCGATAGGACCACCGCAGGGTTCGGTATCCACGCCGCTGTACATAAGCTGGTTCCGAACCGAGCCGGGAAAAACCTTCAACGTATTCCGTCAGGGAGCGGCGCGGCATAGGGTCTTCCTCTGCTCCGGCCTCTTTGGGCAGGGAGTAAAAGGAGCAGCAATGAAACTATTGTAACGGGAAAAGGGTAAAAGTTAGGGTTGAGCTAGAGGGGACTGGTCATGATCTCCCTCCTTTACGCCGAGCAGCTTCCGGCGGCGGGTGTGTACATCACATGGGCGAGAATCATTACGCAGAGCGACGATAAGCAGGGCGTCTGAATCAATTCGTGAATGAAATAGTGGGATTCCGACAATTTGTCATGGGCTGACGGAATTGGGCAGGTCTCCTCTTCCGAGCTTTGCGGAGTCCGATCTTGCGATCTTTCTGCCATGCAGTCTCACTTTGAAATATTATCTTCGGCGAGCGAGCAACCAGTGAATGGCAATCTCACGCTCCACGGCTTTGAATTCAGGGTCTCCCGTCATCAGGCGTCCGCGATTTCGCTTGGCGAGTGCAGCAGCGAAAGCGTCCGCGTAAGAAATCGGGTAACGCGCCTTCAGGTGCGCCGCTGCAAATACGAGCGGCCGATCCACGGAGACCACTTCCAAAGCGAGCTGGTCAATAACGTTGGCGGCGTGCTCCGCCTCTTCGATTCCTCTTTCCCGCTCCACGATGTACATACATTCCCCATAGTTGATAAGAGAGAAGAGGACGAGAACCTCGCGTTTCCTTGCTCTGCGGAGAGCTTGCCGAACCTCCCGGGCGGCGGGTTCGGAATGGAGGTAAGCGATCATCGCCCAAGTGTCGAGAATGATTAGCTTACTTGCGAGCTTTTTCACGCCATCTCTCCAACTTCCGCTCCTCCGCCCGTGCTTCCTTTAGAGCCGTCAGGAGAGAACGGCTACCCGGTTTCTTCAAAGTGCCCCAGCCTTCCTCTTCGGGATTCTTCAACACGGGCTGCAAGCTGATCACTCCTCCATAGTCCACAACATTGACGCGGGTGCCGGGTTTCCAACCGTACCTTCGGCGCAATTCCGCCGGGATTACTACCCAGCCTTTCTGAGAGACTTTTACCACAGACATGGTTTCCTCTACTCCGTTATAT
>JACQGE010000050.1 GCA_016199675.1 Acidobacteriota bacterium | reverse complement strand
GTAGCCGCGTTCGGCGGCGATGTAAGGGTTGGCGAAGAGGCGCTTGAATTCCTCGACCTTGGCCTCGCGGACTTTCCCTCCGTCGTGGGATTTGGCCAGCTCGCGGCGATAGAGGATGTTGACCGCGCCTTCCGGTCCCATGACGGCAATCTCGGCGGTAGGGTAAGCGTAATTCACGTCGGTGCGAATGTGTTTGGATGACATGACGCAGTAGGCGCCGCCGTAAGCCTTGCGCGTGATGACGGTGAGCTTGGGGACGGTAGCCTCGGCAAAAGCATAAAGCAGTTTTGCGCCGTGTCGGATGATCCCCCCATACTCCTGCTGCGTGCCAGGCAAAAAGCCCGGCACATCCACGAACGTTACCAGCGGGATGTTAAAGCAATCGCAGAAGCGCACAAAGCGAGCGCCTTTGACCGAGGCGTTGATATCCAGCGTTCCGGCCAGCACGGCGGGTTGATTGGCGATGATCCCGACAGGCTGACCGCCCAACCGCGCAAAACCCACAATCAGGTTCTGGGCAAAATGCTCATGAACCTCGAAGAAGTACCCTTCGTCCACCACGCGATGAATGATGTCGCGAATATCATAGGGCTGATCGGACTCCGTGGGCACCAGGGTATCCAGCGCCTCGTCCTCGCGGTCCATGGGGTCGGCGCAGGATTTTACCGGCGGGTCTTCCATGCAGTTCGAGGGGAGAAAGGAAAGCAGTTCGCGGACGAGCGAAAGGCAATCGGCGTCATCGCGGGCGATGAAGTGAGCCACGCCGCTGGTCGCATTGTGGGTCATTGGACCGCCCAACTCTTCCTTGGTGACTTCTTCGTGAGTGACAGAGCGGATCACGTCCGGTCCCGTGATAAACATGTAGCTGGTGCCCTCCACCATGAGGATGAAGTCGGTGATGGCGGGAGAATAGACCGCGCCGCCGGCGCAAGGGCCCATGATGGCGGAAATCTGGGGGACCACGCCGCTGGCGAGCGTGTTGCGAAGAAAGACATCGGCATAACCGGCAAGGGAGACCACGCCCTCCTGAATTCGCGCCCCTCCGGAGTCATTCAAGCCGATCATGGGCGCGCCCACGCGCATGGCTTGGTCCATTACCTTGCAAATCTTGGCAGCGTTAGTTTCTGACATGGAGCCGCCAAAAACAGTGAAGTCCTGGGCAAAAACAAAAACGAGCCGCCCATCAATCCGTCCATAGCCGGTGACGACGCCATCACCTGGAATTTTCTGCGAGGCCATATCAAAATCGTCACAGCGGTGGGTTACCAGGCGGTCGAATTCTTCGAAGGTGCCTTCGTCGAGCAACAGTTCGACCCGCTCACGGGCGGACAGTTTGCCTTCTTTGTGCTGGCGCTCTTTGCGTTCCAGACCTCCGCCCGCCGCGGCGGCAGCGTTGCGTCGCTGCAATTCCTCTAACTTTTGCTGGATGCTGTGAGCCATAAAACCACACTCTCAGTTAGCAAGAGTCGTCTCACGTTGAGGCATGGAATGGGTTTTTTGGATGCTTTTCGCACTGAGGCCAACATCCGGCAACCCGCTCCACAATTCACAGACGAGGATGGAGTTGGAAGGATTGTGTGGATCGTATTTGACTATGGCGGTTGTGCCTAGAATGCAACCTGCAGGAATTATGTGGCGCAAAGAAGTAATGTCCTGCGCCGCAGAATATTCCACGCCAGCTACGCGGTAGCGATAAAACAACAGATGACGGTCCGGAGAATCGGTGTTGAGCGAGTCGCCCTCCGTGATAGAGCCTTCCGTGAAACGGCCAATGGCATTCACAGCCAGACGGCGTTCGCGCTCGCGTTCCGCTGCTGATTTCTTTTTTCGGAAACGCAGCCTCGCTGCTATGATCACGCAGCATAGCCCCAACGCCATCAAAGAAATAGAGAAATTCCCGAATATCATTTTATAAAAAACCCTTCTCAGCTTACCTTTCCCCGCCCTAGTTCGCAATGGGAATTGCCGAATTCATTCTGCTGTGACGGAGGTTTCCTCCGAAGGCACACTTTCATTTCCCGCTTTGTCCACGGCCCGGATATGGTAGCGGTAACGGATGCCAGCTTGAAGAACGGTATCGCGGAAGAGCGGAATCGGCAGCGGTTCCTGATTGATCTTCGCGAAGCCAACTTCCTCGCTCCGATACACATTATATCCTGCCAGGTCTGCCTCCATGTTGGCGCTCCAGACGATCTCCACGACGCCGAGAGTTGCAACAGCCCGAATATTTTGCGGCGCTGCTGGTGGGAAGCGATCAGCAGCGATTACTTCGGCAGAATTAGAGGGCGGCGTTATTGCAACCGAATCCTGCTGTTTCACAAAAGCGCGGATGAAGTATACATAAGTGTGGCCAAAAGCAAAGGAGGCATCTTCATAACGGGGGGCCTCAATGGCGCCGATCATCTCCGCAGCCTGTGGGGATTGGGCCTCGGCGCGATAGACCTGATAGCCATCCGGTTGCGGGGATGGCCCGCCGAAAGCGGAGCGCTCAGCGGGCTCCCAGCCTAGAACAACGGCCTTTTCGGTAAGGGTTGCCTGGAGCTTCCCGGGCGCTTCCGGGAGATTGGCAATATCCAGGGAGACTACGTTAGAAAATCCCGCATCTTTTCCGCGGCTGTTGGTGGCTTTAATGGCAAAGAACGCTTTGAGACCAATATGAGATGAGGCGAGCGCGAGTTCATGCACGACCGGTGTTTCATTGGGAATATCTTCGGCGCGCACAGTAGCTAGAAGCTGGGCTTGTTCGGGAAAATTCTGCGAGTTGGTCCCAGCGGGGAGAAATACTCCGTAGATTTCCATGCGATCGAGTTCCTGAGCCCGCGTCCCTTCGGTGGTCAACAGGGGCCGGGACCACATCAGGCGGACCTGTGAACCAATCTGGGTTGCCGAAAGGTCATTGACCGGCTGCGGGATTTCCAGCAAAGGAGGTAGCGGCTCGCCAGGAACCCCGCAGGCGGTTCCGAGAAGCGCCGCGAAAAATGCAGCCGCAATCCATGCCCTTCTCCACCACAGGGCGGCTCGAAAAAACGGGCCGGAGCCACAAGCGGTTGTTAGCGAAAAATTGGCTTGGAGAAGGGAAAGAGGCAACGGATTTGAAATCCACTACAAGATATAGCGGCTGAGGTCCTGATCCTTGACGATGGCAGCCAATTGCTTTTGCACGTAAGCCGGGTCGATTTTAATTGTTTTCTTTTTCATGTCCGGCGCATCAAAGGAAATTTCATCGAGCAGGCGTTCCATGATGGTGTGCAAGCGCCGTGCCCCGATGTTTTCGGTCTGCTCGTTCACGATCGCGGCAAACTTGGCGATCTCCAGAATCGCTTCTTCGGTGAAAGTCATTTTGACGCCTTCGGTTTCCATCAGCGCGATGTACTGCTTGACCAGAGCGTTTTTCGGCTCCTTCAGGATTTTGACGAAATCATCCACGGTCAACGAATGCAATTCGACGCGAATCGGGAAGCGGCCCTGGAGTTCCGGGATGAGGTCCGAGGGCTTGCTGACGTGGAAGGCGCCGGCGGCGATGAACAAGATATGATCGGTGCGCACCATTCCATAACGGGTATTCACCGTGGTTCCTTCGACAATGGGCAGGATGTCGCGTTGCACGCCTTCGCGGCTGACATCCGGACCATGGCCGGATTCCCGCCCGGCAATCTTGTCAATTTCGTCCACGAAAATAATCCCCGACTGTTCGGTCCGCTCCACGGCGCTGCGGGTGACCTGGTCCATGTCAATCAGCTTTTGTTCTTCTTCCTGGATCAGATAATCCATGGCTTCGGCGACCCTCATCTTCCGCTTCTTGGATTTCTGGCCGAAAAAGCCGGGCAGCATGTCGCGGATATTAATGTCCATTTCCTCTACGCCGGAACTGCTGATAATTTCAAAGGCGGGGAAGCTGCGTTCGCGGACCTCAATTTCCACCATGCGCTCATCCAGTTTTCCTTCGCGGAGTTGCTGGCGGAATTTTTCGCGGCTGCGGTTGAAATTGTCGGCGGGCTTTTCCGCTCCCGGTTCTGCCGGACTGATCTCGATGGCCGCGCCAGCCGGGGAAGGCGGAAGCAGAATGTCCAGGAGGCGTTCTTCGGCGTTCGATTCCGCCTTTTCGGCCACTTCCTCCAATTTTTCCTCGCGCACCATATCAATGGAGATTTCCACCAAGTCGCGGATCATGGACTCGACATCGCGGCCCACGTAGCCGACCTCGGTGAATTTGGAAGCCTCCACTTTGAGAAAGGGGGAGTTCGCCAGCCGGGCCAGCCGCCGCGCGATCTCCGTTTTACCCACGCCGGTCGGTCCGATCATGATGATGTTCTTGGGCATGACCTCTTCCGCCAGTTCCGGCGTGAGCTTTTGCCGGCGAGTGCGGTTACGCACGGCGATCGCCACCGCGCGTTTGGCCGCAGTCTGCCCGATCACATATTTGTCCAGTTCGCGGACGATCTCGCGGGGAGTGAGTTCATCCAGCGAGATGGTTTCTTCTTCTTCGATCGTGCCGGGAAGGTAAATCACCATGAGACCTCCCGAGGAAAAAACGGCTCAGAGTTCCTCAATCGTAAGATTGTTATTCGTATAAATGCAGAGCTGTCCTGCAATCCCCATAGCTTCCGTGGCAATTTCCCGTGCCGAGAGTTTAGTGTGGCTCATCAGCGCGCGAGCTGCCGCCGTAGCCACCGGCCCTCCGGAACCAATGGCGGAGATCTCATCGTCCGGCTCAATGACATCGCCCTGACCGCTGAGCAAGAAAGTCTTTTTATCATCCGCCACCAGCAGCAGGGCTTCCAGGTGGCGCAAAGCCCGGTCGGTGCGCCAGTCCTTGGCCAGTTCCACGGCGGCCCGGCTGAGGTTGCCATTGAACTGCTCCAGCTTGGTTTCAAAGCGGGAGAACAACGAAAGGGCATCGCCGGTGGAACCCGCAAATCCCGCCAGGACGCGGTCGTTCCACAGGCGGCGAATTTTGCGCGCCGTATGTTTTACCACGTTATCCGCAAGCGTAACTTGCCCGTCGCCCACCATCACCACTTTCTCATCTCGCCGCACGCACAGGATCGTCGTCGCCCGCAATCGCATCTTTTTTGTCTCGGCAAGTTCTTTTCGGAAACCGGCTCTCTACGAAACAAGTATATCAAATCTGGAGGGGACGCAAGGGAATGGGGTTGGAAACTGAGATTTGGCGCAATGCGCTGTCTTCGGAAGGAAAGACCCAAAAGCGGCCCGTACGTCGGTCGCGAAAAACGAAGAGCAGATCCCTTCGACAAGCTCGGGCAAGCTCAGGAGGACATCTCGTAGCCGTTCGAATTTTCCACCAAAAGAGCAGCGGTTAGATCTTCCGCCCAGCGCAAGGAACTTTACTTGACGCTCCTGCTCCGCCGGACTATCATAAAGCTATAATCGTGAATGTAATCCAACGGAAAAAGGATGGACTAGCTTGAGAATTTTTAGGTTTGATGGGGGCTTAGGCCGAAGATTGCTTTTTGGGGTAGTTGCCACGCTGGCAGCCGGGGCGCTTTGGGCCGCTCCGCAAGAAGAAAATTCCCCCTCTCTATTCCCTCTCCGGGAAATTAAACCGGGGATGAAAGGGATTGGGAAGACGGTCTTTGATGGGAACAAGATCGAGGAGTTTCAGGTCGAGATTCTTGGGGTGCTCGAGAACATCGCTCCCCGCCAAAATGTCATTCTGGCTCGGCTGTCGGGCGGGCCGTTAGAGAGGGTCGGTGTGCTGGCGGGAATGAGCGGCAGCCCTGTCTATATCGAGGGGCGGCTGGCAGGAGCCGTGGCCCTGGCCTTTCAGTTTGCTAAAGAACCGATCGCCGGGATTACTCCTATCGAGCAGATGATTGGCGCGTTTGAGGAGCCGGCAACGAACGATGCCGCCAAGAAACCGCTGGCTTGGAGATTTGAGGAAGGAGAGCAAAAGGAGCCTCGCCTGGTTTCTACCGGACTGCCCGATCTGCTGCCGCCCGCCAGGGACTCGGCTCCCCAAGTGGCCTTCGGAGCGGTGGGCGGACCCTTGATGAGAGTGGCGACGCCGCTGGTCTTTTCCGGATTTACCCCGGAAACTATCGAGTATTTTGAACCCCAACTGCGGACGCTGGGTATGCTTCCCATCCAAGGAGGTGGCGGAGGCTCGGCCCGCGATCAGACCTTGGGCGATCCCTCCCGCTTGCAACCAGGTTCCATGATTAGCGTGGAATTGGTGCGCGGAGATTTGGGTTTGAACGCGGACGGAACGGTTACGCTCATCGACGGGGATCGGATCTATGCCTTCGGGCACCAGTTTCTCTCGGCAGGCCCGACGGAGATTCCATTTGCGGAATCCAAAGTCATAGCGATGATTCCCGGCTACGCCAGTTCGCTGAAAGTTTCCACAGCAGGCCAATTGATGGGAGTGATTCGAGGGGACCGCACTTCTGGGATTTTGGGCGTTTTGGGCCAAAAAGCCCGCATGGTCCCCATTGAACTGGAAGTGATCTCAAACCAGCAGGCTCCGCGCTCGTACTACTTTGAGGTTGTGAACGATCGCTTCTTGCTCCCGTTTCTGATGAACATGACAGTATTCTCGGCCATTGGGGCCACCGAACGGATGATTGGTGACTCCACCATTCAGGTGGAGCAGACCATCTCGCTGGACGGGCTTCCCGAAGTGAAGATGGAGAATTTTATCAGCGGGACTGCCAATGCTCCCGCCACGGCGGCGCGCTTTGCGTCCACGCCCTTGGCCTATTTAATGCAAAGCGGGTTGGGACCGCTGGATGTGCAACGGATCCGCCTGCGCATTTTTGCCAGCGACCGCCGCTTGGCTCAGGAATTAGAACAAATCTGGAGCGAACAACAGGAAATTAAACCGGGCGGAAAGCTCCAACTAACGGCTTTGCTCCGCGCCCAGGACGGCGAAGAAACGGTACAGAAAACGGAGATTGAAATTCCAGCCAGCCTGACTCCAGGGCCCTTGACGATCATCGTGGCTGACGGCGCTTCCCTGGATCGGACGGAAGCGGGACGGAGTGGGAGGCCATTCCTGCCCAAGGACCCGGGACAACTGATTCGGGCCATCAATAAATCCCGCCGCAATAACCGCCTTTATGTGCGCCTTTCACGCTATGAACCCGGGTTTGTGCTTCAGGGGGAAAATTTTCCGTCGCCGCCTCCTTCCGTGGCGCGGACGTTAGCGACTGAGCCTTCGCTCAGCACAAATATTACGCGCACCTTCCTGTCCACAGTTGCCGAAGATGAGCTGCCTCCTTTGCCTTCTGTCGTCACCGGCTATAAAAGCATTACCGTAACGGTGAAGGAGTAAGGAAGCGAAGAATTTTTCCGCTCGAGTATTTCAACTTGGCCGCAGAAAATGCAGGCCGAGCGAGGAGTTGTTATTTTGAAAAAGAGATTAAGTGCCGTGGGGAAGAAATGCTGGATGGCCATTGTACTGGCGGTCCTTCTTGCCAGTCGCTGGGCATTCGGCGTGGAGACGAAGTTCTGGACGAGCGCCACGTTTGACGATTTCGCGGAAGGCAACTTTTCCGGGGTCTCGCTCAGCCGCGAAGGAGCTATTCGACTGGCTCCCGAACTGGAAGAAATTTTCAACACCGACCAAGCCATGATTTGGGCTGTGGCTCAGGATGGTCGGGGAAACCTCTATCTGGGGACTGGCCACAGCGGAAAAGTTTTCCGGTTGGGACGCGACTTGAAAGGTTCGCTGTTCTTTGATGCCCAGGAACCGGACATCTTTGCCCTCGCTGTGGATAAGGATGGCAATGTCTTTGTGGGTACTTCACCCGAGGGCAAGGTGTACAAAGTGGACTCCGCCGGAAATGCGAAGGAGTTTTTTGATCCGCAAGCGCGATACATCTGGGCCTTGACCTTTGCCTCGGATGGCCAACTGTATGTGGGGACTGGCGATCGAGGCAAGATTTTCCGAGTCAACCCGAATGGAGAAGGCGAGCTTTTCTATGATACGCAGCAGCGACACGTGGTCAGCCTGGCCTTGACGGAAAAGGACGAATTGCTGGCGGGGACAGAACCGAATGGGCTGTTGTATCGGGTGTCGCAAACCGGGAAGGGGTTTGTCTTATACCAAGCCGCGCTGACAGAGATTCATGGGGTGGTGGTAGCCTCCGATGGCAGTATTTACGCTTCCGCGATGGGGGCTGCCGGAGACCGCCGAATGCGGGTCCCCGGGGCCCAGCCCGTGACGCAACCGGTTCCTTTGCGAACGACTACGACCATTACCGTCCAAGCAGCGCAGGGACCCTCCCCTCTTCCTGGACAAGGAGGAGGAGAGGGGCAGCCGGATCAGCCCGCGCTGGAGCCGACACCGCAACCTCAGCCCGCAGAAGGAACGCCAGCGGCATTCCAGCCGGTGCAGATTCCGCGGCTTCCCGGAAGTCAGGCCACCAAGAGCGCGCTGTATCGGATCTGGCCGGACAATTCGGTAGAAACTTTATGGGATTCGACCCAGGAAAGCGCCTTCGATCTGCTTCCCCGGGAAGGGAGTCTTCTGTTCTCCACCGATGAGAAGGGGCGAATCTACGAGTTGACGCCGGACCGCCAGTTGTCTTTGCTCGCGCAGACCGACCAGGAAGAAACCACCCGCCTGATTCCTTTTGGAGACAGGGTGCTGGCGACTACAGCCAACCTGGGCAAAGTGTTTCGCCTGGGAAAACAACCCGGCGCTTCCGGTTCTTATGAATCGAATATTAGGGACGCCGGAAACATCGCCAGTTGGGGAACCCTTCGCTGGAGCGGCGAAGTCCCTGCAGGAGCCTCGGTAGAATTTTATGCTCGCAGCGGCAATTCCCGCCGTCCAGACGCCACGTGGAGCGACTGGGTTGGCCCCTATCGCAAACCCTCCGGAGAGGGGATCCAGACTCCGCCGGCGCGATATCTGCAATGGAAGGCCGTACTGCGCCCCGCTGCGGACCAATCACCGATTGTGCGCGACGTCACGGTTGCCTACCTTCCCCGAAACCAGGCCCCGGATCTGAAGGACCTGAAAGTGACGGCGAGAGGGGAAAATGCTTCCTCCACTTCCAGTCTCGGCAGCATTTCCGGGATCGGCACTCCCGGTAGTAACCGGGCGCGGGGGGCTTCTCCAGCGGGATCATTGCTTAACTCCGCAGCACCGCAGCGGGGGATGGATATTCGCTGGACAGCTAATGATCCTGATGGTGACGAACTCCAGTATAGTCTCTATTTCCGAGGCGAAGGGGAACAGGAATGGAAGTTGCTGGCGGAGGAGCTACAGCAGCCTTACTTTCAGTTAGCCCCGGACGCTTTGCCCGATGGGAAATATCGGATAAAGATAATGGCATCCGATGCCAAAGCCAATCCGGCTACCACAGCGAAAAGCGCGGAGAGAATTAGTTCGCCTTTTGTGCTGGATAATACTCCGCCCCAGTTAGAGGTGCTGGAAACAACGCGGAAGGGGTCGACGGCCACCGCCCGCTTTCGAGCGAAGGATAATACTGGGGTGATTACCAGGGCCGAGTACACAGTGGATGCAGGATCACCAGTCCCCCTGCTTTCCGAAGACGGGATTCTCGATTCCTCAGAGGAAACATTTGTCATTTCCCTGGATTCTCTGAATGAGCGGGAACACTTGCTGACTTTGCGGGTTTATGATTCGGCAGGGATCGTCGGAATGGGAAAAACCGTGTGGCCAGCTTCGAACGCCCAGGGCGGCAATTAATCTATTGATTTCAAATGGGATGGCAGCATTACGGGGAAACTCTCGGGGAGGCTCCCGGAATTTGAGTCCGCTGGTGAGTTTTTCTGGAGCTAAAAATTTGTGGCAATGCAACTTGAGGGAATCTTGACAGCATCTGATAAAGATAGAGTGGATGCGATTTTACGAGGGGACTCGGTGCCAGCTTCCTCGATAGTGTCCGAGGATCCGGAAACCAAAGTCATCGAGGAAGCAAAGAAAGGAAGCGCCGAGGCTTTCGAAACGCTCTACCAGATGCATAAACGTCGCATCTACACGCTGTGCTTGCGGATGACCGGCAATACAGCGGAAGCGGAGGACCTGACGCAAGAAGCGTTCTTGCAGATGTTCCGAAAAATTAGCAGCTTCCGGGGGGATGCCGCTTTTTCGACATGGCTCCATCGCTTGGCTGTCAATCTGGTCCTGATGCGTTTCCGCAAGAAAGGGCTTTTGACATCTTCCTTGGACGAGTCAGTAGGAGGGGAGGAGGAAAATTCCCGGAGTCGAGAGATCGGAGTGCAAGACTTGGTATTGACGGGTACGGTAGATCGCATCGTGTTAGAAAAAGCCATTCGGCAGTTGCCCTCCGGTTATCGCATGATTTTTTACTTACATGATGTGGAGGGATACGAACATCGAGAGATTGCCGGGATGATGGGGTGCTCGGTAGGCAATTGCAAGTCGCAATTGCACAAGGCCAGGATGAAACTTCGAGAACTGCTGATGAGGCGCACTCCCAGCCATGCAGAACCCTCTTGAAAAATCGGACGGAAAGGGGCAGAGCGATGAATTGCAAGGAATTTGAACAGAAATGGCAAGAAGAGGAGGACTCTTCCGAAGTTTCTCCGCAGGTGGAGAAGCATCGCCAGGAGTGTCCCGCTTGCGCGGAAATGGTCCGTGACCTGCGATCCATTATTCAACAGGCCCGGCAGATGCTGCCCTTGGAAAGTCCGCCGGAAAGAATGTGGCCGCAGATCCGACAACAATTGGAGAACGAAAGGGTAATCCAAAGCAGCCCTCGGCGTAGTTTCCCGGCTCCTGTGCCGGTTTTGGGTTGGTTGCAGCGCTTGCCGATGGGGCTGGCCTATGCAGCGGTTTTCCTGATGGCGGTGGGAGTGGTCTATCTGCATAATCTCTATACAAATCCTTCGATGGCGCCGTCGCTGGTTTCCGCTCCTCAAAAAACTGCCGTGGTTTTGCCGCAAGCGCCTTCCGCCGCCGGGGACGAGGCTTTCCAGCAGCTTGTGGAAAAAATACCTCCGGAGAGGCGCGCGATCTACGCTACCCAGCTGGATCGGGTCAACTCCTCCATTGAACAGTTAACGACTTTTGTCCACGAGCATCCTGAGGATCCATTTGCTCGGGAGCAGCTCTTCAACGCTTACGGGCATCGAGAACGTTTATGGGAGACGATGGTGAAATGGGAAGAATTTTGAGGGGGTTTCAAATTTCCATTCCTCATTGGGGATATCGAGGCTTTTTGTGGTTTGGTTTGGCATTGGTGGGTCTATCCGCGGCTTGGGCGGAACAGATTCAGAAAACATTCCCGGCATCGGCCAATGCTTCCTTGCTATTGCGCTGCCACACCGGGAAGATTTCCATTAAAGGCTGGGATCAGAATCAAATCGAGATCAAAGGGAATCGGGCTTCCGATGCCGTGGACGTGGACATTGTAGGGGAAGAGCAAAAGGTGACAGTGCAGACGCACCTGAAGCGGGCAGGAATCTCGCCGGAAGAATCCCGAGTGGATTTTGAAATCCGGGTGCCCCGCCAAGCCACAGTGCGTGTGGAATCGGAACGAGGAAACATTGTTGTGGAGAATGTCGAAGGGAATGTGTCTGTGGATGGAGTCAGCAGCGAGGTCAAGCTGTCACGGCTGAAGGGCTACGTTGCCGCGCGCACGCTGGATGGTCCCATTGTCATTCAATCCTCGGAAGGATACGTCAAGGCCGAATCCATCAGCGGGGACGTGACCTTCGCCCAGGTCAATGGTTCCGAACTGGTGGGAACCACCAACTCCGGTGTCATTCGCTATGAAGGCGATTTTGGGTTAGGGGGAACCTATGTCCTGAATAATTACAGCTCTCCCATCTACATTGTTACCTCGAACCGGGCCAGCTTCGATCTGACGGCGCGAGCCGTGCAAGGATTGATTGAAAATGATTTAGCTTTTCGCCCGATTCCTTTGGGAACCCCGCTTCGTTCCTCCACGCCAGGCAAATTTCTACAGGGCCGGTTCAACACGGGCAAATCCACCGTTAAAGTCACTTCCTATAGTGGTACAATCAAACTTCAGGGCCTGCGCCCCGCGACTGCCGGTTCTCGATAACTCTCTATAGTCGAGGGGGAAAGGGGCCAAGTCGGCGAAAAGGCTTTATTTCTTCTGCACAAAGCAGGGAAGGGTTCTCCTGCCTTGGTTCAGCTTCCGTCTTCCAACCTGCCCAATACCCTTTTTCTGGTAGGATTTATGGGCTGCGGGAAAACCACTGTCGGGACGCGCTTGGCCCAGCGGTTGGCGTGGAGATTCATTGATCTGGATCACCGCATCGAACAGGAAGAGGGAATAACCATCGCGGAGATTTTCGCCCGCGCCGGGGAAGCGGCTTTTCGTAAAAAAGAGCACGCGCTCCTCGAACGCATCGTGCAAGAGGCCGCCCAAGGCGGCGGGCGCGTGATTGCTCTTGGAGGCGGAACTTTTGCGCAACCGCAAAATCTTGAATTGCTCCAGCGCTTCCGGGCAGTTACTATCTGGCTGGAGTGTCCTGTGGAGGAATTATTGTTCCGCTGTGCCTTGATGACGAACCGCCCCCTGTTTCAAGATGAAACCAGTTTCCGGCAGCTTTACGGGCAGCGGCTGCCCTATTATCGCCAAGCAAATTTTACGGTTTCCACGGCAAAGGCAGAACCGGAAGAAGTGGCGAGCCGGGTTCTGTCCTTGCCGATTTTTGAGGGCCTTGTATGCCGGAGTTGAAGTCGCCAGGGCTGGGTTGGATGCGAGAAGCACAAGCACAACATTGCCTTTTGTTGTTTCGAATCCTGCTGATGGCTGCCGTGTTTCCGACCATAGCGGCGGTCCACGCTGCGGAATCGGAGAGCGCCATTTTTACGATTCTTTCCGGAGGACGCCGCATTGGCGCCGAGAGGTTCACTATAACCCGCGGCCCCGCCGGCCTGGAGGCAATAGGAGAGCTCCAGTTGGAGACGGCTGGCAATCCGAAGGTTTCGGAACGCAGTTCCTTGCAAACGAGCGCAAATCTGAAGCCTCTCTTATATGAGCGGCGGCAGGAGGCTCCCCAAAAAGGAACCCTCACCGTCAAATTCGAGCCTTCGGGAACGACCTTGACCTCTCAAACGGAATCCGGGAGCCAGGAGCAAATCTTCCTCCTTCCCGATCACGATTTGGTGGTTCTGGACACGAATTTTTTCCATCATTACGAGTTTTTGATCCGCCTCTATGATCTGGCCCGGCCCGGCCCGCAATCCTTCGCAGTTTTTGTCCCTCAGGAAGCATTGCCCGGCACCATCAGCCTGGCATACCAGGGAAAAGAAAATTTGCCCGGGGGAGAAATTCCGGGAGAGCTTGACCATTTCCAGGCAATGACCGAAGAGGTGAAAATCGAGATTTGGGCCACGCCCGGAGGTGAAATCCAGCGGCTGCTCATTCCCCAGGCAAGTCTGGAAATTGTGCGCCAGAAATAGATTCGACAGGCAGCCCTCGAAATTTTTAAACGTCCCTGATTCTCACTTTTTATCTTGACGGATGGGCACGAAGGGGAAAAAATAACCCCAACAATCCAAAAGGGGGCCTCCCCATGGTTGAGACCATTCGTTCGATCCTGCGAGAGAAAGGAAGCCAGGTGTGGTCGCTTCCTCCTAGTGTCCTGAGTCATAAGTTCGCG
>JACQGE010000041.1 GCA_016199675.1 Acidobacteriota bacterium | reverse complement strand
GGTCTTTCGCCCCTCCGGGGTTGTTTCGTTTTTGCTCCGCTCTCCATGGCTGACGCCGTGGGGCTAAAAATCTTGCGCCCCCTTCGGAGCTGAATTGCCGTTGTTACTACCGGAATAACTCACTGAGGAACCGTCCCAAATAAAGCGGCCATTGTAGAGGAACTCCTGGACAGGGGCAAGGGCTTTTGCGGGCACGATGGAGCCGCAGCCATTATCTGGCGCCGATGTCTTCCTCGATGGCGCGGGCTATGGCCGCCGCGTGTCTTTCAACTTCGGCGGCATCGGTTGCTTCCACCATCACCCGGGCCAGGGGTTCGGTGCCGCTGTAGCGGACCAAAACACGCCCGTGGTCGCCCAATCTTTGCTGGCTGGTTTGGATCTGCTCCATCACTTGGGGCAGAGTCTCCAGCGGCACTTTCTCCCGAACGCGGACGTTGCGAATCACCTGCGGAAAGATTTCCAATCCCTCCACCAGTTGATCCAGGGTCTGCCCTTTCTCCGCCAGAATGCGCAGCATCTGCAAGGCGGTGAGCAAACCGTCGCCGGTGGTGGCGAGATCGAGAAAGAGGATGTGGCCGGATTGTTCTCCGCCCAAGTTAGCTCCGCAGCGCAGCAGTTCTTCGAGGACGTACTTGTCGCCCACAGGCGCCCGCAGCAGTTTTAAGCCCTCGCGGGCCAAGGCCAGTTCCAAACCCAGGTTCGACATCACTGTTCCCACGACCACGCCATTGCGAAGCGCTCCTTGCTGGCGCAAATAGCGGCTGGCGATCAACAACACGCCATCCCCATCCACAATACGGCCCGTCGCTGTAACAAACAAAGCCCGGTCCGCATCGCCGTCGAAAGCGACTCCCAAATCCGCCTTTTCTTCCAACACTGCTTGGCGCAGCGTTTCCAGGTGCAGCGAACCGCAATTCAGATTGATGTTTCGGCCGTTGGGCTGGTCTGACCTGATTTTCAATTGCATCCCCCGTTCGGCAAATACATCTTTCGCAAGCGCCGAGGCCGATCCGTTGGCGCAATCAACCACCAGCGTCTGGCCCGGCAAAGTCCATTCCAGACCTGACGCTTGGCGGAGGAAATCTATGTACCGCTTCAGCAACACAGGGTTCGATTCTATGGAAAAGCCGGGAAAAGAGAGAACCGGGCCGCCTTGCCGGTAGGCAAAGATGGCCCGTTCAATTTCCAGCTCGTCCTCATCGGGGAGTTTGAAGCCGTTGGCGGAGAAAACCTTGATGCCGTTATCGCGGTAGGGATTGTGGGAAGCGGAAATCATGATGCCAGCCGCGAATCTTTCCGAGGCCGTCAGATAGGCCAAGCCCGGTGTCGTAATCACTCCCACGATTTCGGTTCCGACGTTGACTTTCTGAAGCCCGGCGGCAACGGTTTCCGCAATCCAGCGGCTGGATTCGCGGGGATCTTCGCCGATGAGGACGCGCTGGTTCAACGCCTTCGACCGAAGATACTGCCCGATGCAGACTCCCACCGCGAATACAGTGGCCGGGGCCAGTGGCGGCTCTCCGGCCACTCCGCGAATTCCGTCGGTACCGAACAATCGTTTTTCCATTGGTGTGTTTCCCGTTCTGACTGATGAAGGGGCCATAGCCAGCCCACCTTGCATTGTATCTTCTTCTACTCGCCAGGAACCAGAGATACTTCAGTCGGCTTTCTGCAGCTCAATCGTGATTTCCACGGTCGGGGAATCCACTAAACGCACCAGCGGGTCCTGGATGGAAACGGCGGTAAGAATGGTTTTGCTGGCCCGGAGTCCGGTTAGTTCTACCGCATCGGTCATAACAGCCTGCATCGGCTCGACGTGGCTGCTAGGTCCGGCAATGCGCACATGGGAAGGCCGCACCCGATAATTCTTTATCCGCTGGGGGGAAGCCACTTTTCCAAAGAACTGCGGATGGACGGGAACCTGTTTCGTTATCGTTTGCTCCAGCGCGAACTGGATTTGTGCGGGGATGACCTGCACCACCTTCAGGAACGTGGGAGTTTGAATTGCATCGGTACGGAACACAAAGGTTCGTTCTCCGGGTTCCTTGCTGGGAGAAAGATCAACGCGGACGGAAAAATCGCCCGGCACCGCTCGCCGTAAGGCCCGGCTAGGCCCGCGCACGCGCAGTTGAACCTCGTTGAGAGCAGGCAGCAATTCCAAACGGTCTGGCACGTTGTGGTACTCCACAGGCACACGGACGGTGGCTTCCGTCACCGGATCGCCCCCAAACGTGCTCCAGATGGCCAAGGCTAAGGCCAGTGACCATAGTTTCAATCCCACGTTTTCAGTGAGGCAGGCCCGAAGCCAATTCATAACCGATCTCGAGAAGTCATGCGGCCGGCGGCAGGGTCAAGCTGGGATTCCTCCCCGGCGGGATTGCGAGCCGGAACCGGAGCCGCTGGAGGAAGGGGATGGCCAAAAATCTCTCCGAGGCGTTCGGCCAGTCTTTCCGCGGAGATGCCCAATTCGATGGAGCCGCTTACGGCGAGCGAGATGAATCCCGTTTCCTCGGAAACCGTGATGGCCACGGCATCGGTCTCCTCCGTAATGCCGACGGCCGCCCGGTGCCGGGTGCCGAGCTGAGTCCCCCAGATCGGGTTCACGCTCAGGGGCAAGAAACAGGCGGCGGCAACGATCTTGTCTTTTCGGAGGATGACCGCGCCGTCGTGTAGGGGCGTTCGCGGCTGAAAGATCGTAACCAGCAGATCGTAACTGAGCCGCGCCTGGAGCGGAATACCGCTTTCACTATAAGTACGCAGGCTGGTGTCTCGCTCCAATACAATCAGAGCACCAGTCTTTTGGGAAGCCAGCCGGCTCACGGCCAGCAGGATTTCCTCGAAAACCTGGCGAGCTTCGAAGGATGAGTAGGGGCTGCCGAACGGATTGCGGCCAATCCGGGCCAGGCCGCGCCGGATTTCCGTTTGAAACAATACAATCATGGCGAAGACCAGGTAAGGAAAAAGATTGCCCAGCAACCACTGCACGGTTTCAAAACCAGCAAACTCCGAGCCGTAGTACAACGCTGCCAACAAGGTGATCCATAACAGCAGGGGAATTGAGCCTGCAGCTTTGACCATGTACAGGATTTGATAGATCACGAAGGCGAGGACTAAAATCTCAATGGCCGCAATCAGGTTCAATTGCGGAAGCCGCGTCAATAGAGATGGGAGTAGCAGGGCCATATTGGAATTCGCAAAAGCCGCTCCTATTCTAGCCCATGAAAGAAGGGGAAGGAAGTTTTTACCCCGACGATGGCGCTATCCGGCTCGCATTTCTCCCCCGAGGGCTTGCAGAAAACCATCCAGCTCAGAAAGCGGTTGAACGGCGATCTGCGAATCGAGCAAAATCTGCCGGCAACTTTGGACGGTTGAGAGTGCCGGGTTTGCATCCGCCACGATCGCGGTCAGGGAAGCTTCGGCTTTTTGCCGGATTCTCCAAAAGGTATAGCTCAGCAGCTTGGCCTGGTTCCAGTCGCGTTCTAAGGAGAGGGCGTGCAGGTAGCGGTGAATTCCATTGGGACGATAGCTGAAGTCAATCCGAAAACCGTCTCCCGGCACGGTAAACTCTTCCACCGAAATATCTTTTTGCAGATAATCCCAAAGCGCGTGGCGCTTCAGGGCCTCGCTCAGAAGAGCATGGACCCAGGGGCGGCTGCCTTCGCGCCGGAGGTATTTCGTCCGGCGCGGCCGCAGCCGTTCGACATGTTCCCGGAAGAGGCGGTGAAATTCTTTTTCGGGATTGTCGGTTCGCACCCCCCGAGGCGCCGCAATCTGCACGGAACCGGCAAACTCCTCCTGCAAATGGTTCAACTGCTCATAAAGGCTGGGTTCGGTTGCGATCCCCTCGCTGTTATCAGGCCGGCCTTGCGCCACGAGTTGGTCGAAATGGGAGGGCAACCTTTGCAGCAGCGCCACGTCAGCTTCCGGGTCGAGACAGCGAACCGGCCGCCAATCCTGCGTGATCTGGTGCCGTACCAGTTGACCGGAATCGTCAAACAGGAACAAGCCGATGGGGACATGGGTCTCCCGCAGAGCGGAGGGAGCGTATCGTACCAGACAATACTCACAGTTCTTCATTCGTTCCATCAAGGTCTCTCCAATTTGGGAAAGGGCGTTTTGGAAGGTTCCTTAAAGCCATCAGCAGCGCGGCAACTTTACGGCGGCGGCTAGCGAGAGCGCGCAGAAGCCCGCCTAACTCCTCCGTATCTCCCGCGTACCATTCCGGCGGCACGGAAGCGGCTGCCTCCTCCAGGAGGTCGTCGTCCAGGCTTTCCAGGCGGGACAAATACGGCTCAAACGACTCCAGGCCCGCCACCTCCGCATATACGGACAGGCGCGAAAACACTCCTCGCAAGGGCGCATCCGGGAAACTCCACTCGTTGGCATTAAAGCAAAACCCCTGGTCAATCATCATCGCTACGTACGGGGAGGAATCACTCCGGGAAGGCCGATAGAAAATGGTTTGGCGGGAGTCGCAGTTACAAGTCCACTTGTCAAAAACCAGCATTCCCAGAAAACTTCCACGGTTGGCCACTGTTTCCAGCAATGAGTCCGGCAAGAAGTCGTATACCGGAGTGCGCAAAGGGTCGCAGGGGAAGCGCGATCCAAACTGAAAACCGCTGGCGCAGCGGATCCGTTCTTTCCCCCATTCGATATAGAGTTCCGGCGTGTGTTCCACGAGCCACTGGCTCACTTCCACGACTTCCGGGTGGGGCGTCGGCAAGCCCAATGCGAGAGCCAGCTTGCTGGCGATCATTTCGTTGGCCAGGATGCGAACTCCCTGGGGATTGTTTTGGAACTTCACGACGTAATAGTGACCGTCATCGCAGCGCATCAGGTGGGATTGGGCGCCCCCTTTTAGCTTCCGGACGTGCTCGACTGCCTGCCGCGCCATGGGTCTGCCTGCTGCTGCCGCCTTCTTTCAAAAAAACCAGAAAGCCAGTGTAACAAAGTAGCCGTAAAGTAGTGTATTGAGTCATCGATTCGGTGGTAGAATTCCGGGCTGAAAACCGTTCCCTTCCGGTTCTTTATGAGATGACTGATAGCTTCCAGGCGATCCTCCGCCGAATTTCAATGGGTGTATAGCCTTTGTTGTTCCCTTTTGGAAAAAAGGTCTGAATTCGTCTTGACACTTGACACTGGCCCCCGGATGCGATACAACGCCATTCTGGTATAAATGAGGTCCGAAACGGGGTGCGAAATCGTTCCGTCAGGCGGTTCCGGGAGCGAGGGAGTCCGGGACGGCGACCTCGTCGGAGAGGGAGGAGAGACAGAGCATGACCTTTGATGATGAAATCACCTATTTTGCGGTGGATGATGGGGACGAAGACGAACTGCCCGGTTCGTATCCCGGGGAGCTAGAGGACGATTATGAAACGGACCTCGAAGAAGAGGAAGAAGAGCCGGGGGAATTTCCGATCCACGAAGAACCTTCCGGGACAGAAAAACCAGTTTCTCCTTCGAGACCAAGCATGCCCCCTGTAGCGCCGGTTGTAATAAGCCCTAGGCGGCCTAAGCCAACCCGCTCCGCAAAAAAGCCTGCCAAGAAAAAAGTCGCTCGCCCGGCCAGAGCGGCGGCGGCGAAAAAAGCGAAAAGGGCGGCTCCTAAAGCGGCTGCCCGGACGAAAGCCAGGGGCAAAGTCGCCAAAGCCACTCCCAAAAAGAAACCGACACGGAAAGCCGCTCCTGCCAAAAAGGCGGCAACACGGAAAACGGCAAAGAAGAAAACGGCTCGGAAGCGCAGATAGTTTCGTTTTCCTTGTTAGCGGTGCTGACGCGATGATTCCTCGGTGAGGGGAGTTAGCTCACTTCCGCGGCGATCTATTCCCTTCACCTGCGATGGCCCAGTCAAGGCCGCTGAATTTAGCCTTGCGGTTGTTTTCTTTATCCGAGGGCAAATAAGACGCAGAACTGAACTACGGGCAAGCTCCGCTCCCTCTGCGTGATTCTTTTCTCCTCTTGAAATGTGAATCTTGCAAGGAAGCCCAATCGAGTTGGCAAAGGGGGGAATTTGTGCAGTTAGAAGGCAAGCGAAACATTTCCTTGAACCTGGACACTTCCCACTGTTATGTCTGCGGGCCGGAGAACCCGATTGGCTTTCAGGTGCCGTTTGTTAGAGATGGGGGCAACGGCAGCCGCGCCGTCTATACTGCCCGCTCGGAACATTGCGGCTGGCCCGGATTGCTGCACGGGGGCGTAACCCTCACGCTGATGGATGAAGCGCTGGCTTGGGCGCTCTACTTCCAGGGACTATATGGGGTTACTGCCCGTCTTGAGGTTCGCCTCCGCCAGCCAATCTCTGTCGGCGCAAAAGTAATAATCCGGGCCTGGACACTCGACCGCCGACGCCGTGTGGTCAACGCTCGCGCCGAGATACGCTTCGATACCGAAGGCAACCCCCTCATCGCCGAAGCCACAGCGACAATGTATTTGCAGAAACTGGAAGTTAGCGAGAAGGGCTGAATGACTTCTGTGAGACTGCCTGCCCGCCTTCATACATAGAAGTCCCCGTCCAATCAGGAAACCAATGGCGCGTGTGGTTGCAGAAAGAACAGACCGAGAGCATCACCGGAACTTCGATCAACACTCCGACGACGGTGGCCAGTGCCGCACCCGAATCAGGTCCGAACAGCGCAATAGCCGTGGCGACGGCAAGCTCAAAGAAATTACTCGCACCAATGAGAGCGCCCGGCGCGGCAACCGAGTATTCGACCTTGAATAGCCGCATCAGGCTATAGGCAAGCGACGAATTAAAATACACCTGGATGAGGATTGGGACAGCAATAAGGATCACATGCATGAATTTACCCGTGATGTTGTCAGCCTGAAAAGCAAAAATGAAGGTCAGGGTGGCCAGCAGCGCCATGATCGTGAGGGGTGAAAATTTCGGCAGCAGTATCTTTTCGAACCAGTCCTGCCCGTAACGCCTGAGGAACCATGCGCGGAGAATAACTCCGGCGGCCAAGGGGACAACAATAAAGGCGATGACGGAATACAGTAAAACAACGAACGGCACGGAAAGCGAGGACGCGCCACTGACTAGAAACCGCACGATGGGGGCGAACAGAAACAGCATGATGAGGTCATTTAGAGAAACCTGTACCAGCGTGTAGGCTGGATCGCCATCTGTCAGATAACTCCAAACGAAGACCATGGCCGTGCAAGGAGCCGCTGCCAGAATAATGGCGCCCGCAATATACTGATCCGCTTCCGCCGCGCCGATCCAACCGGCGAAAACATGCCGGAAGAAAATCCAGGCAATCAACGCCATGGAAAATGGCTTCACCAGCCAGTTCACTAATAATGTGACCAGCAAGCCTCTGGGGCGCTTCCCGACGTCGCGAATCGCACCAAAATCAACCTTCATCATCATGGGAATGATCATCAGCCAGATGAGCACTGCAATGGGAGCATTGATCTGGCTTTCCTGGCCGAATTCCAGCCGTCGGAGAGCATTGGTCAGACCAGGCGCCAACTTCCCGAGCAGCACACCCACAAACATGCAGGCAATCACCCAAAGAGTCAGATACCGCTCAAAAAAGTTCAGTTTCTTTGCTGGCATTTGATTTGTTGCCCGTTTGAAAGCTCAGGTCACCGTTTCGTTGAGCCGCCACAGCAGCTCGGGCCGCAGCATGATGCATCTGGTTTTTTCGCCCGCACGAAGGCGCTCATGAACTTGCCGTCCACCAGAGGGGCGATGGCATCCACGTCAATCCCCTCATCAACCAGAAACTGCCGGGCGTCCTCGACCTGATAAACGCGGATTGGCTCGACTTGAATGGACTCGAAGCCAGCGGCGGCCAGCTTGCGGCGATATTCTGACTCCTCCAAAGCCCCTGCCACGCAACCGACCCAAAGCTCAACGCTCCGGCGGATTTCGGACGGCACTACACTCCGTACCACAACATCCGAGACGGCAAACCGCCCGCCTGGCTTGAGGACGCGAAACGCCTCCCGCAGTACCCGGTCCTTGTCAGCGGAGAGGTTGATCACGCAGTTCGAAATAATCACGTCCACGGAATTATCCGGCAGCGGAATGTTTTCGATTTCCCCTTTCAGGAATTCAACATTTTGAATGCCTGCCTTCCGCTGATTCTGGCGCGCCAGCGCCAGCATCTCGTCGGTCATGTCCAGGCCATAGACCTTGCCTGTAGACCCCACCCGCTTTGCTGACAACAGAACATCTATGCCTCCACCCGACCCCAGGTCAAGGACCGTTTCGCCTGGATTCAGTTCCGCCAAGGCCGTTGGGTTGCCGCAACCTAACGAGGCCAGCAGGGCTTCCTGCGGAATCAGGCTCGCCTGATTTGCATCATAAAGATTAACGGTAATCGGGCCAGCACAACCCGACAAAGCGGACTTGCTTCCGCAGCAGGAGTTGCTAGTGCCAGTGGCCACGCGCAAAGCCGCCTGCCCGTACTTTTCTTTTACGACTTCTCTGATGTTTTCTGCGCTCATTTCGATTTTCCTTTCGGAGCATTTGTTTGCGATTTGCTGATCGAAACCAGCTCGCGGGGTTCGATAACTTTGTTCCGGGTGCAGCACTCCGCGTAAAGGAAGCCGATTAAGTCTTGCAGTACACCTGTATTGGCCCTGTACCACAGAAATGTGCCCTCCCGCTGGACTGTAACCAGTTCCTCATTCTTGAGTTTGTCAAGATGGTGAGAGAGCGTCGAAGCAGGGATTCCCAACTCCTGCTGAATATCACCCACCACCAACCCTTGGGGGTGAGCCATCAAAAGAAGTTGCAGGATGCGTAACCGCGGTTCCGCACCAATGGCTGCAAACCTGTCAGCGTGTCGGGTGATCTGTTCAGCGCTTCTGGGACGTTTCACAATTCTATGATACTAGAAATATAAAATAATACAAGGGGTGTCTTCCCGGATAACGGACCTTGCACTGGACGATGACGGGGCACGACGGGAGATGTTATAACGGTGGCGATCCGTGGATTTCTGTTACCTTTACCTTCGACGGAACAATCACAAGTTGCGCGGCGTCTATAATTAGAGAGGAGGGCATATGTATCAATCAAACAGGAGATTGCCGGTAACGCTCGGAACTGTCTTCGGACTCCTCCTCGCCTGCAGCATCGCTTTCGCCCAGACCAAAGAGATTGAGATGACCGTGGATGATCCCCGCCCCATGGCAGCCGCCGTCCGCAAGATCGTGGAGTTTTACGGAATCCCAATTAACTACGAGGGTATTCCGGTTTACTACTCGGGCGATCTGCGCGACCTCACGAACCTGCCGCGCGGATGGCAGCTTTCGTTTTCGATTTCTGTGGAAGCATCCACGGGAAAACTCAGAGACCTCCAAGCCCGTCAAGGATGCACTTTCAAAGCTCATTTCCGCTTATAATTCCAGCGGCTTACCGGGCGGCTACGATTTCGAGGAGTACAACGGCGTATTCTTTGTTAAGCCTGTGCGTTACCGCGATGAGACCGGTGTCATGCAGACGATGAAACCTCTTCTGTCAACTCCCATTACCTTGCCCGTGGAAAAGAGATATGCAGGTACGACGCTTGGGCTGATTCTCCAACAGGTTTCGAAAGCGGCCGGCTCCCAGATTGGTGGCGGCTTGATGAGGCCCAATGATTTTCTACTCGAAGTCACTGTCGGCGCTAATAACGAACCAGCGGACCATGTGATCGCTCGATTTCTCGCTGCCAAGGCGTGCCCCAATAGCGCTCGTGAGGGTTGCGGGCCTGTGATTGCTCAGACCACTTGGGATGTCGGCTACTACTTCGACCTAGATTATGCACCCAGATATGGGTATGTGCTCGGTATAAACCGGCTCCCGAACTCGCGATGGATTGTGACTCCACCACCAGCAAAGCCCCGCCCTCGGCCCACGCCCAATCCCGATGGTGATGCGACGGGTAGAATAAAGGCTCGATGAGGAATACGGGGAGTAGCCACGGCGAATGCTTTTTCTCGCCGTGCGCTTTTTCTCTGAAACCGAATGTTCAAAATCACCTTTACCCCAGAA
This sequence comes from Acidobacteriota bacterium, assembly GCA_016199675.1. GTDB lineage: Bacteria > Acidobacteriota > Terriglobia > 2-12-FULL-54-10 > 2-12-FULL-54-10 > JACQGE01. The sequence continues at coordinate 4,428 of JACQGE010000041.1, read as the reverse complement.
GCCATTGAGGACCTGCGCTGGTTCAAGAAAGCGGAACGAAGGCGCATCCTGGCGGAACTGGAATCGCGGTTAAGTTCTGAGCCTGCGGTTGAAACTCGCAATCGAAAGCGTCTGCGCCCAAACAGACTCGCCGAGTGGGAACTGCGCGTTGACCGCTTCCGGGTCTTCTTCGACACTGACCAGGAGAACCAGTTGATTAAGGTAGAGGCGGTCGGTTATAAAAGAGGAAGTTGCCTATACATTCAAGACAGGGAATACGAGTTATGAAAACCATCAAAGTTTCTAGACAAGCCAAAACGCTAAATGCTCTGCTGAAGCGCGCCCGCCACGAAAATGTCATTCTCCGGTCTGTTGAAGGAGAGGAATTCATCCTTGCAGAAATTGATGACTTCAATCGGGAGGTCGAATTAACAAGAAAGAACAAGCAGCTCATGAAGTTATTGGAGTCCCGGGCCAAGCAGAAAAATACTATTTCGCTGGAAGAAACCAAACGGCAATTAGGCCTGGCCTAGTAGAGCAACTACGGGGAATGCCTTTTCGCCGTGTGCTTTTTGTTTGGTATCCGCCGCCCCTCTCGCCCAGAAATCCTCGACCCTACTGCAGCACAATGCTAGGATAGAGGCAGGAAACCCGAGATGCCGGAAATTTCGGCATTGGGGAGTTCCAAAAAAGGACGACAATTTCTTAAAAACGGAGACTATGGCCAAGCCGCAACCGAGAGAAAAAAACGCAAAACACGAAACAGAAGACGTCAAGGAAGAGGGGATCGAAGTTTCCGGCACAGTGCTGGAGAAATTTCCCGGAGGGATGTTCAGCGTAGAGTTGGAGGGACAGAAGCAGGTCGTGCTGGCTCATCTGGCGGGCCGGTTGCGCAAAAACCGCATCCGGATTCTTCCGGGGGACCGAGTGACCTTAGAACTTTCTCCCTACGATCTAACGAGGGGGCGGATTACTTATCGCTTCCGTTAAGCCGGGCATTCCCAAGGAATTTCTTGCCTATGGTTGGCCGGAAACCATCCTCTCGGGTAGGGGCATCAGCGAGGGGCAAGGCGGGCTGTGGACACCATTACGCATGGGATCGCGGGTGCCCTGGTCGCCAAGTCGTTTCTCTCGGAGCGGGAGGGACGTCTGGCTGCCTGGGTGGTCACGCTGGGCAGTATTTTCCCCGATAGCGACTCCTTTACGAACCTGTTTATCCAGAATCAACTCACCCGGCTGGAAATTCATCGTGGCATCACCCATTCCTTTCTCGCCCTGCCCGTTTTTGCGCTCCTGCTCGGAGGACTAACCTGCCTCTGGACCCGCCAGCGAAGATGGCTTTTTTTCTCGTTCCTTTATGGAATTGGCATCGCTTTTCACATTGTGCTCGACCTCATTACTTCCTTCGGAACCATGATCTGGTCCCCCTGGAGCCATGCCCGCATCGCCTGGGACCTGACCTTCATCATTGACCTAACCTTTACTACGATTGTTCTCCTGCCGCAGCTTCTCACCTGGGTCTACTCGAATCGCCAGCATGCGGTCAGCAGGGCTGCTTTAGTTTGGTTTTGCCTTACGGCCGTCTGGATCGCGATGGCCCAGTTGGCGTCCGCCTTACAAATTCCCTTTCCGACCAGAACAGTAGCGGCGGCCTCTGCGGTGGTGGCATTCTTGCTCTGGGCACCTTCGCTGAAAGGGCTGGGCTTCGAGTGGCGGAGGAGATTCTATTGCCGGATTGGCGTCACTGCTCTGGTTATTTATTTGTTCCTTTGCGGGGTCGCTCATCAAGCGGCTTTGGCCCGCGTGGAAGCTTTTGTTCAAAAGGGAGGCATGGTGGTCAAGCGCCGGGCAGCCTTGCCTGCACCTCCTTCGCTGTGGTGGTGGTCAGGGTTGCTAGATACGCCGGAGGGAATCTACCGAATTTCTATTGATCTCTCTAACCCCATTCCCCAGGCCATTCATTACTTCGCCAACGCGGAAACAAACCAATACGTTGAAGCAGCAGAAACAATAGCGGATGTGAAAACTTATCTCTGGTTTGCCCGCTTTCCCTGGGTGACTTATCGCCAAGCGGATGGACTTCATGTGGTGGAATACCGAGACATCCAGTTTTTCTGGCCGCTCCGGGAAAATAATTCTCCATTCACGCTGCGAGTTTCGCTGGATGGCCACGGCCACGTGGTCAGCTCCGCCCTGGGTCAGTGAGAAGGGCTTAGCGCTCTTCTGTAAAAGGAGCGGCTTGCTCCTTCCCCTGTTACATTAGAAAATAGGCTCGTCGTGTGGGACCCTTCAAAACCGGTTAAGATTGCCCGATGAAACCGCTCGGCCCGATGGAGTGGATGCTTCCGATTTTCCTGTCCCTGTGTTGCCTGGCAGAAGCGGGCGAAATCCGGGGATGGGTACTCAGCACAGAAGGCAGACCCATTGCGAACGCGGAAATCTTGACGAAAAAACTGGAAGGGCAAGTCCGGCAGGCTGTTTGGACTCAGCCAGACGGTCATTACGTGGTGCGCGATCTAGGGGAGGGAGTGTATTCCCTCACCGTTACAGGCCCCGGCGGCCACCAGGTAGTCCATCGAATCGTCGTTATAGGAACACCGGACAGTTCCATCCGCATGGATTTTCGGCTGGCACTTCTCTTGTCGGAGGAGGTTTCCCCGCAAGAAGAACAACGCCCACCGCTGCCGGTTTATACGCCAGACTTGAATGCTGTGCGCCGGCGGCTGATGGAGGAGCGGGGCGCAGAACCGCAGCCCCTAAGCGAGTTTCTGCCGGAGCAAAACTACTTTGGAGCCGAATTTGGCAGTCCACTTAAGGAGTTTTATCCACTGGCCAGCCGGCCCATTGCATCGCAATGGCGCTCTGCGATCTCGGACGCCTTCCAAAACAGCGTCCTCAACGCGCGTTCTTTTTTTACGAGAGGCCGTTTGCCGTCCGCCCGCGTGAACCAATATAACGTCTCATCCGGCGGGCCTTTAGCTAGCGAGCGTCTCTTCGTGACGGCCCAGTTCGGAAGGCTATGGGATTCCGGGGAAGTCAACGGCAACGTGCAAGTGCCGAAACAGCAAGAACGTATACCGCTGACGAATGATCCGCAGGCAAGATCAGTGATCGCGGCAATTCTTGAGGCTTATCGTTCCGGGCTGCCGAACTTCCCAGCCAGCGCCAATATCAGCGAGCACCAGCGCAATGTCAGCGCCCCACACAAAATTGACAATAAGGATGGGTTGCTGCGCCTGGACATTCCCTTCGGAATGAATAATTCTCTGGCCTCTCTTTTTTCCATCAATGACCACGCGGAGGACCCTCTTGAACTAGTCATCGGACAGAACCCACAGACCAATGTTCGCACTTTAGCTATTCATGCGAGTCTGACGCACAACTTTTCTCCCAGCGCGGTGGGGCGGATTGGGTTCCATTTTGATCGCCTGGCCGCATCGCTTTCTCCAACGGAAGAGTTCCTGCACCTTTTTGATTCCCAGGGAATAGCTACATCGGTCCCAGACGTGGACTTCCAGGCGGATTCTCTCGAGGACATAGGGCCGGGCACACCTTTTCCCCGCCGGCAGGTCCAAAATCGATTTCAACTCTACGGCGATGCGACTCGCCCGTTTGGACGCCACACCCTAAAAATAGGGGGTGGCATGGCCCGCGTCCAGGTGAATGATCTCCAAAGCGACCATGCCCGCGGCACTTTGGTCTTCGCGGCCGACTTTGGCCACTCCGAGATCGAAAATTTTCTGCTGGGCAGGCCTGCGCTGTGGACCGTCAGCTCGGGGGACTTCTATCGGGGCTTTCGCAATTGGGAACATTTTTTCTACCTGGGCGACCAGATTCGCTTGACCCCTCGCTTGAACCTGAATCTAGGTCTTCGCTATGAACTAGAGACCTCCCCAACCGAGGTGAACGGACGGACGGAGGCAGGATATTCGACCGATCTCACCAACTTCGCTCCTCGCATCGGTTTTGCATGGTATCCCACGCGTGCCAACCTGACCCTCCGGGGAGGCTACGGCATCTCCTACGGAATCATTTTCCCCGCCACCTACCAGTTTGCCTGCTTCAATCCCCCTGAAATTCGCGTCACAGAACTCCCAGCGCCCGACCTGGCCAGTCTGTTTTTTCCTCCGGCTCCGCAAGGCCGCTACGCCCTGCGCCGGATTTCCCCGGACTTAGTCACGCCGTACTCTCACCAATACTCCCTTTCGGTAGAGCGGGATATGCCAGGATCATTCTTTCTCCGCCTTTCTTATACTGGGTCGCGTTCTTTCCATCTGTTTACGCAAAGCATTACGAACCGCGCACGGCCGTTGTCCGGCATCCCTTTAACGACAGAGACCGTCAATGCCCGCCGGCCCGACTCGCGCTATACCAGCATGGCGGAAGTTGAAAGCAACAGCATCGCATACTACGACGCCGCTCAGGTCTCCTTGCAAAAACGGCTGAGCC
>JACQGE010000035.1 GCA_016199675.1 Acidobacteriota bacterium | reverse complement strand
TGGTTTCGCCATTGCGGATATGCTATACACTAACTGTAAAAATGGTCTAGACAAAGTCGGGGAACAGTCGCGATGCTCGAAAGATCGTGACAATTTCCACCGTGCCTTCGCGCACGCGATATACGATTCGGTATGGTTTGACAATAACCTCGCGGATTTCTGGAGAACTGCGTTCGGGGACCATGCGGCCTGATTCAGGGAAGTTGCTCAGCCGCTCGACCGCCACCACGAGACGGCGGATGACAAGGTCGGCATAGAGCGGCGAGTCTTTCGCGATGTACGCACGAATGTTCTCCAGGTCGCGGAGAGACTGCGGCGACCACAGGAGCGGGGTCACAAGCCAAGTCGCCGCTTGGCCTCTTCGTGGGGAACTCCATCACCCGCGTCTAGCTCCGCCAGACCTGCTTCGATTTTGGCAAGGAAGACGAGCCGTTCGATGGCGTCGTCAAAGGTCGCGTCCGGCGGCAGATTTTCAAGCGCCTCGATGATTTGGTCTCGCGTGGTTCCTGGCATGTTATAGAAATTCTAGCACCAACCAGGCGCGGGCGGATACGTCAGATTCGTGCGGGAGTTGTTTTGGATGAGGCCGCCTTTCCCAAATTCCTGGCCGGCCAGTTCGCCTCCTGGGACATACCGCCAGACGCTGCACTGGCTTTGGGGCGGTAGTTGCCGCGAAGGGGAAGCACAGTTCATGACTTAACGCTCATTTCGGATTCACCGACAGGTAGGCGTTAATAAATTTGTCCACGAGGTCTTTGATCTCGCTTCTAACTTGGTGGACATCACCGATGCCGCCAAACCTCCATACTTCCCATGTAGGTACGACACTTGAGATTTTCGGGTCACGGGAGAGTTGGGCTAACTGGTAGACTTGCACTGTGAGAGTGTAGCGGAATAGGCCGGAAGAATCGGTCAGCACGTATGCACCCACATGCAAGAAGGGATCTGCATCTCCGCTCAGGACTGGGAATCCCGCTAGCCGCAGTTTCAGCTCCACATCTGTCTGGATGGAACTCTTGGTCAAGCCAGCCTGCCCTACCTCTAGCTCCTCCTGGGCGACCATGACCTTAAGTCCTTTTAGTCCCTTGAGGGTTGCGCGATCCATCTCGCTATCTGCTGCGATAGCCACTGCTACTGCCATGCTGATAAGAGTGAACCCAAGAATTGTTATGTTTTTCATTTTCATCGTGAGGCCCTCCCTTCGCACGCCCCAAATACAACGTTCACCGTGACTGCCGCGCTCAAACGTGACTTGACGGTTCGCATCCGGATGACTGCGAGGAGCAGGCGTCGGCAAGCTTGTCTTTGAACAACCTGACCTCGTTGACAACCCCACTCTTGAAATACTCGTGAATATCAATTGTAGCCGAGACAAGCAATTCCGCTGTGGGACCGAGTAACCACAAGAACCTCTCGTCAGGGGCGTTCTTGTAGAGCACCGGCGTGAAGTCATCGTCGCCAAGGTCAACATGCCTCTCAATAAGAGCTCTTATATTGCTATGGCAGTCGGAACTCACAAAGTTATACAGAGACCTATACACTTCAACCATACCAGCCCGCTCAAACCGTTGGTATATCGTCAGCGGCTTATATCCCTTGGATTCCAGGTCTTTCAGTTGGCGCTCTTCCTTCTCGACAACCTCTGATAGGTTGGGCATTGACGCGATACCCGCCAAATAAGGATTGCCCTCGGCAGCTGCCCTGAAAATTTTGATCCATTCTTTGACTTTGCTCGCCTCCATATGATACCCATACGTCGGCTCCTGAATGAGGTTGTGAAACTCAACGTATGTCTCAAGAAAAGTACGAAATAGGGATGGGATGCCAATTTTCCCTCGGTTCTCCAGTAGCGTGAGCATGCAGCCCGTCAACTCGATAAGTGATCCATAAAGAGAAACCAACGTGAAATGCATAGCGTGTGTCTTGTCAAAGTGCAAACTCGTGATGTGGTCGAGCGCTTTATCGTGAAGTTCTTTTAGAAATTGGCCCGTTTGCATGGTCTGAATTATTCCTTATTCCAACCTAGGCCGCGACGTGTTTTGGCTTGTTCCGCTCCACCTTGATGTGCCCGGCTTTCTTTTCTGCCTGGGCCAGGTCGTATGCCGTCAGGCGTTTTTCTCCACCAGTCGCCCGGAAACGTACTTATGCAAGAGGCTGGGATTAGGGTTTGATAGGGAATCCTTTCCTCTACTGCGCGCTGTTGGATTGCTTCCAGGTCTT
>JACQGE010000033.1 GCA_016199675.1 Acidobacteriota bacterium | reverse complement strand
GGCAGAGAGCGCCCCGATGGTTCGGCCGTGGAAGGAGTTGTCGAGCGCCACGACCTCGAACTTGTCCTCGCCGATTTTGTGTCCGTGCGCGCGCGCCAGCTTGATGGCCCCCTCGACGGCCTCCGTCCCGCTGTTACAAAAAAAAGCGCGGTCCATGCCGGTGATCTTGGCCAGGGCTGCGGCCAGAGGCCCTTGATAGGGGTGATAGTAAAGATTGGAAACGTGGATCGCCTTGCCCGCCTGCTCCCGCAGCGCTTTCAAAATCCGGGGATGGGAATAGCCCAGCGCGTTCACGCCCAGGCCGGAGACAAAATCCAGGTATTTCTTGCCACGGGTGTCCCACACCCAACACCCTTTGCCGCGCTCAATAATAATTGGAGAGCGGGCATAGGTTTGTATCAGATATTGCTTTTCCAGTTCGACGGGACCTTGCTTCATGCGGGTTCTCCTATGTGCTGTTGCTTTTCAAACATCTTGAAACTTACACTTTCGTCCGAAGGGGCGGGGGGGTGTCAAGGAAATTCTACGGGATTATCCTTTTGACAAACCGTAAGGCTTTGTCTATATTCTGGCCGGGAGGAATCTGACCCCATGGGCAAAATTACTCTAAACGATAGTAATACTCACCTTCGTTGCGGGAACTGCGGTGAAGTGGTGAGCGGAGATTATGAGCCCTTGGATGGCATGTTAGAGCTTCACTGTCCCGGATGCGGAGCCTGCGTTGAGGCGAAGCTGTATGCTGGCGATCCTGGTGGAAGGAAGGAACAAACATGAATGTGGACAGGCTAACAAAAGCCCTATTGGGTTCCATTGCCGTTGCGCTGTGGATAATCGCACTGACTCCATGGATCACTCGGCCAATAACTGCTTCGGCTCAAGACGCAGCGCAATTGAGCACTGTTGAATCGTATCTCTCCTACGTTTCCAGTGCGCTCTCTTCAATGCGGACCGATCTTTCTAATATCGAAGAGGACATTGACCACTTAGAGGCAGGAACCTGCAAGAACAAAAAGCTCTGCCAATGATGCGCGCTAGTGGCTCCGCTTAGCCGTCTTCTTTCGGCTCTTCGATTGGACCTTCGGTTTCCGTTCCTTCGGTTTTTGGCTTCACTTGCAGCAATCCCTTCACTGCGTCCTGAGCCAAAGACAGCCAGGCAAAAGAAGCAGACGAAGCCGCAAACGAAAAGCCGCCAAAAGGCAGCTAGACGGAAGATATCGAAGTAGCCGAGCAGGTATTCCACATGGGAATATTTGACCTATTCTGGTTTTTCGTAAAAGCCCTCGTAGCATTGGCCCTGCTGGTAGGTGTTCTCTTTTTACTGTATGGGATTTGCCTCGCGTTACTTTCCGGCTTGGAAGCCACCAGAACCAGAATCAGGAACCTTCGGGTTAATAGTATGGCAAGGCCTGAATCTGAGTCTAGGTTTCTTTCAATGGAGCAAGAAATAGAACAGAAGCGTGCTGAAGCCGAGGCCCAGAAAACAGCTTTCTTGGAGGAGAAGAGAGCCGCGCAGGAACGGCGGAACTCGAAAACCTGACTACTCTGCGATCACAGGGCCGAGCACGAGTACTAGCGATCTAAGCTGGATTTTGGTTTGTCAAAGGTATAATCCCGAAATTCTAATGGGTCTGGAGGAACCCAAGCGGAATAAGGCGCATTCGTGTATAAAATAAGCGATGGAGCTTGCGTTTCTGGATGAGATCAAGGACAGACTCGCGACCGACTGGCATCCGGTTTCGAAATGGGCGTTAGGAGCTTGGCTGGTTTTCTACGGTCTGTTTCTCTGGCACGCCGGGACGGATGCGGACGGCTTTCTCCTGATAGATCATGCCAACCTGATCGTTCATGAGGCTGGACATCTGTTGTTTGGCTGGTTCGGCGCCACGCTCGGACTTTGGGGCGGGACATTGCTGGAATTATTGGTCCCGCTGGCGCTGGCGTTCTATTTTGCGTTGCAGCGCCACGCCGCTGGGACGGCGTTTGCGACCTTCTTTTTCTTTGAGAATTTTCTATATATTGCCCGGTATATGGCGAATGCGCAGACGCAGACATTGCCGCTGGTGACGGTGGGTGATCCGGCAGCGGGCGGTCATGATTGGTTCCTGATTTTTTCGAGCCTCGGAGTGTTATCGCAGGACAGGTTGATTGCCCGCGTGGTTGAAGCGCTGGGTTGGGCAGGAATGCTGGCGACGGTTGGCTGGTTGATCCGATGTGCCCAATGGAAAAGTGGGAAAAAGGCTTATAATGGATAGGCAACGAGAAACGCGGGCAATCGCCGGTGTGTCCGGATCGGTTTTTCCGGGGTGGAGAGTTGAAGAGTTTTAAGGATCAATCACGATGTTAAATATCTTTCGCCGCAAAGATCTTGTCATTCGGATTGTGGTAGGGTCCATTCTGGTCATGGTTTCTGTCACCATGGTCATCACGCTGATCCCGGGTCTGATGACAGGAGTGGGACTCGATCCTACGGTCAACGCCGTGGTGGCCGAAATAGGAAGTGAGAAAATTACCGCGTTGGAGGTGCAACAGCGGATCATGCAGATCAGCCGCATGAACCAGATTCCTACGGATATGATGTGGCTCTATACGGAGCAGGTTCTGAAGGAGATGATTCTAGAAAGACTGACGCTTCAGGAGGCGAAACGATTGGGAGTGCAGGTGACGGAGGGGGAGTTGGCATCCCAGTTGCGCTATGACCCGGAGATATTCCCTGGCGGAAATTTCGTGGGCCAGGAGCAATATGAAGACATTGTTTTTTCGCGGTTTGGCGGCGGGGTGGAGCAATTTGAGCAGCGCTACAGGGAAGCCATGCTGGTGGACAAACTGCGCGGAATGATAACCGACTCGGTCACCGTTTCATCGGATGATATCCGCACAGCCTTCCATCAGGACAACGAAAAGATCGTCCTGAGCTATGTTTTCCTGGATCCCGACAATTTTAAGAAGGAAATCCGTCCCTCTCCACCCGAATTGCAAGCGTACTACCAGAAAAACAAAGAGCGCTATCAGGTTCCCGAAAAACGGTCGGTGAAGATTCTGTTCATTGAGAGCGAGAAAGCCAGGGAAGGGCTGAGCATCCCAGAAGCAGAATTGCGAAAGTATTACGAAGATCATAAGGACAACTATCGGAACGAGGAGCGAGTTGAAGTCAGCCACATTCTTTTACAAGCTCCGCAGGGCCAATCGGCTCAAGTGGAGCAGGCCCAGAAGAAGGCAGCGGAGCTGCTGGCGCAATTGAAGAAAGGGGCTGATTTTGCGGCGCTGGCCAAGGAAAATTCCCAAGATCAAGCGTCTGCCGTCAACGGCGGCGATCTGGGATGGATTGTTCGGAATCAGACGGTTCCGGAGTTTGAGAAAGTCGCTTTCAGCCTCCCGCCGGGTACGATTAGTGATCCCGTTCAAACGCCATACGGTATTCACATTCTCAAAGTGAGAGCGCATGAGCAGGCGCGTTTGCGGCCCTTTGAAGAAGTAAAAGCGGAGATTGAAAGCCTATTACTGGAGGACCGGGTTCAGCAGGATTTGCCGAAAATCGCGGAACAGGCTGCGGCTTCCTTGCGGCGCTCCCCCAATGAAATTGGAGTTGTGGCCGAAAAGTCCCATGCCGTGGTTTTTACTCCTTCCCCGCTTTCCCAAGAAGAAGCGATACCTGGGATTGAGGGTTCCCAAGCCCTTCAGCAGGAGATTTTTGCCCTGGAAAAAGACCAAGTCAGTCAGCCCATTCCGGTGACCAGAGGTTATGCGGTGGCGTTGCTCGCAGACATATCCCCGGCGCATCCTGGCGAATTCGCGGAGGTTCAAGAAAAAGTTCAGGCCGACTATATAGAGGAGCAAGCCCAAAATCAGGCTGTGTCCAAAGCAGACGAATTGACAAAGCTTCTGGCGCAGCAGGATAAAAAGGATCTGAAGAGAGCGGCTCGCTCTCTGGGGCTGACAGCAAGTACCAGCGAACCAGTAACCCGCGACAGCATGATTCCATCCCTGGGCACAGCCAAGGAGATAGATCCGAAGGCTTTCGAGAGGTCGATCGGAGAAGTTGCAGGACCGCTGAAGGTGCAGGGTGGCCAGCTTGTATATCAAGTGGATTCCCGGCAGATGCCCGATGATGCCGACCTTACCCAACAGCAACAGATGATCCGGGATCGCCTGCTCGCGCAGAAACGTCGGGTTGTGTTCGCCCTCTTTCAGGAAAGTCTCCGGAACAAGCTCGTGGCAGAAGGTGATTTGAAGATCCATCAAGATGTGCTGGCCCGAGCGTTGCCTGTCGGTTCCGCAACCCCTTAACATCCTTCCAACTGAACTTTTCAGCAAGTTCCGGAGATCCCCCCGCGAGGGAGTTCCTTTTTCCTGATGCTATAATTTTTGTAGGGCCGATTGGCTATATGAGCCGTCCTTTCATGGAGCAACAACGGAAAAAGCGAATTCTGTATCTGGCGAGCGCAATTACGGTGGGGGTGGGTCTGCTCGCCGGATGGTTTCTGTGGAGCCGGCGGGGGCTGAAAACGGTCCAGGCAACGCGGGTTACGCGCCAGGATGTAACAGCGATAGTGACGGCATCCGGGGAGATTCGGCCTGAGGATTATGTTCACCTCAGCGCCAGCGCCTTTGGGAGGATCGTAGAGATTCGCGTAAAAGAAGGAGAGCCTGTGCGCAAAGGGCAGGCATTGGCCCAATTAGAGGCCGTTCAACCGGCGGCGGACGTGCGGGCGCAGCAGGCGCAGGTACAGGCCTCAGAAACCGACGTCCAAAGCGCAGCGGCGGCCGTCGAGTCCATGCAAGCCAATGTCAAGACGGCGGAAGCGGCGCTGGCGCGCGCGCGGGCGCAGTTCGAACGTTCGCGCCAGGATTTCGTGCGGGCGCAGTCCCTTTCCGAAGAAAAGTTGATCTCGCGATCAAGTTTTGAACAAGCCAAAGCGGACTATGACGTAGCTATGGCTGCCGTGGAGGAGGCCGAGGCGCGGAATACGCAGGCCCAAGCCCAGTTGCAGCAAGCGACCGCCCAGAGCGCCACGGCTCAAGAGCGCGTTCGCCAAGCCAGGGCGAACCTGGATCGTCTCCACGATGTCCTGAGCAAACACACCTTTTATTCGCCGCTGAATGGCGTCGTCACGGATTTGCCGGTCAATGTCGGCGAAAACGTTGTGCCGGGAATCCAGAACTCGCCGGGCAGTCTGCTGATGACCATCGCAGATCTTTCGACGATTACGGCGGAAGTGTTGGTGGACGAAACCGATATAGCGGCGGTTCAGTTGGGGCAGAGGGCGGAGGTGAAGGTGGATGCTTTTCCAGAACGTCCTTTTTCCGGCCAGGTTACCGAAATCGGCAACACCGCCGTGGTTCGTTCGACGGGGTTAGCTGCCGCTCAAAGCACTACGTCCAGCCAGCAGGCGAAGGACTTCAAAGTTGTCATTACGCTGGAAAATCCGGATGCGAATTTACGCCCAGGACTTTCGGCGACTGCGGAAATCGTTACCGCCACTCGCCAGCAGGCGCTGGCTATTCCGCTCCAGGCCTTAACCATTCGGACCCGGCGGGAGCTGAGCTTATCCCGCCCAAATGGGAATGTTCCGGCGGCAGCGCCAGAGACGCAGGCTGATGAACTTGAAGGCGTTTTCATCGTCCGCGAGGGCAAGGCCTTTTTCCAACCGGTAACGACCGGCATCAGCGGCATCTCGGACATTGAGATTTTAACCGGCTTGCAGGAAGGCGACGGAATCGTGGCGGGCAGTTTTGAAATTTTGCGAACCCTCCAATCCGGTGATCGAGTGCGCATAGAGGAGACCGCCGCCAACGGAGTCCGTGGGAATTTCTGATGCCGGATACCAATTCATCTAACATTCTGGCCGGGCAACAAGAGATGCAGGATGGAAGGCTCATCCGAACCGAGGATTTGCGGAAGTCTTACTGGATGGGTTCCGAAGAGGTTCATGCTTTGCAGGGTATCAGCCTCGAAATTCAGCGCCGGGAATATGTTGCGATCATGGGCCCTTCCGGTTCCGGCAAGTCCACCCTGATGAATCTGCTCGGCTGCTTGGATAGCCCCACTTCAGGACGTTATTGGCTCAATGGCCATTTGGTCAGCAAGTTGGACGACGACCAGTTGGCGCACATCCGGAACCGGGAAATCGGCTTTGTTTTCCAGACCTTTAACCTGCTTCCGCGAGCCACCGCGCTCGGCAACGTGGAATTGCCGTTGGTTTATCGTGGAGTCCCTGCCGCTGAACGGCACGAAATTGCCCGAAAAGCCTTGGAGATGGTGGACCTGGCGGATCGGATGTACCATCGCCCCAACGAGCTTTCCGGAGGACAACGGCAGCGGGTGGCGATTGCGCGGGCGCTGGTCAACAACCCCTCCATCATCCTGGCGGATGAGCCGACGGGCAACCTGGATTCGGCCACGGGCGCAGAGATTCTCAAGCTATTCCAGCGCCTCAATGAGCAAGGGAACACTCTCGTGGTCGTTACCCACGAAGCGGACGTGGCGGCCCATGCGCGCCGCATCCTACACATCCGGGACGGCAACGTGGAGCGCGATGAATACCTCCGGTAGCAGCAGAGATTGTTTCGGGTGATTGGTTTTCCCCGCCCGGTTTGTAATGGCTTCAGAATGCCGATTCTTGAATCTTTCCGATTAGCTCTCGCCAACTTGTGGGCTCACAAGTTGCGCTCTTTTCTCACCTTGCTGGGTATCCTGATTTCCGTGGCCACGCTGGTGGCGGTGGTTTCCCTGATTCAGGGCATGAACCGCTACGTTTCCGAGCGCGTCTCGCAGCTCGGTTCTGATGTCTTTATCCTTTCCCGCTTCGGCATCATCACGAATGCCCGGCAGATGGTCGAGGCGGAAAAACGTCCCCGGCTGACGTTGCTAGACTATCAAGCGCTCGAGCAGGGCATGAAAGAGATGGCCCAGGTGGGAGCGATCTTGTGGGAGTTGGGAAGGCTTACGGTGAGGGATCAAACGATGAGTTCCAGTATCCGGGGCGTGACGCCCAACATGATTGACATTCGCACAGAATCCCTGGCTTCGGGTCGCTACATCAGCGAGGCGGATTCTCGCCACCGCCGGCAGGTGTGCGTCATCGGCCAGGATGTGGCAACGAACCTGTTCCCCGGCAGGGACCCTCTGGGCAAGGTCCTCCATCTTCGAGGGCAGCCGTTTCAAATTATCGGGTTAGCCAAGCCGGTGGGTTCCGTCTTTGGCCATCCGCAGGATAATTTCGTGTATGTCCCGCTGACGACGGCGCAGAAGCTCTATGGGCAGCGCGAGAGCATCGCTTTCCAAATCCGCGTGCGGTCGGTGGACCAAATGCAGGCAGCGCAGGATCAGGCGCGGCTGCTTCTGCGGGCCCGCCATCATCTGAGTTTTCGGGAAAAAGACGACTTCGGCTTGATCAGTCCTGCCGCCGTGCTGGAGCTTTGGGAGAGCTTGACCGGCACCATCGCTCGCGTGGCGACAGTAGTCACCGCTGTATTCTTGCTGGTGGGCGGGCTGGTCATCATGAACATCATGCTGGCGGTGGTCGCAGAGAGAACTTGGGAGATTGGTATGCGAAAAGCCGTGGGAGCCAGCCGGGCAGACGTGCGAAGGCAGTTTTTGATGGAATCGGCTTGCGTCGCTACTCTAGGCGGACTGTTGGGGATCGGGATCGCATGGGGCTTTACCCAGGTAGTCGCGTGGTTGAGTCCCGTGCCCGCCTCCTTTTCTTTGCTGATGGCCCTGCAAGCTCTGGCCATTTCTGGCGCGGTCGGGCTGTTTTTTGGAATCTACCCGGCCAGCCGGGCGGCCCGGCTAGACCCGATTGCGGCCTTGCGGGCGGAGTGAGCCATTTGTATAGTCAGAGCCGCGAGCGGTTGCTGCTTAAGTTGCAGCACCGCGATGCATGCCGCATGTAAGGAAGGGAGGCAACTTCACATGAGACGATCAAAAACGCAATGGCGGAGGACGATGGAGGTCGCCCTGCCGCTTCTGCTGCTGAACTGCATCGCTTTCGGCCAAACCAAAGAGATTGAGATAACCGTCAACGATCCAAGGCCTCTGGCAGCAGCCATTGATAAGCTCGAGGAGCTTTCCGGCATCCCGATTAACTACGAGGATATGCCGGTTTACTATGAGGCTGATCAGAAAGATGTGACGGACACCGTGGCGCGACGGCCTCCTCCGGCGGGGTATCGCATCATCGTAGCGCGCGGCGGACAGCTTACGGTGCCCATTCTCGTTGACGCTACAACGGGGAAGTTAAACGATAGCGAGGCTGTCAAGGAGGCGCTGTTTACCGTAATTTCCGCTTACAGCGCGAACAACTTTCCTGGGGGCTTCGATGTTGAATTCTACAATGGCGTGTTTTTTGTTAAGCCGGTGCGCTATCGGGATGAGGCCGGTGCAACCCTGACGAAAAGAGCTGTTCTGTCCGCTCCAATCACCTTTCCGGAAGAAAAACGGACCATCTCTCAGACGTTGCGTCTGATTCTCGATCAAATTTCCAAAGCAAGTAGGGCAGAGATAAGACGCGGCACGGGGTCTGATGGAATGGGAGAACTCACTATGGGCGCTCAAAGTGAACCCGCTAACCATGTCGTCGCGCGGTTTCTTGCCCCTCGTAGTGCGCCGTCGGTGGCATCCAATGGGACCAACTGGGATGGTGGTCTATCCTATAGATTGCTCTTCGAACCGAAGCTCGGGTACGCGCTCAATGTGCATCGCGTACCTAACTCACCCAGATGGGCAGTTCCTCCATCAAAACCCTATACTCCGCCGACGCCTAGACCCAGGACGGAGGGGCCGGGCGCGGGTGCTATAGAGGCTCGATAGAGCAAAATCCAGTTTCATGTGCCTATTGCACCGGAACCTGGAAGCAACTGAGATAGGCAGGGAAAAGTAACGTGAATGCCTTACGGGAAAGCTGGAAGTTGGCCTTGGACAGCTTGGTGTCTCATCGCCTGCGCTCGGCTCTGGCAATGTTGGGCATCATCGTCGGCACTGCCATCGTGATAGTCATTGCGGCAATCTTGACAGGCCTGGACCGCAGCATCGCCAGCCTCCTCGAACGCTTTGGCACGCAGACGGTCCTGGTTTCGAAGCTTTCTCCGGGAGCGGATTTCGACCGATTCAACGAGGAACAGCGCTTGCGAAAGCCGCTGGCTTTGGAAGACGCCGAAGCCATCATGCGTTCCTGCCCTGCGGTGGAGCGTGTGGCCGCCATAGTTTTCACCGATCCGGGTAGGGGCCACGAAGATTTTGTCCGGGTTCGTTACCAGGCGGAAGAGGTATTTATCCCAGCCCAGCATTTTTTTGGCGGCACGACGGACTACGTCCGGGTGACGAATATGAATGTGAGGGAAGGCCGCGTCTTTACCGAGAGCGAGAGCCAGCACCGCCTGCGCCTGGCCGTGCTCGGCTACGAGGTGGCTCAGGCTTTGTTCCCGAACGAAAGCGCCTTGGGAAAAATCATCGAAGCGAATGGACAACCGCTGCAAGTGATTGGCGTTTTCAACCGCCGCAAAGGAAACTTCTTCGGCACCGAATCCGCCGATCAGTTTGTCCTGCTTCCTTACCACACTTTCCGAAAACTATACCCTACTGTCCGGGAGCATTTTTTAATGGCGCAAGCCTTTCCCGGACAACTGGAGCAAGCTGTGGATCAAATCCGCTGGCTCCTCCGGCAGCGGCGAAAGGATGCGTCTGACAAGCCGGACAGCTTCTACGTTGCCACGGCCCAGTCCATCATTGAACAGTTTCGCGCCATCACCGGCGCGGTCACGGCGGTGATGCTGCTGCTCAGTTCGATTGGATTGCTTGTGGGCGGCATCGGCGTGATGAACATTCTGCTGATCTCCGTGGCCGAGCGGACCCGCGAGATCGGCCTGCGCAAATGCGTAGGGGCGCGCCGCCGCGACATTGTACAGCAATTCCTCCTGGAGGCAATTTCCCTCACCGGTTCGGGAGGGTTGCTGGGTCTCCTGGTTGGTTTGGGGATCGGCTGGTTTCTCCAATGTCTGTATCCTTCGATTCCCACGGCGGTCCCTTTATGGGCGGCGGCTCTCGGATTATTGGTGTCTCTGGCCGTAGGGCTTTTCTTTGGCCTTTGGCCGGCAGTCAAAGCTTCCCGCCTGGAACCTGTCGAGGCCCTGCGTTACGAATAAAGCCATCCGCCGAAAGAATGGAAATGCCCTGTCTTTGCCGTTGCTTGCTCATGAGGAATTGGGGAGATCGCCAGATCTATCGGGGGAAAAGGGAGAGCTTGGTTTCGGAGACCAATTTGGCGAAAGCAGCCACTCAGTAGCATAATTGGAACACGAGCGTTTCATCGGGAACTTGCCTTGGAACTCGAACTCACGGAAGAACAGCAGCAACTTTGCCAAACGGTCCGCGAATTTGCGGAAAGGGAAATCGCCCCTCACGTCCGGGAGTGGGATCAAGGCGCTGTTTTTCCTGGGGAAATCATACGCCAGCTAGGAGAGTTGGGATTTTTGGGGATTCCCTTCCCAGAATCCTACGGGGGCGCGGGCCTGGGCTACGCGGAGCAGGCTCTGGCGATCCAGGAACTGGCGCGGGTGGATCCTTCGGTCGCCTTAACCGTGGCGGCTCATTCCTCCCTTTGCACGAATCATATTTTCCAAAGCGGGACAGCAGAACAACGCCAAAAATATATGCCGGAGCTGGC